>NZ_JBUZOU010000020.1:0-69887 GCF_055326765.1 Pleionea sp. WD8-19 | reverse complement strand
GCAAAAGGCATTGGCACTCAATCCGCTGGCTTCATGTTCGGCAAACAATTGCAACCATTCTTCTTGGGTTCGCTTAATCATGAAATGTCTCCTGGCTAAAAGTTCAGGAGAGTAAGAATTAATTTTACTTATGGATAGGTGTGTTTTGCTGGACGCTTACAATATTACTTCTACATCGTATCAATACGATGTGAACGGTATTCGCATTGGAAAAACCGAAAGCGGAGAAGTCACACACTTTATTGTCGATAACAACCAAGCCTATGCTCAAGTGATTGCGGAAACGGACAACACCCGCACCGTTAATAAAGAATACATTTTTGGTGATGACCTTATCAGTCAAACGCACAACAACCAAAGCCATTACTTTATGGTGGATGGTTTGGGAAGTACCCGAAGTTTAACGGACAGCACAGGCAATATCTCGGATGAATATTTTTACGATGCGTTTGGAGTGACGCTGGCGCAAACCGGCACTACCGATAACGACTATTTATACACTGGCGAGCAGTTCGACCGTGCGTTGGATAATTATTATCTAAGGGCTAGGTATTACGACCAGGATGTGGGGCGTTTTACCCAGATGGATACTTGGATGGGTAACTCACAAGATCCTATAACGCTCCATAAATACTTGTACGCGAATGCGGATCCTGTAAATGGAACAGATCCATCTGGAAATATGACACTGAATGGTTTAATTTCCGGATTGAATAATTCTGTTTCACTAGCTCTTACTAGTGTTCGCTCTGGTTTTGCCATTTCTAAGTCAGTAGGAGGCTTAGCGATGAGAAACCTCGGGATGGTTGTCGAAACCACAGTTGCTAGAATTTTATCTCATCAAGGACTTGCATATAGAGCCAATTACGTTCTAGTTGGCGAGGGTGGAAGACGAATTGTGGACTTTTGGGTGAGAGCTGGGAATCAAATTGCTGCTTTAGAGGTTAAATACCAATTACCGGCGAGAACTGGTGCTGCATTAACTAGATTAGTTAATCAAATTAGAACTTATTCTACAGCCCAACAAGCTGTTCAGAATAATGCTCAAGTAGTATTGTTTACTTTTAAAGCGCCTTCACCAGCCCAAATGGCGTTGTTAGAGCGGCAACTTGGGCCTAATGCGCCTTTTGTACAGCATGTACATGGGCTCATGGGACTAGTACATTGGACTAGATTTTTCTTTACTGGAATGCCTTAACGAAACTTATTGAGGATTGTATGAAAAAAGAATACACGAAGGTTCTTAAAAAGAGCTTTACACATAAGCTGGCAACATTGCTACCAGACTTTAAACTTACTCGTATAAAATCTGACTATGTGTTTCCTGGTGAAATAGTGTTTCGAAATATTTTAAGTGAATCTCTGCATTTATTTATCATTTTAATTCCAAACCCAAAAGATGATGAGTTCTATGTAGAATTGGCGTGGTCTCATAAGGGAAGGTTTCCTGAATTGGCTGGAAGACCATGCGACTTGGACTTCACTCCTTGTGGCGCTCTAGAGTATTCCGCTAGGTTATCTTATATCGTAGACAAAAGTGATTCTTTTTGGAAAATACCTAAAATAAAATGTGATGATCCTTTGCAGGAGTTAATAATTAACAATCAAAAGCCAACAGAAGATGAAGCAATCACTCGATTAGAACCTCTGATAGACGACTGCATTAGAAAAATACAGGAATATGGAATTCCTTACTTAGATAAGTACTCGAAAACAGCTTGAGTTGAGTGCACGTAACTATTTTTTCACTTTGATCAGCAGACCGAACACGTTTCACCGGAATAGGTGTTCCGGTTTGCCCTGGAGACCTTTGGGGCCTTATTAATCATTTGAGGATAGTCCAGAAATTAATAAATTAAGTCGGGACAGCCATACCTTAAAGGTTGAAGTTTTATATCTGTCAGGCAGTAAAAATTATTCAGCAGTCGTTAAAAGTTTAGCTTTTTGTGAAAAATATTAGTAATAGTTGAATGAACGACGATGAAATGAGGTGTTCGCTCTGAAATTAATTAAGTCGGGACAGCCATACCTTAAAGGTTGAAGTTTTATATCAGTCAGGCAGTAAAAATTATTCAGCAGTCGTTAAAAGTTTAGTTTTTTGTGAAGAATACTAGTAATAGTTGAGTGAGCGACGGTGAAATGAGGGTTTCGCTCTGAACTCGAATGCAGGAACGCATCAGCGTCGGGCTGATGGAAGTGATGTTTTGTACTGAATTCGTTTCAGGTATAAAGCTTTCGGCTAATCCCAATACCCTTAATAAACTTCTGCTCAATGCTTTCGATGTAGTGCGTTAAGGAAGTAGGCGAGCCCACAACATTTAAACCGGCAATGTCATCTTTACGGCGCATCAGCTTTAAGAAGCCGTCAGGCTCGAGATTGAGGCGCTTTAAAATGGGAGGCAAGTTGCTTGGAATATAACCGCGTTTGTCGTCTCGGATAATACGACCGGTGGTATCGACCAAATCAAAATAATCTTGAGTTGAAAATGAAAAGCCATGTTGATGCGCAGAGTGCTTCGATAGTGTGAGTGGCATAAGCTTTACTTTGTTTTCAAGCGGCTGGTTTTTCTTTTGTTTGATGCGTTGCTGAATGGAAGTGAAGTCCGATTTTTCTGGTGTTCTTGCCATATTCGCACGAATGGGATTTAAATCAACATAAGCCATGGCGGTTAAAACAGCGGCCTCGTCGAGCAAAGCTTGTGACTTGAAACGTCCTTCCCACAAATTGTGTCTGGAACCGAATTTGAACATCGAAGGAACGACGATGGCCCGAAGGGTGAGCGCAATGGACTGCGCGAATAAAACCTACCAGTACAGTTGTCTTCTTTATTGGCTTCGCGAGCCAAGTGCTCATTTAACAACCGCATAAACCAGGAAATATCCATCAGTCTTTGACGCCAGCTTTCGATAATATCCTGAGCCATTTTAGATAGGGCGGGTGTGGTTTCTTCTTTTAGATACCGCTGTACGAGAAGTGGAATTTTACAAACGCGCTTCCAGCGACGAACAACGTTGGCTTCACTCCAATCTCTAGCTTTTTCAACATCGACACGTAGAACAACGTGATAATGATTGGACATAACCGCATAACTGGCCACTTCAATAGCGAAGGTTTTGGCCAGATAGTCCAACCGTTCCACCACCCAGTTTTTGCGGTGTTCAAAGCTCTTACCGGTAACGGAGTCCTCTCCGCAGAGAAAAGCGCGTCGAACACAGCGGGCGATGCAATGATAATAGGAGGTTTGATTTAAATCGATGAGCGTATTTCTGGCGCGTGTCATGGTGTTATGTCCGTATAATTCACTTAAGTCCTGCAAGTAACTTAATCAATTTGCACTTGTTGGTCAAGGTGAAATCTGTGATTATTGGTTTTGAGCTGTGGGTGTCCTCAAAATATTCGATAGTGGAAATATGACTCTACTTGAGCAAGGAGTTGCTATGGTTGGTTTATCGGTTTTAACTACTATGGCAGTTCATAATGCGAGCAACGCTTTTAGTTTGGATAGAACCGGAAGTCCCGGTTTTGACGGTGTTCTTACAGACAAAGAGCGAGGGCTTTTAGAGTTGCTTACTATGGATACCGCTACTAATTTATTCAATCTAGTTTTTAAGGAAAATGGTGAATCCGATCGACAAAAGATGGAAAGAATTAATAGTACTCCTATTCCTGAGAATGGAAATGGACCATTTAAAGTTTTAACTAGGTGTCACGTTAAAAGAGCTGGTTCCGGTGAGCCATCGATTGGGTTTGTTGAAGAAATTGGATTTGGTATTACACTGCCAGCAGCTGTAACAGCTGCTCAAGCGTCAGCTAACTCAAGGTGTGTTAGTGGCACTCAGGCTAGGCATTGTAAAGCAAGACAATGTTAGAAAGGTAAAAGATCAATTCCATGTCCCAGAGGAAATAATTAATATATAGTGATCGTTTAAAATTTGAGGTGTATGACAATAATGGATAAAGAGTATTTTTTCACAGCTACATCTGGAGAGCTGATATTAAATATGCACTTTTTTGATCGAGACGAAGTTGATAGAGTTTACTTAAATTTGGTATTTGACTTTGGAGGTGAGCGCCAAAGATTGGAATGTGAGTCATTAGGTTACTGGCTATTAGTTAGCGATGTGATTAAATTTCGAGATGCCATTCAAAATAATAACTCTGACATATCTCTTCTAAGTGATAGTAATGAGATGGTATTCAAAATTACTAGATTAAAAAATAAGTTAAGTCTAATTCATTGTTCCGCAGAGAACGGTTTAAGCAATTTTGAATTGAGTATTAGTTTGAAAGATACTTTTCTGGGTGAGCTTAAAGAAGGGTTAAGCCACTGGCACTTTTCTTCAGGTTAAGTCGGGACATCCATACCTTATACGTTGGCACCCACCGGACATCGCACACAAATTGAAGAGCTGAGTGGTCGCACCTCGATTTATTCGCACGATAGTTTGTATCGGCTGGAACGCGAAACCATTCTCGACCCCATCAACGGCAACTATGAAGCCGAATACCGGTTCGATAAAACCGTAACCTTGATTAAACAGTTTTACTTGACCACTACAATCGCATCGAATCAATAGGATGTTTCGTATTGTAAGGAAACTTAAATATACGAGACTTACGAAATTTTTAGAGCCAATCAAGTCGATTTTTAGATGCTCTTGCAGTTGTTTAACAGTGTTCATTGTTAAAAGTTGGAAAAGATAGGTGCGGTTTAATCGCTTAATAACGGATCTGCATAATAATTTGGATAATTGAACATGAATAGAAAAAATTTACTAGTAATCATCGTTGTCATATTGTGTACGACTTACTTGTTCTTCAAACCAGTTACTTTTAAAAGTAACGAAACAGTCACAATTGATGGCCAAGAAAAAACGGTTAAATTAAAGGCAGCGTCTTCTAGAAGCAAGGAGGGTATCAAAAGTGAGCCTGCTAATGAGGAGTCAGATCAAACCGTTGAAGATAAAATAAACT
Organism: Pleionea sp. WD8-19; assembly: GCF_055326765.1. Taxonomy (NCBI): domain Bacteria; kingdom Pseudomonadati; phylum Pseudomonadota; class Gammaproteobacteria; order Oceanospirillales; family Pleioneaceae; genus Pleionea; species Pleionea sp. WD8-19. The sequence goes on along the minus strand of NZ_JBUZOU010000020.1, from coordinate 64,912 downwards.
GCATTAAAAAGATAGAGTATGACCTAGACCCCGAATATTTATATTTGATGGAAAACACTGAAGTAATGTCTCAAAAAATGCTTGAACTGGATAATGCTTCGGTGAAATTGTTTGCTTACTATATCGGAGCAGGAAAGGTTAGCAACTCTGAATTGGATGCGTACAAAAAAGTGCTTTTAGACGTTGAAAATGAAGGCGGTCGATTTTCTAATTTTAGCCGTATTCATCGACTTATTTTATGTACAAACAAAACTCTAAAGTGCAGCCAGAATGAAGTGGAAGTGCTTGGTGAAAAACTGCAGGCGGATGGGCTTGCTAATTTACTCATAGCGGCGAGTTACTTGGAACGTAAAGATTTTTCAACGGCGAACAATTATATCGATCGCTATTTATCTTCAACCATTCACACTAATCACCATGCATTGTTCATGAGTTTGGCACATCAATCACTCAGTTCGATAGGGTACGACAATATAAATCTTAACATGACCCTAGGCGCTGGAATTGCAGCTGCAACGTTAAAGAACTATCCAGCTACGTTTATTCAACTTTGTTCAAATCTTGAACTTGAGTACAGCGCTTTGCTTCAATGCCGAGATGTTGGCAGAAAGCTTACTTTGTTTGCCCCTACATTATTGGATCGGAATGTAGGATTTGCTCTTGAAAGAATGGCATTAAAAGCTTTAGACAATGCTGAGCAAACACAAGAGTTTCAACGCAAAGAAATTGCAACAGATAAGTTCTATAAATATGCCTTCCTGTTACCTCAACTCCTAGAATACGATACTCATTTGGCTTATTTTGTGTTTTCTCAATATGAACAGTACGATGAGATAACAGCGCAACGTCGAATTAACAATGAAGTAGACCGGTTGCTTCATGATGAAACATTTCAACCCTGTAAGGCGCTTTAATCGCTTAAAAGGTTAAGTAAAATAACCGTTTTACCTATGCCTTTTTTCACTTAAACTAGTTGCTCTAGTCAAAAAACAATGATTAATATTTAGCCGATGTCAGCTCCTTTTGTTCATCTCCGTCTACATACTGAATACTCCATGACCAATGGTTTGTGTCGTATTAAGCCATTGATACAGAAATGCAAAGCGCTGGGGCAACCGGCACTTGCATTGACCGATCAAAACAATATTTGCGGTTTGGTGCGATTTTATAACGAAGCGCAATCCAACGGTATTAAGCCCATTGTGGGTTGTGATGTTTGGGTGCACTGCGATGAGTTAGGTGATGAGCTCTTTCGAGTGGTGTTGCTGTGTCAAAACGACGAAGGGTATACCAACCTCAAGCGTTTGATTTCTAAAGCCTATACGACGAACCAAAAGCGCGCTGTACCCATTATCGAACGAAATTGGTTTAAAGAGTGGAATGACGGACTGATTGTGTTATCAGGCGGTCGGCAAGGCGATGTTGGTAAGGCCTTACTCGCTAACAATATGCAACAAGCCGCACAGTTGCTGGGCTTTTGGAATCATTACTTTCGCAACCGGTACTATTTGGAGTTGCAACGTACTGGGCGAGAAAACGAAGAAGATTACATTCATGCCGCAGTAGGGTTGGCACAAGGATCTTCAACGCCCGTTGTTGCCACCAATGATGTGCATTTTTTAGAACGTGACGATTTTACATCACATGAAGCTCGTGTTTGTATCGGTATGAGCCGTGTACTGGAAGATCCGGATCGACCCAAAAACTACAGCGAAGAGCAGTACCTGAAGTCGGCAGAAGAGATGATGGAACTGTTCTCCGATATTCCTGAGGCGATTGAAAATACCGTTCAGATTGCCCAGCGCTGTTCGGTCGAGCTGAAGTTAGGGACTTATTACCTGCCTAAGTTTCCAACCGGTGACATGGATGAAGCCGAATACCTCTGTAAAGTGAGTCGCGAAGGACTGGAAGAGCGACTGGATGTTTTGCTTGATCGCAATGCACCGGACTTTGATGAAAAACGAAAGCCTTACGATGAACGACTCGAAATAGAACTCAATGTAATCAATCAAATGGGATTTCCTGGCTACTTTTTGATTGTTGCCGACTTCATTCAATGGGCCAAAGATAACGATGTGCCGGTTGGCCCTGGGCGTGGCTCGGGTGCTGGCTCCTTAGTGGCGTACGCATTAAAAATTACCGATTTGGATCCTTTAGCTTACGATTTACTTTTTGAGCGGTTTTTGAATCCCGAGCGGGTATCGATGCCCGACTTTGACGTCGATTTTTGTATGGACGGACGTGATCGCGTTATTGATTACGTCGCCGAAACTTACGGCCGTGATGCCGTTTCGCAAATTATCACTTTTGGCACCATGGCGGCTAAAGCGGTTGTAAAAGACGTAGCGCGAGTGTTGGGAAAACCTTACGGACTTGCCGATCGACTGTCGAAATTGATTCCTCCTACACCGGGAATGACTCTGGCCAAAGCGCTGGAAGAATCACCCGAATTGGTCGACATGCTGGAAAAGGACGAAGAAGCGCAAGAAATTTGGGATATGGCTAAGTCGCTCGAAGGCATCATTCGTCAAGCCGGAAAGCACGCGGGGGGCGTGGTTATTTCACCAACAACGTTAACCGACTTTACAGCCATTTATTGTGACGAAAACTATTCCGGACTGGTCGCACAATTCGATAAAGACGACGTTGAAAAAGCCGGTTTGGTAAAGTTCGACTTTTTGGGATTAAAAACGCTGACCATCGTTGATTGGGCGATGGATATCGTGAACGACTTAAGAAAACAAAAAGGTGAAGAACCGCTCGATATCAACCTCATTCCGCTCGAAGATAAACCGACTTTCCAATTGTTACAAGCATCCGATACTACGGCAGTTTTTCAGCTTGAATCGCAGGGCATGAAAAACCTGATTGATCGATTGCAGCCGAGTAATTTTGAAGACATTATTGCTTTGGTGGCTCTGTTTCGCCCCGGTCCTTTACAGTCGGGCATGGTGGACGATTTTATCAATCGAAAACACGGTCGAGCAGAGGTTTCATATCCTCACCCAGATTATCAGCATGACTCTTTAATACCGATTTTAGAGCCCACTTACGGCGTTATTGTTTACCAGGAACAGGTCATGCAAATTGCGCAGGTTTTGGCGAATTACAGCCTTGGTGGTGCCGATTTGTTACGTCGGGCGATGGGTAAAAAGAAGCCGGAAGAAATGGCCAAACAGCGCTCGATTTTTGAAGAAGGTGCGAAAAGTTTGGGCATCGATCCTGATCTGGCGATGAATATATTCGATTTGGTGGAAAAGTTTGCGGGTTACGGGTTTAACAAGTCGCACTCTGCTGCTTATGCACTGGTGGCTTACCAAACCGCATACTTAAAAGCACATTACCCAGCGGCGTTTATGGCTGCGGTAATGTCTGCTGATATGGACAATACCGACAAGGTGGTGACCTTTGTAGATGACACCATTCGGCACGGTATTAAAATTATGCCGCCGGATGTTAACAAAGGCGAATACAAATTTACCGTAACCGATGAAAACACCATTATTTATGGAATTGGTGCGATTAAAGGCGTCGGTGAAGGCGCGATTGAAAGTTTTGTAAAAGAGCGAAACGAAAACGGGCTTTACACCGATCTTTTTGACTTTTGCCGAAGAGTGGATTTACGAAAAGTCAATCGACGCACTTTAGAAAACCTGATCAAAGCCGGCGCGCTTGATAACCTTGGCCCTAACCGAGCCGTATTAATTGCGAGTTTGGATGAAGCAATTAAAGCTGCCGATCAACAAAACAAAGCCGCCGCTATTGGACAAAATGATTTGTTCGGTGACGCCTTCACTGCCGATCAATCCACTGGTGAGCTCAACTGGGCAAAAGTGCGACCTTGGCCGGAAGAACAAGTGTTGCAAGGTGAGAAGGAAACGCTTGGGCTTTATCTTACCGGTCATCCGATTGATCGTTACCTGCCAGAGCTGAAAAACTTTGTTTCTAATCGCATCAATCAAATTCAACCAACGCGTCGTGGTGAAAACGTAAAAGCGGCCGGATTGATTATTGATGTGATGGTGCGCACCAATAAACGAGGTGAGCGATTTGCCATTGTCACCATGGATGATAAAAGCGGTCGAATTTCATTATTTGTTGGCGCCAACATTTACGATCAGTACAAAGATATTTTGTATAACGATAACATTATTATTGCGGAAGGTGATGTTAAGTATGATGATTTTAGTGGCGGCAACCGCATCAATACTGTGCAAATTTTTGATTTTGTAAGTGCTCGCGAACAATATGCGAAATGTTTGAATATTGAGTTAGATGATAACAAAGCTTCGCAAAATATTGCTGATCAATTAGAGCGATTCATTAAACCGAGTTTAAACGGAAAAACACCCATCAAATTTATTTACACCATGAATGGACATAAAGTCGATATTCGTTTAAATGACGAATGGCGCGTTCAACCAACCGATGATTTGATATATCACTTGGAAGGTATTGATGGCTGTGAGAAGGTGGAGTTGGAGTATTGAAAAAGTAAGCTGGCATGATTTAACCGGCTTACTTTTTCTCGTAAGTTTTACCTCAAATACTGACCAGCCAAAGCAACAACCGGTGCACCGGTGGGTTTATCGTGTTGCCAATCGCCACTTTCTACTCCGCTTCCAGCAATATCAATGTGGCAATATGGAATGGGATGCTCTGAACGATGGCCGTGATCGTCAAGGCCAGACGCCAAACACAAAAATGCCATAGGGAATTGATGGCCGCGTGCAATGGAAACCGAAGGTCCATTGTTGGAGGATAAAACATCATCGGCTTCGCTGCGGTTTTTAATAATTTTCCAGTCTTCACGTCTTGAACGACTGGTTTCGCCGCAGTCGCCCCATAAATCACCCACCTCAGCTAGTTGCGCTCCCGTTTTTGATTGCAATGAAGGACCATTGTCGACATATAAAGAATAGGGTCCCACCGTTAATGCAGCATGGCCAGTCAGAGTAGCGATGGTGAAAAGTTGCGGATTGACTTCGGATTGCGCTTGTTCGCGGAAATGCGAAAGGAGATCGCACATCACCAGGCGACCCTCAGCATCGGTATTACCAATACGAACACGTTTACCTGAATGTGCGGTAATAATTTCATCGGCAACAAAAGCGTCAGAACCAATGCTGTTACGAACCGCGCCAATATAAGCAACCACTTTTAACCCTTTGGGCTTGAGTTCGGCAACGGTTTTTACAAAACCTGCAACGGCCGCTGCACCACCTTTATCACGGCTCATACCAGCCATGTGTCCACCGACTTTTAAGTCGGCACCGCCGGTATCATAAGTGACGGCTTTACCCACCAGCATTAATGTTTTTTCAATTGGACCGTCGCCTTGATACTCGAGTTTAATGACTCTCGGTTGATGGCGCTCAACACACTGTGAAGCTCGAGCAACGGCGGCGAGTAACGGATATTTGGCTTCGAGCGTTGTGCGACTTGATTCTACTGTTACCTTAACCGCAGTATCGCGAAAGGCATCGTTGCAATAGTCCGCGAACATCGGTGGAGCCATTCTTTCGGGCTCCGTTCCGCACAGATCGCGTGCGAGTCGTCGACCGGTTTCTACTGCGCTTAAATATTCGATATCGAGTGAGTTGTTCGGATCGTAAAGTCCGATAGACTGAACCGTTTCCAGCTTTTCTTCACCGATGACTTCACGTGCTTCTAAGGGTTTCCACAGCCCTTGGCAGGCTGAAAGAAAAGCAACCGATAGCGCATTTTGAAATGGCGCTTCTTGGGGTACACCATCAATGACCAGAACAGGGTTAATTGCTCCGGCGTCTTTAGCCATAACAATTGCCGCTTTTGCTGTGTCACCAAAGTTTCGGACGTCATCGCTGTCTTTTCTCAAGTCGCCCGTTGGTGCATGGATTAATCGTTTTCCTGGGCATTTGTCGTGCTGCAACAAAACCGTTTCTTTTCCAATGCGATGATCAATGGCTGAGGCCTGGATCAAAAAACTATTAATGGACGAATCGATTGTGAATTCTTTTTGCGATGATACGATGATTAATGCGTCGTAATGCCCATGATCGTTCATCAATTGATTGAAATCGGTAACAGTGACCGGTCTTGGAAAGGCCATTTTGTCTCCTGAAGTTTTTGTTTTAGTGCTGATAAAACTAATCGTAGTAAAAATGAATTACAAGTATAAAGAAAGGGAAGTGAGAATAATTGATGAATGAAAATCGCTGCGTAGCAAAAGAGCACTACGCAGCAGCGGTTAAAGTTTATACCTGTTTGAGTTTCCAGTGGCCTTGCTTGAATAGCCAAACACCGACCAAAGCCATTAAGGATTCGGCAATGGTGATGGATAAAAATACTCCGATAGGGCCAAGAGCGAATACTTTTGCCAACAGATAGGCCAAGGGTATTTGGCACATCCAGTAGCAGAAGAAATTGATCTTGGTGGGTGTCATGGTATCGCCTGCGCCATTAAATGCTTGTACGACAATCATGCCAACCGCATAAAAACCATAGCCATAACTGATAAAGCGCAAACAGTCGACCCCACTACGCAAGGCTTCCGGATCTTGTGTGAAGAAACCCACAATCGCTTCAGCAAAAGTGATGAACACCAAGGCGACGGTTATCATAAAATACACGTTGTATTTTGTGATTTGCCAAACGGAGATTTCTGCGCGTTCGGGTTTACCCGCCCCCAAATTCTGCCCAACTAATGTGGCGACTGCATTACTCAAACCCCAAGCGGGTAAAATAGTGAAAATAATTACCCGAATCGCAATGGTGTAACCGGCAACGGCGGCACTGCCATAAGTCGATACGATTCTCACCAAAACAACCCAGCTTGCGGTTGCGATTAAAAACTGCAATATGCCGCCAACGGAGACTTTTGCAATTCGTGCGAGTATTTGAGGCGCAAGATTCAAATGTGGCAAACGCACTTGAACTCGACTGGACTGACCAAACAAATGATACAGCTGATAAATCACTCCAATACCTCGACCAATTGTTGTTGCCACCGCAGCACCGGTAACTCCCATTTCTGGAAAAGGGCCGACGCCGTAAATCAATAAAGGATCGAGCACAATATTGATTCCATTTGCGAGCCACAGCGAACGCATGGCGATGGTGGCATCTCCTGCACCACGAAAAATAGCGTTGATCAAAAACAGGTAAAGAATGGTTATAGAACCGCCCAGCATGATTGCGGTATAAGACTGGCCTTGATTGATCACTGATGGATCGGCGCCCATGGCGGCCAGAATATCGGGTGCGAAGAAAATGCCTGTGCTGCCTACGACAAAAGCGACCAATAAGCCAGCCCACAGTGTTTGGCCGGCAACTAAGTTGGCGTCTTCATTTTTCTTTTCTCCAATTCGTCGAGCAACCATGGCAGTAACGGCCATGCTCAATCCGATAGCGATGGCGTAGAGTAACGTAATGACCGCTTCTGTCAGTCCAACAACCGCAATTGCTTCTGCTCCTAGCCCGGAAACAAAGAAAATATCAACGACCGCAAAGATGGATTCCATCGCCATTTCCAAAACCATAGGAACAGCCAGCAAAAATGCAGCTTTGCCAATAGAACCTTGCGTTAAATCGTATTCAACATTGCCTTTTAAAGCTTGCTTGAATAAAGCAAACCATGATTGTTTGTTTTCATTGTGATTTGTCATATCAAAATCCTTGATTGCGACGAATAACGGATTTCGCCGGCTTAAATTTTTGAATTAATAAAGAAAGGATGTTGGGCTAAGCTGATAAATAGCGCAGCCAACCACTCCGAATGTTCAGAGTCTCGATTGAGTCTTCGCGGAGATTGCGTTGTTAGTTAACGCGACTATTGCAGAGAACAACCGAGAGACAGGACACTTCATCCAGCTGAACGATGACAGGCAAATTGTTCATGGGTTTGACCTCGGTTGTGAAAAGTGCCGACAAGATGCCACCCGTTTTTAATGTTGTCAATGAGTAAATGATTTCAAAGGTGAAGTCGTGATGACCCGAAGTCGAAAGACATCATTGTTAACAGTTCATTCGAATCTATTCTGGCGCTTTGGTCGTATCAAGGTTGTGGAATACTATTTTTTGGTGAAATAAACCAAAACACCCAAATGCATGCTGAATCAATAATCTAAAAACGCATATAAATCAACAAGATAGACTGTTGGCATTAAATATGCTCTCTTGAGCAAAGTTGTTTCAGGCCGCCATGACGTTTTTAAAGTGAAAGTGCAGTGACTGACTCGTAAGGATCTGAAGCGGCAAATTTGGTTACAAACTAGGGTTTGTATCTAAGTGAATTGGTGTTGTATATATGTATAACACAGACTTAACCTGAAACTGAATTTTACGTGAAAATGGAAAAAGTTATGAAAGCTTCGTCTTTAGTGTTATCCGCAATGACTGTGTTACTGCTTACCGCCTGCAGTAACTCTGGCCAAGATAAGGATGCAGACAATAACAAAGAAAAGAAAGAGCAAGTTGCGGTACCTGTTGAAGTCAGCTCAGTGGTGCGTGGTGATGTGAATGCGATTTATTCCAATACCACGTCACTGGAAGCGGAGCAGGAAGCTACTGTTGTTGCTAAGTCGAGTGAAATTATTACCAAAATTTTGGTAGAAGAAGGCGACTATGTTGAAGCGGGTCAAGTATTGGCGCAACTGAATACCGATCGTCTTGAACTTGAATTAAAACGTTCAGAAGCTAACTTACGAAGGTTGAAAGCGGAGCTGGAAAGAAACAAGCGCATTTACGAAAAGAAAATGGTCAGTTCCGATACTTACGAGCGCTTAAAGTTTGATTACGAAGCGCAAATGGCCGCTTTTGAATTGGCTAAATTGGAACTGACTTTTGCAACCATCGTTGCTCCTATTGATGGTGTGGTTTCGGAAAGATTGGTTAAAGTAGGCAATATGGTAAGAGCGAACGATCCTTTATTTCGGGTTACCGATTTTGATCCTTTGCATGCCGTAATTCATGTGCCCGAAAGTGAACTGCATAAGTTAAAGGTGAAACAAAAGGCTTGGGTGAGTGTTGATGCGCGAAAAGGCAGTCAGTTCCATGGAGAAGTGATTCGTATCGCACCAATCGTTGATGCAACCAGCGGTACATTTAAAGTGACCGTTGAAGTAAACGATCCTGAGCGACTACTGAAGCCGGGAATGTTTGGTCGTGTCGGTATTATTTATGCTAACCATTCTGATACCTTACTGGTTGATAAAAACGCTTTAATTGCAGACTCGGAGGTTCCATCGGTTTATGTTGTAAAAGATGGCCTTGCAAAAAAACAGGAAGTGACAACGGGCTTTGAAGACAGTCTTAAAATTGAAGTACTTGGTGGATTGAATGCCGGCGATCAGGTGGTGATTGCAGGACAAAACAGTCTGAAAAATGACAGTAAGGTCGAAGTACTCAATGCTGGAACAGCAAAGTCTGAATTGGCTAGCACCGCCAATAGTGTTGATTAATTAAAATTAATAAAAATAGAATTGCAAATGCTGACGTGCGTAAGTGGACTGCAAAGATTTATTAACCACGTTTAATGCACACCATTCAGTATTTGTATTTGGCTTTTCTCCTTTTTACGGAACTTCCTGAATGAGTTTGACTGCTTCTATTGTTGATGTTTCTACCCGGCGCCCTGTCACCGTTTCTATGTTTACTATCGCATTGCTTATTTTTGGCTTTGTGTTATTAGGTCGTTTAGGGCTAACGTTGCTACCCGACCTGTCTTACCCCAGCTTAACGGTTCGAACGGAATACCCAGGTGCCGCACCGGCAGAAATTGAAAACCTGATCACCAAGCCTATTGAAGAGTCGCTCGGTGTTGTTAAAAATTTAAGACAAATTCGTTCCATATCTCGTGCAGGACAGTCGGATGTGTTGTTGGAATTTAATTGGGGCGCCGATATGGGAATGGCGGGCTTGGATGTTCGAGAAAAGCTTGACATTGTGCAATTGCCACTCGATGTACAACGGCCCAGTTTATTGCGTTTTAATCCATCGTTGGCGCCAATTGTTCGATTATCGATGTCGGGAAAGCAAAGTGATGGTTCGGTGACAAATCGATTGTTGAACGAAGCTGAGTTAATCGAATTACGTCGGTACGCTGAAGAAGAAATAAAACGACGATTGGAGTCTATTGAAGGTGTTGCGGCTGTTAAAGTCAGCGGTGGCCTGGAAGACGAAGTACAAGTGCTGGTGGATCAGCAAAAGTTGAGTCAGCTAAATCTTTCCATTGAGCAGGTCGCGGGTCGATTAAAAGCCGAAAATGTGAATTTGTCTGGCGGTCGACTGGAAGAAGGCAGTCAGCAGTTTCTAGTACGTACTATCAATCAATATCAATCGGTTGATGAAATTGCCGGTTCCATAATTTCATCACAAGACGGAAAACCCATTTACCTGCGTGACATTGCCACCGTTCAACAAAAGTACAAAGAGCGAGAAGCCATTACACGACTTGATGGCATAGAAGCCGTGGAGATCGCCATTTATAAGGAAGGCGATGCCAATACCGTTACGGTCGCCAAACGACTGAATTCTCGATTGAAAATTATCAAAAGCAACCTGTCAGAAGACAGAGTTTTGCAAGAAATTTACAATCAAGCCAACTTTATTGAGCAGGCAATTAACGAAGTTATCTTTAATGCGATGCTTGGTGGTCTGCTTGCTATGATCGTGTTGTATTTGTTTTTGCGAAACTTTAAATCAACGTTGATCATATCGTTAGCCATACCGATTTCTGTCATCATCAGTTTCAATATGATGTACGGCTTCAACATTACCATGAACATTATGTCATTGGGTGGATTGGCACTGGCGGTAGGCTTACTCGTGGATAATGCTATTGTTGTACTGGAAAATATTGCCAAGAAAAAAGAGTTGGGTATCGACAGCGTAACTGCAGCAAGACAAGGTACGCGAGAAGTTGCTGGTGCTATTTTTGCAGCAACCATGACAACCATTGCGGTATTCCTGCCTCTTGTTTTTGTTGAAGGAATTGCAGGACAACTGTTTAGTGATCAGGCGCTTACGGTTACTTTTGCTTTACTGGTTTCGCTGTTAATGGCACTGACGTTTATTCCAATGGTTTCTGCGTCTGGCGCGCATGTGTCGCGTATGACGCCTGCTGTGCCACAGTCTTCATTGCAAACCGAAGAACGCCTATGGAAGCGAATACTTCTGGCGCCGCTCAGGTTTTTATTTTTTGTTGTGCCCAGGTATTTACTTGGTAGCGTGCAAATTGTTGCAGCTGCCGTGAGTAAAAGTATGCGTTATTTATTCCTGTTTTTAGTTGTGCCCTTTAACTTTGTTTATCAGGGATTAGAAAAAATCTATCGACGACTGCTAAATCAATCACTTCAACATAAAGTTTTGGTGCTGTTCATTGCAATCCTCGCTTTTGGCTCCAGCGTGTTATTAGTAAATCGTATTGGTGTTGAGTTGATTCCCGCGTTGTCACAGGGCGAATTATTAATTGAAATCAAAGCGCCTTCAGGTACACCGCTCGATCAAACAGACCAAATTATTCAGAAAGCGCAACAACTCGCGAGTAAAGTAGAGTATGTTGAGCGGACCTATTCGGTAGCTGGCACCGGAAATCGTTTGGACTCCAGTCCGGAAAAAGGGGGCGAGTACCGCGGTGAACTCAATGTGGTCATTTCAAAACCTGTTTCTGGTGAAAAGGAGCAGCACGTTATTCGGGCGTTAAGAGAGAGACTGCAACAAATTCCAGATGTTGAAATTAATATCGAAAAGCCGGCGCTGTTTACGTTCAAAACACCATTAGAGGTGGAAATCAGTGGCTTTAATCTTGATAAATTAAAGCAACAAAATAGTCGATTAATCCAATTGATGTCTGAAAGTGATCGCTTCAGTGATATTAAGTCAACCATTCAAAAAGGGCATCCCGAGGTTCAAATTAAATTTGATCATCAAAAGGCCGCTCATCTGGGATTGAACGTCCCTGACATTGCGAGAAAAGTAGTTACTCAACTGCGCGGAGACGTGGCTACTAAGTATGCGTTTCGAGATCGAAAAATTGATGTGTTGGTTCGCGTTCAAGAAAAAGATCGATCCTCGGTAGAAGATATTCGAAAGCTGATTATTAACCCGCAATCTGAGCGGCCCATTACTTTAGATGCCATTGCAGATATTCACGTCGCCATTGGACCGAGTGAAATTAATCGTATTTCGCAGGAGCGCGTTGCCATAATCAACGCTAATCTAAATTACGGAGATTTGGGAGAAGGTGCTGCTGAATTACAACAGCTCATCGACCAATTACCAAAGGTTAAGGGCGTTGAAGTACGGATTGGGGGGCAGAACGAAGAGATGAAAGTTTCTTTTGACTCTTTAAAACTAGCACTGGCGCTGGCCATTTTCCTTGTGTACTTGGTGATGGCGTCGCAGTTTGAATCGTTATTGCATCCATTCGTAATTTTATTCAGTGTGCCTTTGGCTTTAGTTGGTGCAGTTTATGGCTTATTTGTTACGGGAACAACGATCAGTGTTGTGGTTTTTATCGGCCTTATCATGCTCGCCGGTATTGTGGTTAACAATGCTATTGTGCTCATCGATAAAATCAACCAGCTGCGAGCGGAAGGAAAGGAAAAACTTGATGCCGTTAAAGAAGCGGGTGAGGCGAGGCTAAGGCCGATTGTTATGACAACATTGACGACCACTTTGGGAATGCTTCCGCTGGCTCTCGGCTTTGGAGAAGGAGCCGAAATACGGGCACCCATGGCAATAACCGTGATCGGAGGATTGCTCGTTTCAACCCTACTGACCTTGGTAGTGATCCCTGTATTGTATTGCGTAATGGATCGCGGGGAGTAACGGTAGATGAAACTGACGCAACTCGCATTAAAACGGCCGGTGACAACCTTGATGTTCTTCGTTTGCTTTTTAGTAACCGGAGCCATGACATCCAAGCTGCTTCCTTTAGAGTATTTTCCTGCCATTAACTTTCCGGGCATTTTTATTCAAGTGCCCTATCCAAATTCATCCGCCGAAGAGATTGAAGAAACCATCACTCGACCGTTGGAAGAAGTGCTGGCGACCATGAGCTCCATTCAAAACCTATATTCAACGACAACGGATAACAACGCGCAGATTTTTTTACAGTTTGATTGGGACCAAAATGCGCGAATTAAAGGTGTTGAGGCAAGAGAAAAAATAGATGCTATTCGCAGTCAACTACCGGATGATTTGCAACGCATATTTGTATTCACAGGCGGTACCGGTGATATGCCGGTGTTGCAGTTGCGCATTTCATCAGAGCGTGATTTGTCCAATGCTTACGATATGTTGGACAGAAAACTCAAACGTCCGATTGAGCGAATCGATGGTGTGTCTAAGGTGGATCTTTATGGTGTCGATAAACGTCAAATAAAAATTCAGTTAATCGCAGATAAAGTCAGTGCTTATGGCATTGATATCAACCAGCTTGCAAGTCAACTGCAGAAAGAAAATTTTTCGTTATCCGCAGGAAGAATTACTGACGGTGAACTGCGATATCGTGTAAAGCCCTTGGGCGAGTATCGAAGCATCGAAGATATTGAAAACTTGGTGGTCAATCAGCGGGGTATTCGTTTATCGGACATCGCGGATATTGTTTTAGAGCAACCTATTCCACAAGAAGGACGGCATTTGGGACGAGATTACGCGATAGGTATGTCGATAACTCGAGAAGCGAATGCTAACTTGGTTGAGGTCGCCACTCAAGTATTGAAAACCATTGAGCAAGCGGAAAATGATCCAGCTTTTGAAGGCATAAAACTATTCACGATGGATAACCAGGCAGAGGGTGTAACTCGTTCGTTAAGAGACATCAGCATTTCAGGTATTATTGGCTTTTGCTTATCCATCATTGTGCTTTATTTTTTCTTGCGTGAAGTGACTTCAACTTTGATCGTTGCGTTGGCGGTTCCATTTTCGTTAACCATTACTCTGGCCTTCATGTTTTTCTTTAATGTTTCACTGAATATTTTATCGATGATGGGTCTGATGCTAGCAATTGGAATGCTGGTTGATAATGCCGTCGTGGTAACAGAAAGTATCTTTCGTTATCAGGAAAAATATCCGAATGATAATCAAAAAGCGATTTCGCTTGGAGTAAAAGAAGTCGGGGTGGCTGTATTTGCAGGAACAATCACAACGGCCATTGTTTTTCTTCCAAATATTGTTGGGGAAAAAGTCGACGTAACCGTATTTCTGAGTCATGTTGCCATTACCATAGTGATTGCGTTAGCGGCGTCACTGTTTATCGCATTAACCGTAATACCTCTATTGCTTTCCAAATTTAAAATTAAAAGCCGAGAAAGATCGAGCCTATGGATTAATAAGTTGATGGACCGTTACGAAAGGTTTTTGAGTTGGTCTCTGAATCATCCTGCGATTTCGGGCCTGTGTGCATTTTTAATCATTGTTAGTGTTGCTATTCCTGCACAGTTTGTGACAAAAGATAACTTTGTAGACGATACCAAGCGTAGGCTTTTTTTACCCTACCACATTGATAGTCAATACACGATTGAACGTGTGGAAGAATCCGTCAATAAAATTGAAGCCTTTTTGTATCAACACAAGGATGAACTGGACATTGATACGGTGTACAGTTATTACCGAAATGACCTGGCGCAGTCGACAATTTTGCTAAAAGATAAAGAGCACGCTACAAAATCAGTCTCTGACATTCGAAAGTTTATTGAAGACCATTTACCCAAAATACCCATTGGTAAGCCGAGTTTTGAACGTAATCGTGGTCAGGAAGAGGGCGTGAAAATTTACGTTACTGGAGAGTCGACGGACCGGTTACGGGAGTTAAGCCAGGAAGTGGCGCGAATACTGAATACTGTGGAAGGAATTTATGATGCACAATCCGAAGCGACATCGAAAGATCGTGAGCTGCAGGTTATTGTGAATCGAACCAAAGCTCAAAATGTGCAATTGGATCCGGCGCAAGTTGCGCAAATGATATCGGTTGCCATTCGAGGGCAACCTTTACGTTCCTATCGCGGTAATGATCATGAGGTTGATATTGTTCTCGAATTTGGGCAGAAGGATCATCGATCAGTAATGGATTTGAAGCATTTAATGTTGACACGCCCAAATGCCAGAGCGATTCCATTAGCAAGTATTGCTGACTTCAAGTCAAAGCAAGCATCAAATATCATTCAACGACGAAACCGGCAAACCAGTATTGGTGTTATCGCTAACCTGGAAGATGAAATCACTATGGATGAGGCACGAAAGGAAATTGAGCGTGTTATGAAAACTGTATCTTTACCCAGTGGTTATCAGTGGAACTTGGGACAAGCTTTTCAACGTGAAGAAGACACCGACAACATTATGTTATGGAATATGATGTTGGCCGTCGTGATGATTTTTGTGGTAATGGCGGCACTGTTTGAATCCATGCTGTTTCCGTTAGCCGTGATCAGTTCGATAGGCTATGCGGTTGTTGGTGTGTTCTGGTTTTTCTTTATCACCCAAACTCAATTTTCGGTCATGGCGATGATCGGGATATTAGTTTTAATGGGCGTTGTTGTGAACAATGGTATTGTTTTAGTTGATCATATTAATCACTTGCGTAGGCAGGGCATGCCAAGAAATGCCGCCATTTTGCAAGGTGGACGTGATCGGCTACGGCCGATTTTAATGACCGTGGCTACAACCATTTTAGGTTTAATTCCGTTAAGTATGGGGGATACAACCATCGGAGGTGATGCCAACTCACCGCCCTATTATCCTATGGCTCGTGCGGTTATCGGAGGATTAGCATTTTCTACCGTTGTTAGCCTTTTAATTTTGCCGACTATTTATGTGGGGCTGGATAATTTGAGTCAATGGGGGCGTAACCGTTGGCAGGAAGCTTCAAAGATAAAAGCGAAAGTGTTTGGCACGGGTATGGATACGGTTGACTCTCAACGTTGATTCATGATGCATCGGTTAGTTGAATTGACTGACATATTCTTCAATTAATTGATGCTTTTGAGGATCTTCATCCATAAAAGTGACTTTCAGTTGAATTAATTGACTGTCTGGTGTGTTTTCAGTAGCTGTTATGGATTGAATAAACCCATTGATGCGCATGACTTTCGACTCATCGTCTTGTTTAAATTCGATGTCGACTGAAACAGGCTCTAGTAGTTGTGGAATATAGTCGACGCGTTTAAAAACACCCAGACAATAATTTTTATCCAGTTGTTTTACCGCGCAACGAGCTTCTCCTTCGGGTGTACGGATTAACGCAACACCTTTCGGTAATGGTTTTTTTGGTTTCGGTTTAGAGGGTGGAGTCGTCTTTTTTCCGGTTAAAACTTCTAACGAAGACGAAGCGGTTCGCTCAGGCTCTGCCATTTTGCCTTTTATACCGTGTCGTTTTAACGCGCGTTCTACTTTTTCGGCAAATTGTTGACGATTGAAAGGTTTTACCAAGTAATCGCTAACACCTGCTTGAATGGCTTCGAGGACATACTCTTTATCCCCTCGACTGGTAACCATAATAAAGGGAAGGTCTTTGTAGCGTTTTTCCTGACGAAACCAAGCAAGCAGTTCAATACCGTTCATTTCTGGCATTTCCCAGTCGCACAATACCATATCGATGTCTTGATGCAGTAACACCGATTTTCCTGATTGACCATTATGGGCATCAAATATTTTTGCGCCGGGAAAATAATCTCGGACAAATTTTTTGATCAGGTCTCGGATCATGCTGGCATCATCGATTACCAGAATATTGAATGATTTCATGGCATGTCATTTATCGCCCGAGCGCACACTCTGATAAGTGTAGTTGATCTTTTATCAGTTAGCTTACTAGTGGCTTTTCCATAACAAAGTCATCCATCACATACCCTTGGCCAATGTCAAATACGGCTTCTTCGATAATATTGAACCCCAAAGATTGATAGGCAGCAATCGAGTTTTTATTGTATTTGTTTACGGTCAACCGAATGGTACTGGCACCTTTTAGGCGAGCGTGGTTACCAATAAATGCCATGGCTTGGCGGGCATAACCTTTTCCACGTTGGTTTGATGAGAGATAGAGTTTACTCAGAAATAACGTCTTGTCTTGCAATTGCACCGAGAAGTATCCTATCAATATTTGATTATCTCGTATTTCAAAGTAACGATAATGGTCCTGTTCGATTTGCTCTTTCATCGCACGAATACTTTGAAACTTATCGAGCATGTAGATCACCTGAGCCTTACCTATGATTGGCGTATAGTGCTGATGCCAAATAGTATTGGCGAGCTCTTCCACTTCTTTTAGCTGCTGCTCATCCGTAACTGGATTGATATTCAAAGTCATGCGAACAATTCCGCTGAAATAAAAGCGCTTATTTTAGCGATCTTATCTAAACAGGTCACCTAACAGGCTTTATAGACTATTTATATTAATACTACTTGCTTAAATAGTTGTTGTTTTGATAGTATTACTTTGTCGGCATCATCCATGTTTAGGCAGGGGTGTCTGATGGGTGATTTCCGACGGAATACCAGGATTCGAAACGTTTGACTTTCTGGTGCTTTCAGAGGTTTTGGGCACTTAGCCTCTGAAGTTAAAGTGAGCATATGATTATTCACCCTGATTTATTTGCTCACCCTCCTGGCCTGTAGCATTGAACGAGTGCTTAGCTACAGGCTTTTTTCTTTAGTGGATGAATAGATACGAAACGATTCGGATTTATTTTTATCACAAGGAGCCAAGGAAGGCGTCGTGTGAAAATGAGTGTAATGAACACTGTAGAATTGACTCATTTGAATTGTAGGTTATGCCTGATCTTGGTATTTAAATTGGTTACTGCGATATTTTCAATTGAAAGTGGTTTGAGTGCTTTTTAGAAATTTATAATCGTATGAACAGGAATATTTTAAGTCAGTCAGAGGAGTTGCCCGGATTTTGATAACGAGCATTTTCACCGTTCCGCCATTTGACTTAGTACTATGCGTTTAAGCTCAAGTATCTCGTTAGAGAGATATGTATTGTGAAATAATATCTTAAACAAACGCAATTTAATTAAATTTTCAATGTTAATTTTTCCTTATCCGAGCTAAAAATTTCTATTAAATCCAACACTCATAGGTGCTAGAATGTCCTCCAGGTGCCGTATCTACTTGAAAACTATAATAATAATTGAACAAATTTAACCCAGTTTAACGAATCGAGTCCGTTCATATGAGTGAATTGCCATCCATTGAAAGGGATAGCGAGAGTCAATACGACCTTTATGAGGATTGGAGTTCACATCCGGTTAAAGTTGCAGGTTACACCGTCGACTTTAATGAAAAAATCGTGATCACGCCAAAAGGCGAACGACGTAACATCACTCCGAACTCAATCAAGCTTTTAATTCTCTTATTGGAGAATACGAACTCCTACGTATCTGTAAATGAGGTGCATAAATTTATTTATGGGCATCAATATAAAGATGATTCTTCTGCTCGTAAGCAAGTTACGGTTTTACGGAAATTATTTGATGATACGGCAAAGGAAAAAGTGGTTATTGAGAACCGATTGGGGCATGGGTATCGGTTGGTTGCTGAAGTGGATGTTTTGGATGAAAAGGTACAAATTAATTTATCTAACATTAAAAAAAATATTCATTATTTAATTCTTTTGGTCATCGTAATTGCCTCCCTTAGTATTGTTTATAAATATTTCTATAACGACGTCATCCAATTTTCACCTAACACATTTACTGAAGCTCAAAGTCTTACCCATTTAAAGGGCATTGAATCATACCCATCGCTATCGAGTGATAACAAGTGGATGTTATTTGATTATCAATTGCATAACACTGAGATGTGGCAGATATATATACGAAATATGGAAACCGGTGAACTGATTCCACTTATCGGTAATGAATTTAGTACTCGAATGCCTCGATGGGCTAATAATGATCAAAGTATTGTGTTTAGTCAGTTTACCGATGAAGAGTGTTTTTTTAAAATTGGAACGTTTGAAAAAGATTCGCTAACCTTGAATAATATTAAGACGTTGGGAAAGTGCAGTCGAAAGTCGACGACTTCACACGCCGAAATTTGGTCTGATGGTAATGGTATGTACTTCACAACTGCGAAGACAGTCAATGAACCCTTTATCATATATTCACAATCCTTTAGTAATACTGAAAGTTGGCCAATTGCTGTTCCTCCTCCTAGTGGTAAAGGCGATTATTATTTCGCGGTTTCAAAAAATGGTAATCATTTAGCCATATTACGAAATAGAAATTGGGCTTCGACGGAAATTTGGCTCTACGATACTAAATCTCGCGAAACCAAGCTTGTTGATTCGGTCGAACTGACTTTACACACGGTTGAATGGTCCGATAGTGATAATGCAATTGTTTATAGGGACGAATTTAATAATATTGTGAAATTTTGGATTAAGACTGAACAGAAAGAAGTATTTGCAAAGTTATCCATACCGTTCAAGTCACCTATGCCGTATAAAGATGGTCTCATCGTTCAAACCGGCTCTCCACAAAATCGAGATCTAGAGCGCTTAAATTTAAAAAGTGGGGTTTCGGAACTTTACGAAAGCTCTTCACATAAAGACTTTTATCCAGCGGTATCAAAAGACGGTTCTCAAGTGGCTTGGATTTCAAACCGCACGGGGCTTTATCAAGTTTGGTATAAAAAAGGAAATAACAGACCCGTTCAAATTACCAATATTAAAAATACAATCCGGTTTACTGATTTAAACTTTAATTCGGATGGAAGTAAGTTAGGGGGTACCGCTGCAGGTCGATGGTTCATAATAAACCTAGATGATTTTTCGATAGTGTGGAGTACTGAGGATAAGTTTTTTACAAATTTTCAGTGGACGAAAAAAATAGACGAAGCATACGTTTTGTTGAAAGACATGGAAAAGTGGGAACTTATGATTCTAAATGCGAGTGATTTTACTTTATCAAAAGCGAAGACTCCAATTGAAACCTATATAGCAATCGATGTACTTGATCAGCCTATTAGCTATGTTGCAAACTTAAGGGATAAAGGTTTTTGGCGGATAAAGCATGGAGAAAATCATGCAGAAGTATATTTGCCTTTTGACGTTGCTCTCAATAGAACTTATCGGTGGGAGACTACCGAGAGAGGGTTGTATTTTGCTTCGAATAAGAAACTTTTCTTTTTACCTCATAACTCAAATAATGCGGAAGAAGTGAAGTTGAGTTCTGAGATTTACTCTTTTTCAATGCCATATCAAAATGAGTGGCTTTTATCTGTGAAAGCGAGAGAGTCTGATGTTGATTTAACATTTTTAACCAACAAGCATACGAAGTAAAGGAGAGCATTAACTTAACGGATGTCAATGGAATGATGCTGTCGAGTATTCTGTAGGCATTGTCACCGAATTTCTTGGTGTATTGTTGCGCAATTAACAACTTTTTGAAACTGAAGTCGATTAATTCAATGTGACTTTAGTTTGAGTACATTCTATTTTTAAACTATGTGATAACGGATATTGATGGAACAGTTTGGTTTTCGTTAAGTTAGGCAAAAATGGTCGAATAACAAATTTTTTTTAACCTTTATGTTTTTACTCACCAGGGGACAATCGCTGAATACGCTCTAGCGTTTTGATTTGAGAGATGACATTTTTGCGGTCATTAAAGTCGAAGCTGATTTTTATACAGAATAAATCTGGATATTTGTCTTGAGTAATAAAAATAGCGCAATTATCTCGAAATTCTCATCTTCTTCACAATAAATTCACTGTATTCACATCTCAAGTTGTGTACATTTAGTGTCAATGTCCATTGGGATCACGACGGCAAATGAGGTGAAATATGACTAACTTAAATTTTGTGTACTTTATTCTAAGCTTTATTCCAGCAATGCCACTCGAGCATTCAAATTCATTCATTTCATATGAAAAAGCAGAAATTCAAAGCATTATTGTTGAAGCTGTTGAAAATAAAGATTCTGCAACGATGTGTGCAAATTGGCCCAGCTGCAAAGATGATGCAGAGTAAACCGTTTACTCAATAACCTAAGGCAAGGAAGCCGTTCCTTATTACAAAACTTATTAAAAGCAAAAATGAACCACTTTTAATAAGCTGTGGAGTGAGTACTAACTAACTAAAGATCGCTTTAAACCAATAAATAACAAAGATCTTTAGTTCATTTCATTAACAACTTACATTTAGGAGGCACTATGAGAAGAGGTGACATAGTTCAATTAAATTCAGGTGGTACCAAGATGACCGTGTTTTCATTTTTGGGTGATTTACCGGTAGAGCAAAAACAACAATACGCCACCCAAGGGTTTGAAGAAGAAGACGTCGTTTGCAAGTGGTTTGTTGGTACGACCTTAAAGAAAGATGTTTTCCGATCATCAACTCTTAAACAAGTAGCGATTTAATTTCTTCTTTCGAAATGTCAGTAAATGGCGATATCGAGGATTTACCTGCGATATCGCTAATGCTATTTTTTCTCAGAAAAGTAATTCTCATTACCAAATTATATATAGAATAAAAAGCGATGAAAAAAGTATCATTATTCTCGATCTGAATAAAGATTCAGCGTTAAACTATAGAAGCCTTACGTTCTTTGTTCGTCATGGAGGCTTACATGTACGTTCCAAAACCCATCGAGTACCTTGAGTCGCAAAGCGTCCCTTACCAAGTTATTCATCATCCAAAGTCTATTACAGCACGCGAAACCGCTCATTCAGCCCATTTGGCCAGTTATGAGCTAACAAAAGTTGTGGTAGTGAATGCAAATGATAGGAAAACACTAGTACTGATTCCTGCAGACTGCGTTATTGCACCCATTCCTTTATCGATAGAGTTGAAAGTTAATGAAGTGACTATTGTCCCAGAAGAAGATTTTCAGGACTTGTTTCCGCAGTGTGAAGTGGGAGCAATGCCGCCTTTGGGCAATTTGTATGGAATGGATGTTTGTATTGCCAAAGAGTTATTTAACCGGTTTGAAATCACATTTAATGGGGGAACCCATACCCAATTGATTCAGATGAATACCGTCGACTTTTGTGAGTTAACACAGGCCAAGGTCATTGAAAAGGGATATCAATCGGCCAGTTTGACGGTCGAAGGACAAAAAAAGCATTCAAAACCTTGGCATTGGATATAATAAATTTAAAATAAACCAATTTGGCGATCGAAAATGCTGTCGAAACTGTTGCCGATGAAATGCAAAATTCCATCGGCAATGGGCTTAATTTGGCGTTCAATATAGAGCTCGTAATCTAGTGGTGATTGACAAAACTCAATAGGTTGAGGTCCATTAGTCGTCAGTAGATATTCAATCCAGCCTCCATTTTTATAACAGGAAGGCAAACCGCGTTTTGAACGTTCTTGTTCAGCAATATGAGCGGCTTGCACATGAGGCGGTACATTTTTTTGATAGTCCGATAGCTTTCTTCGTATGCGTTTTCGATAGACGAGACGTTCAT
This sequence comes from Pleionea sp. WD8-19, assembly GCF_055326765.1. Classification (NCBI taxonomy): domain Bacteria; kingdom Pseudomonadati; phylum Pseudomonadota; class Gammaproteobacteria; order Oceanospirillales; family Pleioneaceae; genus Pleionea; species Pleionea sp. WD8-19. The sequence continues at coordinate 42,513 of NZ_JBUZOU010000020.1, read as the reverse complement.
CTTGATCACCGTTACGAATAGACTGAACAAGCTGGCGAATATAATCTTCGTAATCTTGATCATGAAATATTTTCTGATAAAGTTCTCTTTGAAATTGACGCGCTAATATTGTCCAATCGGTGCGGACACTTTCCAAGCCTTTAAAAATAATTGTTTCTTTCCCATTTTTAAACACTTGTAGACCGGCATACCGTTTTTTCGAACCTTTTTCTGATCCTCGTATGGTCGGCATTATAAAGCGTTTAAAGTGAGTTTCAAATTCCAGTTCCAAATAACTTTCAATACCAAACTCACTTTTTAACGTTTGCTGCCACCAATGGTTCAGTTCAACCGCTAATTGTTGACCCAATTCTCGAATGGTGTGTATGGCAATGTTACGATGATAACCTTTAAGCCATACAAATACGGAGTCGGTGTCACCATAAATAACTTTAAAGCCTTTACGTTCGATTTCTTGTTTTGTGCGATATAAAATATGATGTCCACGTAACGTGATAGAACTGGGTAAACGAAAATCAAAAAAACGACAACCTGGGGTTCCTAACACACCATAAAAAGAGTTCATCAAAATTTTAATCGCCTGTGACAATGCACGGTCATTTTCCTGTTTTGCATCGTCTCGCGCTTGCCATAGTTCTGCAATTAACTCAGGCAATATATTATTCGATTTATGAAAGACCGCGCCATTAAAGCCAGGGACTAAAGTGTTGTAATCGGAAATCGGTGTTTGCTGCTGATTTTTGAATGCCTTATGACTTTCTTTTTTTAACCCTTCTATCAATCCCATCGGGTCGATTTTAAACGTACGTATAATACTCGGGTACAAGCTCTTGAAATCCAGAACCAGAACATGATCGTAAATGCCAGGAAAGGAGTCCATGACATAACCACCAGGGCTACCGATGTTTTCTGGTTCTGAAGCTAAATTGGGGGCAACATAGCCTTTTCGATGCAACAAAGGTAAATAGCGGTTATCGAATGAAGCGACTGAACCACCAAAGCGATCCATTGCCAACCCTGTGAGTTGAGCTCTTTCAACAGCAAAGCTAATTAATTTTGTTTTTCTAAATATGTCCCAGACCAATTGGCAGTCTTCGAGATTGTATGCGGCCAGTGCGGTTTTATTTTCATTATATAAACGTGTGATTTCTTCGCCTCGGCTATCTGAATGCGCAATCAACTTTCCACGTTCAAGCAACTCGTTTGCCACGTATTGCAGAGAGAAACTCTCGAAGTTATAGGTTGCTGAGCGTAACGTATCAATACCGTCCAATATCACGCGCCCCGGCACCGTTAACGTATAATGCTCATTATTGCTACGAGACTGACGCCAGTCAATCAATGCGTTTTCGCGGCCAAAGGCAAACCTTATGTTTAATTGTTCGGCTTTTTTTTGCAGAAAGCGCAAATCAAAGTTAACGACATTCCAGCCTATAACAATATCTGGGTCTAAAGTATGAATTCGTTGAATAAAGTGAGTCAGCAAACTTTTCTCATCGGTAAAATATGTGATATCGCCTTCTTTATGACCGGCTCGTGATGGATCAACCATATAAACGTCGTTTGCTGATTGTACCGGTGAATCGGTTGAAGTCATTAAAAGAGCAATGGAATAGAGCTTTTCGCCAACCATTGAGGTTTCAATATCGAGAGACAGCACGCTAAATTTGGGTTTAAATGGAGTGGGGGTCAGTTTTGGATTTAAGAACGTTAAATAATGTTTATTGGACTTTAATGTTCCTTGCAGTTGTAATCCCCCACGAATAAAGCGCTCCATTAAATACCGATCCGTTGGTTGAATATCGGCTTCTAAAGGAAATATATGACTGTCGCGCAGCTGCTTTCGTGCAACGTATAGATCTCGCTGCGAATAAAAATAAACGGCACATAACTTTTCAAATTTAAAGGATTGAAGCGATACCTTTTGAATTCGATATCGGTTTAAACCAAGTTCGGAATCTAATACTTTATTTGCCTTTTTGATAAGAGATTGAGCAATAAAAAAGACGGGTTGTTGTTGGGAAACTTCAATCTTTATAGGCCCTTTTTCTGCTTTTATCCAAAAGCAGAGAACCGTTTGTTGGTGACCGTTGATGAATCGTTCTTCCCAATGGCGTGTCAGTAAGAAACCTTTGAGAGTCTGTTGCATAGAGGATAAAGCGTCAATTGTTCGAACTCATTTGAGCCGTAGTTTATCACTAGATGGCTTTACAGGGGCTATTTTGTGGAAATGAAAAAGCCCCAAAAAGGGGCTGTGTATTTAACCGAAAATAATTGAACGAGTACGGGGGCTACAAATGAATAATAGGATCGGGGTTACCATCAGGATCTCCACTGGCAGTACCGTCACTTGAAGGATTTCCATTTTTAAGCATGATAACGGCACAAGCTGCGGGTGAAGCCATAGAAGTCCCCGACATCGTTGTGGTGCCACCACCTCTTTTCAAAGAAAGTATGCTAACTCCGGGAGCGGCATAATCGACCGGAGGGTTTCCATAGTTGGAAAAGTAAGCGAATTCGTCGCTAGAGTCGGTTGCTGAAATGGTAAAAATATTATTGTGATTAGCACTCGCAGGAGAAACATTGTCTGCATTTTGCGATTCATTACCGGCAGCCAAGGCAAATAAAATACCTTGTTGTGCGGCACTTTTAACGGCGTCATTTAATGCATTGCTTTTACCGCCGCCTAGGCTCATATTGGCACAATCTCCTGCGCTGCCATTCGCAGCAACGTGTTCAACACCCGCGATGATGCCGGAGTAACTGCCTGAACCTCGAGAGTTTAATACTTTTATAGGGACAACCGTTGCTCCCGCGGCAATGCCAACCACATCGATGTCATTGTCTATTGCGGCGACGGTTCCAGCAACATGAGTGCCGTGGCCGTGTCCGTCATCAAAGCCAGCATCTTTACCTTTGTTAAAAGCACTGAAACCTCTGCTACTGTCTACATTTAAATCCGCATGATCCAAATCGATCCCAGTATCCAGTATCCAGGCGGTTTGACCACTGCCATCCCACGGACCGCCAACGCGCGTAACCGACCAAGGTGTGGATTGAGGACCATTGCCACCACCTCCAGGTTTGTCAGGTTTCGGAAACGCAACGACAAGTCCGTCAGGTTCAAAGCTTTGAACTTCTGTATTATTTTTAAATGCAGCTCTTGCTTTGTCGCAATTCATATTTACTGCAAAGCCTTTAATGGTGTGTTTGTATATATGCTTAGCCTGTGCATTTGCGGCTGCCACCATACCTCTGGCTCTTCCTTCCACATCAAACTTATCCATCGATTGATTGAATCGGACTATGCAGGTGTTATTAATTTCGAACAGGTCTTGGCTAGCGGCATGGCTGGGTGTTTCAGCATTCAGTGTTATCGATGTTGAAAGCGCTGTTGTCATGCTTGCTATCAGTAGCGATTTTCGCATTGGTATACCCCTTTGTAGACGAAAGTTAATTTTCTATTAGTGTTACTTCCGGGAGAAGGTCCCTATGAAAGTATTTAACGGGATTTGGAATTTTCAACTTGTCAAAAAGCGGAAGTTTTAATTTAAAACTTAGGGAATTTTGGTTTATATACCGTTATGTCGTTTTTGGAATAGAACAAGTCGGAATTAGGTGAAATGATATGAATGTAAGAGCAAGTAGATATTTGAATATATTATTAAAAGCGATATTTTTTTAGGAAATACTTTGTTTTCTTAAAAGCGGATGTTGCTATGCAGTATTTTTCAGTGCGTTCGAGCTAACACTTAGCTAGGTTTTTTAAACCCTTCGATCCATCCGTGAGTAATAAGTGTTGTCACTTCATTTAACAAATGGTTGGCTAAAGCACTTATTTCATATAATGACTTTCCCTGTTTTATCAGTGCTAGAAGATCAAATTGTTGACGAGAAATTATTTGATAGCTAACTTTTAGTTGAGGTCGTTCTATCAGAATACATGTTTCCTGTCGTTTGATTTGAGATGGCTGGTACTTTCGAAAACTCGATTCCAATACCGAACGAATTGCCCAAGAGGAGAGTATAAACCCAAGGTCGCGACTTAGAAGCAATACCAGGTTTTCTTGTTGCGAATGCGTTAATTGACAATAATCTTTATGCGGCCAAACAGAGCGCGATGGAGCATAATAAGTTTGATGCTGAAGCCAATCGAAAGCAGCAATATCGGATAAGAACGGTAGTTCAAATAACTTTGGGTTGTCGGTCTGTTCTTTTGCTAAATATATAGGAAAAGTTTTACCATAGGTTGAGTCAGGTGTTAAATAAGGTTCGATGCGATCTCGATAGTTGAAAGCCAATTCTTTGAAAATTGAGTCGCCTACTATCTTTTTCGTATTGGGGAAAATTTTTACGAGCCAGCTAACTAAACCTTGTTGATGATTGGCTTGGTAAATATCCATTTCTTTATTGTTTGGATGTATATTACTTCTACTATTGAGCACTTGATCAAAGAAGTTAGCCTGCCATTGTTTTAGTTGCATGTTCACCTTTTTCGGAAACTGAGTTTTTTGCATGCCAATCCACTAAGTGCTGAGCTTTTTGCTGCAGCTGAACCAAGTGACTAAACGGAGGCAGTTGGTTATCCCACTCAATGAGAATTGGTACAGAAGGATCGAATTCGGTTAAATATTGAGAAAATAATTTCCAGACTTTTTCACAAGGCGCGCTGCTATGGCTGTCAACTAATTGCACGCCTTTTCTATGGTAACCACCAAGGTGAAGTTGTTTAATATATTGAGGTCGTAAATTTCGAATATAATTTTGTAGATTCCAAATGTGGTTGGTTGCGTTTACATATAAATTATTTAAATCGAGTAGTAAAAAACAACCGGTTCGTTGACAAAGGGCATTAAGAAGCTCTATCTCTGAAAGTTCATCATCAGGATGTTGCACATAAAAACTGATATTTTCAATTAATAAAGGACGATTTAAATAGTCTTGTACTTGATGAATACGCTGAACTAGATGCTCTAGAGTCTCTAATGTATAAGGCAGTGGAAATAAGTCTGGTAATTGCTGCTGTTGAAATTGCGAAAAACTGCAGTGTTCGGAGTACCAAATAGCGGATGTATCATCGAGTAGCCGTTTAACTTTTTTTAAGTAGCTAAAGTTCAAAGGATCCACTGAGCCTAGCGACAGTCCTACACCATGGAAGGTCAGTGCGTAGCGCTCAGATAACGAGCGAACCGCATTATAAGTAAACCCACCATCGGCTAACCAGTTGTCGATAAGCAGTTCAAACCAGGTTATAGGGTGGTTGTGTTGCGCAATAGCATCTAAATGTTGTTCGCGTAAACCTAAACCAACAATACCTGACAAAGAAACTGAATTGCGCAACATAGTGGTTGTCAATTGGTTTTTTCTGCGCGTGCGGTTTTAGCGGGCTTAACTTTCACAACTTTTCCGCCAACAATTTTTTCACAAGTACCTTGGGGTACATAAACCCACTCGTTAGGATCGTTGTCTTTAGGTGCTTGACCCGCACAACCATGGCTGCCATTTAGCGAACCACAGTCATTTTTTCCCGCTTTTGCTATTCCCGCGCATTTTTCCCAATGAGTCGGCTGCTCGGGTACGGCATTTACCGACAAACTCACTCCAACTGCTGCGATACTTGTCAACGTACGTTTTAAATTCTCATTCATTGTTCGCTCCTAAGTTTTGCGAGTTAAAAAAGATGTCACTGTTATTGTGGCTTCGGTTTTTCTACAAATCTCTTCTTTAAGTATATAAAGCACGGGAATAACGTGCTCAACAGTTTCGATATTTATCATGTAATCCAACTCCTTTCATGATAAGTGGGATCGCTTTTTCTAATCGGTTGTGTCGAGTGGATTCTCGTTTTGCATTGGCAATATGTTCCGCGTATTCTTTTTGCTTGTAGGGCGTTAATTGACCGTAAGCTTTTTTAAGTGCACTGTTTTGATTGAGCGCATCTTCCAGCTCCTGAGGAATGGTCAATAATTTACTGTTGGGTTTGGCTGCTTCAATCGAGTTGCCTTGTTGGTGGTGGAGCAGTGTTTCATGAAGGTAATCGCGGATGACAAATAGATTTTCAGTGATATCATCCAGGCTATTAAAGCGCCACTGACGCATCGCTTTGGTTTTTCCATCTTGGGCATTACTCAATTTTTCATGTTTATCTTCTAATAGGGCTCCCTGAAAAAACCACAGACCGAGGTGTTGTTTAAAAGCTCCCAGTCCCACCAGATTTTTCTTATTTTTGGTATAAACTGGGGCACTCCATTTGATGGTTTCTTCGAAGTCCGCTTCAAGCAACAGCTCTCGGAGTATGGAAAGCTCTTTTCGCCAATGCTCATGCTTTTTGATATAGTCATCAACGGTCATGTAGTTACCTCCTCAGTCGAAAAAGGCATGACTTTAAGCACATTTTTTAGATCCGCATTTTGATTATCATAGTCTGCATTATTTTTGATGCAAACGATAAAGGGGAAACGATGAATTGCTTTGTGAGATATTTGTTGGTGGCATTAACGCCATTTTTGTTAGTTTCAAAACAAATAGTTGCTGAACCGTTATCCGTGGAGCAAGAAAAATTGCAGCTAACGGTGAAAGTTTCGGGGTTCGATAATTTAAAAGGTCATTTGATGGCGGTAATTTATAATTCGCAAGAGTCCTTTGATGAGTCTGGTGAATATCTGCTGGCTGTCAAAAAAGCCGTAGATGCCAAGCAAATGACATTTTCATTTGAGCCTTTAACGGCAGGTAAGTACGCGATTAAATTATTTCATGATGAAAACGATAATGGCAAACTGGATAAAAATTTGTTTGGTGCACCTTCAGAAGATTATGGTTTCAGCAATGATGCTAAAGGCTTTATGGGGCCTGCCAGTTTCGATGACTCTATGTTTGAAATGTCCGAAAATCGTGAGATAGAAATTCATTTGCAATAGGCATTTGATGGGTAGGACGCAAGCAACGCTCATTCCCTGAGCAACGCTCTCTTCGCTAATAGCAATTATTCGTTTGCTGCGAGGGGAGTGACGTTGTCGTCGTTTTCTTGCTCTGATTCAGTCAGCAATACCTCGGGTTTACCTTTAATGGCTTTCGCCAACAAGTCTTTGTTCTCGGCAATTAACATACCGATGGCTTCAACTTGATCTTCCGTTAATCCTTCAATTTTTTGTTCCATCCAGGCGCTAACATTTTCTGCCAGTTCCAACATTTTATCGTATTGGTCGGCTTCTTTTTTATCAGTAAAGGTTTTAGATGTATCTCGATCGGACATAAATAAAGTCACCACTGCCATTTGGGTTTACTCCAATTGCTTGTTGTTAATTTAAGCGACGAAAGGAATACTACTTACTTAAGTAGTTTTAAGCAAGTGCTTTTTTAACGGCTGTCAATTTAACGCTCAATTAGCCAAAAAATATTCATCGAGTAATTGAAATAATACAGTGCGGGCTTGTCGATGTTTATCATTGGCATCGTCAGGTGGCGAATAGTTCGGAAACAAAGATTGGATGTGTTCCGGTGTCCATTCCAAGTGACACTGAAGGCCCAAACAGTGGGAAGCTTGATAAAAAATTTGATGAGGGCACTGCTCGGAGGATGCCAATAAAGCTGCAGGCTTGGGAATGCCAAATTGAAAGCTGTGAGCTTCGAAAGCGTAATTAAGATCTTTAAAAAAACTTAATTCCACAGGCAAAGAATGAAAGCGCATGGTCTTCCAACCGAATTCCATTTTCGATAGCTTGGTGACCGACGCTCCGAGTGCCGTGGCGAGTAGTTGTGCTCCTAGGCAAATACCTAACACGGGTGTTGATGTGTGAGTGAGTTGTTTTATCCAGTCGATTTCCTGTTGTAGCCAGGTCAAATGTGAGGCATCTTTCACATTCATTTCACCACCTAACAAGATCACGCCCAGTGGCGCGCTGGACTTTATTTCCGCAAGACTCGGCAATGCCTGATTCGGTGCAAGTAAGACTTCCAAATGTACATCGCGTTGCTGCGCCCAATCGTTAATGTATCCGGGACCTTCTTTCTCAGCGTGCTGAATAATCGTGATGCGGTTACTCATTTTAAAAAGTTTCCGTTATCATGAATGACTGAGTCATTTAAACCCAGTCTGGGTAATTGAGCAATCTGAAAATCTGTGAATAAACAACAACTCGATAAAGTACTCTTTGAATGGGACATTCCTTACACCCAATATCAGCACCCACCCTTGGAAACCTGTGAAGATGCTGATCGTCACTTGGTTGAGCGTAAGGGAACACGGTTAAAAAATTTATTTTTGCGTGACAATTACGGTCGCCGACACTTTTTGCTCATTACCGCTCATAACAAACAGGTTGATTTAAAAACTTTGTCGAAACGAGCATCGGTTTCGCGATTGGGTTTTGCATCGGCAGAGCGACTTATGCGTCTTTTGCATGTTAAGCCAGGTTGTGTGTCCATGTTGGCTTTAATAAACGATGATCAGAATGCGGTGGAGTTGTGGATTGATCAAGCGATATGGATTGATCAAGGGGCAGAGGGCGAATCACATCTTCATTGTCATCCTTTGATTAATACCGAAACCTATGTGCTGGCGCGCACTGATCTGGAACGCTTTTTCATTCGAACTGGGCATTCGCCATCATTTATTGAGATCCCGCAAATTGGAGAAAACTGTGATTAATACTTCGGAGCCGCGTAGTGTGCAGATAATGCAACGGTGGTTGCAACGTGTGGTGATTGGTGAAAACTTCTGTCCGTTTGCGCAACCGGTTTTCGCAGAGCAAAGCATTCGTTATTACTGTTCCTTTGCTTCAGAGCTAACAAATGCTTTGCAAGAACTGGTTCAACAATGCATGTACCTTGATCATCACCCGGAAGTTGAAACCACCTTAGTCATTTTCGAGCAAGGCTTTGTTTCGTTCGATGAGTTTTGGACGCTGGCGCAAATGGGGGAGGGATTACTTGAGCAACAAGGCTATGAAGGTCTGTACCAGCTTGCGCACTTTCATCCCGAATATTGTTTTGAAGGGTGCAAAACGGACGACCCGGAAAATTACACAAACCGCGCACCTTTCCCTACGCTCCATATTTTACGCGAAGCCAGTGTGGAGCTGGCTTTAACGAAAGTGACATCACCTGAAAAAATTCCTCAACGTAATATCCAGCACGCCCGTAAAAAAGGCTTGGCGTACTTTCAAGCGTTGTACCAGTCCTGTTTCGATAAGAAATAGCATGTTGGCTGAAGAGTGGAGAAGTCAAGAGTGCAAAACCCACTTCGCTTGGGCATAATAGCCGGCCGATTTATGATTGAGATGTATTATGTGGTTCCGAAATTTACAACTGTATCGATTTGTCGAAGATTTTAAGCTGAATGAACAGGAGTTTGCTGAAAAATTAAACACTCAGCGCTTTCAGCCTTGTGGCCGTCAGTCGAAAGAAAGTGTTGGCTGGATTTCGCCACTGCATCGCAATGAGCAAGAGTTGGTGTATACCGCAAATGGTTGTTTTTTGTTCTGTATGCGCAAAGAGCAAAAGGTCATTCCACCTTCCATGATTAATGAAGCATTGGAAGAACGCATTGCTGAAGTCGAGCTGGAACAGGGGCGAAAAGTATTCCGTAAGGAAAAGCAACAATTCAAAGAAGACATATTAGCGCTACTGATGCCCAAAGCGTTTACCCGCGCTAGTCATACCCACGGCTATATTGATACCCGCAACGGGTTGATGGTTGTCAATGCGGGCAGCGTTGCTTTAGCGGATACTTTTATCAGTTTATTAGTGGACTCGTTAGGTGTGTTAGGTGCTGTAAAGGTCGATGCCGAACAAAATCCAGCTGCAACAATGAATCAGTGGTTGCTTAATGGACTGCCAGAAGGGTGGAGTTTAAGTGGCGACTATGAGTTAAAAGACCCACAAGATGAACGTGTCGCACGTTTTAAAGATAACGAATCGGAAAATCAGGTGATCACTGACTTGATTGAAGACGGTTACTGGGTAAGCAAATTGGGTGTGTTCTATCGCGATTTACTCAAATGCAGTATTCAGGACGACTTACAAATTAAAAGCGTTAAGTTTGGTGATGAACTATTGAACCAAAACGACGAACTCGACATTGAAGATAAGATGGCAAAGTTTGATGCTGATTTTGTATTGATGACGCAAACCATTTCTGAGTTTACGCAGGACTTCTATCAAGTGTTTCAGGTAAGAAGCGGGCAAGAGTCGTGATTTAAAGGACTCAGTGTGTATAAAGGATGGGCTCGTTGCGCTTCGCCCATCCATAAGTCTGACGATATTAAAGGTGTTTGCTTCGTCGAATAAACAGCAATGCCAAAAGCGCAAAACTGATGCCTATGCCACCACCGCTGCTCGAGCCATTGTTTTCCTGCGCTTGATCGTCAGCAACATTTTTGATGGTCACATTTACTTGCGAAACATCGCCCATTTGTGCATTTCCGTTAACATCACGCAATGAAAGTACGAACGCCACATCTTGATCGGTCGGTAACGTTGAAATTTCGATGACTCGTTCACTGCTGTCGCCTTCTTCCCACTGCAATAAGCCCGATAGCGCGGTGTAGTGAGTTCCTGCAATGGCTGTTCCGTTAATTGCACTGTAACTCACGCGCGCGCTCTGATCGGCATCACCGAGGCGGGTTACCGTGATAGTCGCTGTGCTGGATTCATTTAACTCGAGATTGGCTTGAGAAAACGCGACATAACTGACGGATTGATTGATCATGTTTACCGTTAAGGTTGATGCGTTTCCTAGCTCGGCATTTCCACTGGTATTACTGAGTACGATAGAAAAATGCTTGTCTTCATTGAGTGACAATGCCGTCACTTCGATCACTTTATCTTCCGAATCATTCACTTCCCAGTGTAATGTGCCACTTAACGCGCGGTAATTCTCTCCGGCTGTAGCAGTACCATCTACCGTATGAAAATTTACGGCCGCAGGTTGATCGTAAAGACCCGTTCGTTTAACTCTCACGCTGATGATATTGGCTTCTTCGAGTTCGGCAGTCGACCGCTCAAATTCAACGACGCTCGATGAATCAACATTGTCGGCATCGGCTTCGCCTTTTGCCATTTCTGCAACGTAGGCAATGGCTAACTTTAAAAAGTTGGTCGCGTGTTCGGAATCAAAATGATTGTCGCGCGTGGTATGAATATCACGATTGTATTCAGAAGAGTCGGATTCAAATGGAAACGATGCGGGAAAGCCGCTTTGGTGCCAAGAGGCGTGATCGGAGCAGGCATAGCCACAAGGGTCATAAGCGTAATTCAGCTCAGGAAAGTAGTGATCCATTAATTGCGTCATAAAGTGATTTTGTTCGGCATTGGTGTAGTCAGAAATTAGGACGATGTCGAGGTTTGCCGAACCTTTGTAACCGGTCATATCAAATTGAGCGGCACCGATAACGTCCACGTTAGTATTTCGATAATGCGTCGCTATCTCGTGAGAGCCACGAAGTCCAACTTCTTCAGCGGCATATCCCATAATTTTTACGGTTTTTGCGGGTTGATAGCCACTTAACACAATGGCCCGTAATGTTTCGGAAATAACGGCAATACCCGATGCATTATCATCGTAACCTGGTGCTCGTGCCGTTGAACCTCCACCAGAATTAATGGAATCTAGGTGTCCACCAATAACAACGACTTCTTCCGGATGAGTTGTTCCTGTTATGGTGGCGATGACCGAAGGTTGTGCCCAACCACTGTGTTCAAAAAGCTCGACAGTGATATCGTCACGGGTGTTGGCCAAACTTTCCCAAGATGACTTTAACCAGTTTGCGGCTTCAACGCCTGAGCTTTGTGTGTAGTATCGGTTGTTGTAACTGCCCATGTTAGTCACAGTTGATGACAAACTGGCTGGGGTCATTTGTGCTAACAAAGCAGCAACGGTTTCTTGATTATTAATGCTGTAGTCTGCGGCTTTTGCTGTGCTTTTTTGCACAATCGCTTGTTTGTAATTTAATGCATCGTTCATTGAAGCATGCCATACATAACCACCGCATCGTCGATATTGGTCGTGCATGTAAGCGCTTAGCTTTTCTAGCTTGTTTTCTTCAATTTTAATTATTGCGATATCGCTTTTTAGTTTGGTTGGATTACTGACTTGAGTAATTCCCAATTGTTCTTTTGTTTCTTTGGTCATGCTCAGTAATGCATCATTGCCAATCGATAAAATGGCAGGTTGTGCTGTTGTATTGGGAGCCGTGCTTGTATTGAGCTGCGCATTGTCGGCTAAAATTAATTGTGAGCTACAGGAAAGGGCTATTATCGTAAAGAGAGTTTTTAATTTCATGCGAGGCTGTTCTTTTCGTGGGATTTGTAAAAAGTGTAAAAGTGGAGGGTTGGTTCAACAAGTTAATATTCACAACTTTCAGTGGTAATATGTAGCGGTATGTGAACTGCTTGGCAAAACAGCTCTTAGTTACTCTAGAGCGTGACTATTTATTTTTTTAGGAGCCGACATTGTCGGAAATTACTCGAATTACCCAAAGTCGCAGCTTACGCATCTTATTTTGGTGCGTTGGCAGTGTATCCTTGTTGCTTGGCGTATTGGGTATTTTCCTTCCACTGTTGCCAACGACCCCTTTTTTGTTGTTAACGGCAGCTTGTTATTTACGTAGCTCAAAAAAGTTTTATCATTGGCTATTACAGCATCCCTTACTGAGTCGTTATATTGTGGGTTACATTGATGGCACAGGGATCCCGCGCAAAGCCAAAATATATACCTTACTGGTTTTATGGTCATCGATGGCGTTGTCCATTTACTTGGTGCCATTGTTTTGGGTGAAGGTGTCATTACCTGTTATTGCTTTGTTGGTTTCTATGTATATTTGGCGCTTGCCAGAACCTGAGTGGCAGAAGTAATGAACAGGAGTGACAAAGGGACTGAAGGGTTCAGCCCCTCGATTTAGTTAACTCATACCGTATAAACCAATACGATTTCCTTCACTATCAATAAGCTGCGCGAAAAATCCTTTTTCACCACCGTCTATTGCTGTTTTTGGCCAAAGTACTTCACTGCCCTTAGCAACTGCGCGCGCAAGCGTCGCATCAATTCCACCAGCGCCTTGTAAGTAAACTACTGCGCCGGTAGTGGAAGGCATGTAACCTTGCCCTTTCACTAACATGCCAGAAACGGCTTCCGTGTCGGCTTCGAAAATGGCCATATCGAAGTTTTCCATTCGCTCTTCCTTTATTGTGCACTGAAGAACTTCTTGATAAAAGGTGATTGCGCGTTGCATATCAACGACAGGAATTTCACACCAGGTTAATTTGTGTTGCATGGTACACTCCTTAAAATGAGTTGAGGTTAGCTTCCAGAACACTATAATTCAGGCTACTGACAGCCTACTGTCAGTAGTGTTTTGAGATTTTGTTCTATAAATGATTTTTTCGGACAGGGTAAAGATGACAAAACTGAGCGATGATTTTGACTCAAATTATGAGTTGTTTTTAGAGGATGCAATTGATACGGGGGTCGTTTGGGGATTAGTGACGGGTAACGATGAGAATGCGGAGTTTGCGCTTTGCGGTTCGGAAGAGAGTTCCGAGATTGAAGTGATGCCCTTTTGGTCGCGGGAATCATTCGCAAAGTCTGCTTGCAGCGATGAATGGAGCGGTTACTTGCCTCGAGCGGTTGACGTGGATGACTTCATCGATAACTGGTTGCCAGGCATGCAAAAAGATGGGCTTTTAGTGGGTGTTAATTGGACCGCCGAGTTGGAAGGAGCGGAAGTAGAACCATTGGAGTTGTCGCTCGACTTGTTGGAAACGGATTAATGGTTGGATTCGGAAATCCAAACGCATTAATAAAAGTTTATATCGCGAATCGTCCTTCTATGGATGAATACGAAAGTCTTAGCTCGGTAGTGGGTTTGGATCAACATAAGATTGAGCATATTAATCAGCATTGTGGTAATCATTGGCGAAAAATTTTCAATTGCCTTGCTAAGCTAATGTTTCAACTGAACGCTTTGGAGTTTACCTGTTGGCAACATTATCGTGATCACAATCTATTAAGAAATGAATCTAACGTTTGCTTATTATTCAGTAAGCCAGTAGAACCAACTACCGAAGTTCAAATCATTGCCGGAAAAACCCACGCCTTATCACTATTTCCAGAAAATCCTTTTCGGTGGATGAACGAACACTTCGCCGTTCACCCCAACCAATCGCGTATTGTGAGTCCTTATTTGGATTATCGTCAGTTAAGCAACCAGCGAATAGAACAACTGGTTGAGATTATCAAATCACTACACGCAACCACACGTTATTGAATTGATTACTGACAGAGCGTTTAGTCGTTTTTCATTGTCATATTCCGATATTGGAGCGGGATCATCTCGTTATCCTAGCGGTTTAATGATCGTTATAGATTCTTAAATAAGTTGCAAACCGGGGTGTTTTTTTACTTGTTTTTCCGCGATAGCGATAGGTAATCCAAGAACCAATGGCAGGTGGGTTACTGCGCTCGGCATCGGAAAAGCCTGAGCCGATTTTAAATCGAATGCCGTCTTTAGTTTCTACTAATAAGGCACCCAATTTACCTCGGTATTTCCCTTTTCCTGATATGTGAGCGATGACTTTCGCTTCGGCGTCGTTGTGCGGTTTCAATTTTTGTAAATCACTGCTGCGTCGTGCCTGATAAAGTGCGTGTTTACGGTGTAGCATCAGTCCTTCGCCGCCTTTGGCAATGACCGTTGCTAAAGCGTCTTGTAGCGATTGGTGATCGGTAACCTGAAATTGCTTCACAGGCAGAATGTGCCTTGCTGGACTTTGTTGCAATAAGGAATGAAGTTGGTTTTTCCGTTGGTCGAAGGTTTCCAGACTTGCCGGTAAGTCGAAGACCATATATTTGATACTTTTCCAGTCTTTATCATTTGGCTTGAGGCGACGAACAATGCCGGATACCTGTTCAAACTGCCCGCGATCTATCCATAGCTCGCCATCGAGCGGTTGTTGTGGGAAGTTTTCAATGAACCAATTCGGCGCGTGAATGATATTGCCAGCTCGCGTGATTAATCGTTTGCCATTCCAATAGGCTCGAACACCATCGAGTTTTTCACTTACCCAAAATTGTGTGAGCTCTGACTGCGGTAGGTAATGTTTAGCGTGTTGAAGTGGAGGCTGTAGGGGGGCGTTGGCGTTTATCGCTGGGCAAATAAGCGAGATTAACAGTGCTGAATAACTCAGCTTTAGGCTTTCCATAATGTATCGTCCTTGATTGAATAAGTTACCTTGTCGATGTGTATTATGGCTTTTTGTATCGCCATTTGGGATAGGAAAGGGCGCATGAATGCGATCAGCGATCGGCCTATTTCATCACGCGAAATATCTGACAGCGAGTAGCATCGAGAGTGTTATTTAGCCGGCCGTTTATTGTGGCTCTTTGCGTAAAAACACTAACTCGTTGTCGCTACTTGATTTTTGGTCGAACTGATAACCCGAAATATTAAACTCGCGTAACCCTTCAGGTATGTCTATTCGCTGATCGATGATAAAACGGGCCATCATTCCTCGGGCTCGTTTGGCAAAAAAGCTAATGACTTTGAACTGACCCCCTTTGTAGTCTTTAAATACCGGAGTGATCACTTCAAACGGCAATTGTTTGGCTTTTACGACCTTAAAATATTCGTTAGACGCAAGGTTGATCAGTTGGGCGGAAGGGTGTTTCTTTAGCTCTTGAATAATCCGTTCATGAATCAAGGTACCCCAAAATTCGTAGAGATTTTTGCCGCGACGGTTACCAAATCGAGTACCCATCTCCAAGCGGTAAGGTTGAATTAAATCCAGTGGCTTTAGTAAGCCATATAGACCAGAAAGAATACGTAAATGTTTTTGCGCATAGTCGAAGTCTTTTGATTTCATGCTGTCGGCATCTAAGCCCTGGTAAACATCTCCACGAAAAGCAAGCACGGCTTGTCGTGCATTCTCTGGAGTAAATGGCGTATGGAACGACTGAAATCGGTGAACATTGAGCTCTGCGAGGGTATCACTGAGTTTCATAAGCCCCGCAACATCTTGATGGGTTAATGTCTTAAGCTCTTCAATCAGTGCTTGAGAATGCACCAGAAACTCTGGTTGTGTGTATTTTGATGCAGCGAGAGGGCATTCAAAATCTAGGCTTTTGGCTGGCGAAATGACCGTCAACATAAGGCAAACAACAACTTCTAAAATAAGGAAAGTGGGCAAGCTTATCAAAAATCAGGCTTAGGATCAGGTCTCATTTTCGGTTTTTAACTGAATGGCGATTGAGTCATCGGCATGAATTTCAATCAATATATGAATAGGTCGGCAGCACACCTCGCAGTCTTCAACGTACTGTTGCGGACTCACACTGCAATCAATTAACAAGGTGATAGGTTCTCCACAATAGGGGCACGTCTCCGGCGATTCGCAATAGGGAGCTATCGTAGCCATCTCACGACATTGAACGGTTGAGCTGAAGGGTTGCTATTAAGCCGACGAGCGAAACCAACGTTAGAACCAAAAAGTAATGTTGAAACCCGATGAACCCCGGGTGCGCGTCAAGAATTCTGCCAGTGATGGGAGCGAAAAAGACATCGGGAGTGTAACCAATAACGGAAATGACACCAACGGCCGCGCCAGTCACTTGCGGTTTCACTTGGCTTTGCTGGAGTAGGGCAAAGTAAATTCCTCGTAGTGCAAATACGGCAAAACCGGACAGCATTAAATTGAACAGAACGATCGTTTCAATAATAATGAATGTACCCAACAAAGAAAGTGTTGCAAATAGTATGGCTAACAGAAAAAAGCTTATGGTAATCACTTTACTTGCCTGCCAACGATCGGCTAAGAACCCTGCTGTAATTGCACCCAGAGGCCGTAAATAGCTGAGTGAGCTGGTAAATTCAGCGGCATCGAGATGAGACATGCGCAGTACTTCGACAGCATAAAGGCCATAGTTATCCAGCGCTTTGTAACCGCAATAAGCCGAAATAACAATCGCACCTTGCAACCAAACGCGTTGACTTTTTAATACGGAAGTCAAGCCGTTCGTCTCTTTTGGTCTTGGTGTTGTTGGTTCACTTTTGATTGTTAGCACAATGAACGCGGCTAACGCTGTTATGAATGTATAAAGTAATATTACCTGTTTAAGCGCGGTGATGTGTGCGGACGTATCCGCTTCGGAGGTTAAGTGGACGGCAAACAAGAATACAGCGGCTGTAGCAAAAAGGCTCGCGATTAAACCGCGTCCGCCATCCAGTAAGCCAAAGGCTTTGCCTTGATGAGCATGCCCTGCAGTCATGCGAGTGAATTTGATCATGGCCGCCCAAAACAGCAATATGCTGGTTAAGCCCCAGTAAGCAAACAGGAAATACAGGCCATTGACACTTGGAATTGAATAGAGGTAAACACCACCGAGTGCAGTCGCGAAAAGTGAAAAGGACATCAATTTTTGGGGTTGAAACTTATCCGCTATTAAACCACCTGGAAAGTAACTTAGCATGGCCACAATACCGTACAGTGCGAAAACATCACCCAGTTCCGAATTGCTGATTTGAAAAGTTTCCAGAAAGGTAGGGCGGAAAAAACGTGTAATATGAAAAGGCAGGCTGAAAATCATTTCACCAGCAACGATAATTATAATTAGGTATCCGAACTGCTTTTTGAGTGTAACGATGACTTGCTCCAGAAAGCGCACAAGTTTTAAAATTTAGCAAAGAACAGACCGAAAGTTCAACGGTAGCTTTCAATTAACTGCAAGCAGAAAGTGTTTTATCGACGCTTAATGCAATAGCATCTGCGGGTTGCGGCTTGCCAAATAAAAATCCTTGGTACTCTTCGCAGTCCGATTCTTTTAAAAACTCCAGCTGCTCTTTGGTTTCGATGCCTTCTGCCACCACTTGCATACCGAGACTGTGCGCCATATTAATAATGGCTTTACATAGCATAGCGGATTTTCTTGAGCGGCTGAGTTGAATTATAAAAGAGCGATCGATTTTTAAAACGTCAATGGGCAACTGCTGTAAGTAAGACAATGAGGAGTAACCGGTGCCAAAGTCATCTAAAGCGATTCTTATGCCAAGCTGCTTTAAGTCATAAAGTACCCTGCGTGTATGATCTAAGTTGTGAATTAATGTGCCCTCTGTAATCTCAAGCTCTAAATATTCGGGCGGCAGTTTTGCGGCTTCTATGGCTTGTTTAACGATGGTAATGAGATCCGACTGTTGAAACTGCAACGCTGATATATTAATCGATACATTAACTTTATGTCCTTGAGCGTGCCATTTCGCACATTGTTTGCTGGCATCAAAAAGTATCCAACTGCCTAAATAAATGATTTTACCACTGTCTTCCGCAACAGGAATAAAGTCGGCAGGTGATACTAAACCTTTTTCTGGATGTTGCCAGCGAATGAGAGCTTCAAATCCTTTGATCTGGTTTGTGAGCACACTCACTCTGGGTTGAAAGAATGTCTCAAACTCATCATTCGTAATGGCATTTTCCAAATCCTTTTCGATATCGAGTCGTTTTGCTAAAGAAGCATTCATATCTTCTTTGAAGAAGCAGTAGTCAATTTTGCTGCTACGTTTCGCTTCATACATGGCAATATCGGCATGTTTCAGTAAAGCTTCTGTTGAGCTTCCATTGTCGGGGAAAACTGCGATACCGACACTGGCTGAAGTCATTACTGTTTGTAGTGGTAAATCAAATGGCTTGGAAATTTCATGAATTAAGCGGTCTAAAGTAAGTTTGATTTCTACTTCATCATGGACACGCTCAAGAATGATAGTAAATTCATCACCACCTAATCTGGCGATATTATCGGTTTCTCTGAGTATGATTTTAAGTCGTTGTGCGACAGCTTGTAGCAATTGATCGCCAATGGCATGGCCTAATGAATCATTAATAATCTTAAACCCATTGAGATCGAAAAAAAGCAGCGCAACTTTTTCATTAAAGCGTTTAGCCAATCGAATAGCGTGTTTCATTTGTTCATGAAACATAGCTCGGTTTGGAAGTTGCGTGAGTTGATCAAAATTAGCTAAGTGACGAAGACGACCCTCGGTTACTTTTAATTCATTAATATCTTTGGTAGTGCCAGCAAGCATAATCGGCTTGCCATCTTGATCTTTTTCGACTATCCGGCCCCGAGAGAGCAGCCAGTTCCAAGATTTTCCATCAACGCTGCGCATTCGGTATTGAACCTCATAATATTCGCTTTGTCCTTTGAGGTATTGTTCAATCATTTCTTTTACTAATGCCTGATCCTCTGGGTGAATGAGTTTAAATTGTTCTGACCAAAGGTAGCTTTCTTCTTTCGGTAACTCATCAAGTTCGATGTTTGATGTTCGATATAAAATATTGGAGTTCAAATCCCATCGCCAAAATTGATCGCCACTTCCCCATAACACATCGCGGAGCTTTTCTTCGCTTTGCCGAATGGCTTCCATTGCGATGAGCTCTTTTCGACGTTTTTCCTTTCGATATCGAATTAACAGAAGTATTAGAATAGCGCTGATACTTACATAAATTAAATACGCATAGTTTGACTTCCAAAATGGAGGATGAACGGTAAACTCCAATACCGTTTTAGGTGCTGACCATTCATTCGCTTGATTCGTCGATCGTACGTTTAATTGGTAACGGCCGCTGGGTAAATAGGTGTAACTTGCGCTATGGCCACGCCCAGGTGTTAACCAGTTTTTGTCGTAATCAAGAAGTTGATATTGGTACCGAAGGTTTTCTGAAGCCGATAAAGCCAAATGGCTGAATTTAAACGTCAATAAACTGTCTTCCGGATAAAACTCAGTATTGGGTTGCTCAAGCAAGGGGGCAAAACGATGATCGGGCTCATGCATTCGCTCGATGCTGGTAAGACGTATTGGGTAGTGCCGTTTTTCGAGAGTTAAATCTGTCGGTCTTACACGAACGACTTCGCTACCACATAAATACAAAAAGTTATTAGTCGATTGAAAGTGGCAATCTTCAAAAAAGTAGAGATCGCGTGCGCTTATCTGGTTAAACACCTGAACATCGAAGGTGGAGTGGTGAATTTTTCCAAGATTATTCATCGTAGTAAACCATATTTCGTCATTCACTTGCGTTAGACTGCGAACATCATTATTAGGCAGACCTTGCTTTTGAGTGATATGGCGAGTGCTTACCGTTGACTCCGTTTGAGTGAGTATATGAATGCCTCCATTGGCGGTTGCAACCCACACTCGTCCTTGACTGTCTTCGAGCAGATCGTAAATGATGTGAGTTTTTAAATAATGATGAATTTTTTTGACTTGAGTAAAACCTTTTTTAAAAGAAACGCGATATACACCAGTAGGACTTCCAAGCCAAATAGAGTCGTCGCGAGTAACTAATAAAGTATTAAAGTATTCGTTATGTTGTGTAATACTCTGCTGGCTTGCATCGAAGATCAACTCGCTCTGTTCCGTTAACGCATTGACTCGGTAAAGGTTTGAAGTACTACTGGCAGTAATAAATTCAGGTGATTGCAGCTCTATTAAACCGTAGTGTGCTATGTTGGTTGCGTTGCTCAGTGTGATTTTTTTAAATCGATCCTGTATTTTATCGTAGCGATAAACACCGGAATCACTGGCGATTAAAAGATACTGTTCATTGACATTCTTTATTTTCCATAAGGTCCCGATATTGGAGTCTGGTTGTCCTTCAACTTTATGATGAATGTGCTGTAATTTATTGGCTTCCGGATCCCACCGGTCAAGTCCATTTGGTGTACCAATCCAGACATTTTTTTGCTTATCTTCTACCACACTGTAAACGCTGGCGACATCGAGACTAATGTTTTTTCCATTAATATGTCTTAAATATTGAATCGGGAATGTTTTAGGGTCGAACAGTGCTGCGCCTTCAGTAGTGGCTATCCAAACCAAACCGGAGCGATCGCCGGTTATCATTTCAACGGAATCACCGGGAAGAGCGCTTTTGTCGTGACTTCGATGCTCTATGCTGTACTGTTGTTGTGTTTTTGGATCGTAAACGGTAACACCTTCATTCCAATATGAAATCCATATTTTTTCGGAACTGTCTTTAAATAAGTACCAAACGTTCTTGGACTTTAGTTGAAATGGTTTATTGTTTCTCGGAGTGTGTTTGGTTAGGTTTTCTGTATTCGTATTCAGTTGGTAAATGCCAACACCGTCCGCACCAAACCAGAGAGTATGGCTGTCAACAATGACGCCTGAAGTAATATAAGTGTTCGGTAATTTAGTGTGAATTTTTTTTATGCCGGGCTCGGCCAGATCGATAAAGTAAAGGCCGGTATTGGTTCCGATCCAAATTTTGTTTTTATGTTCCAGTAAAGTAAAAATCTTCCCTGTCGGAATTTGATTTCCGTCGTTATTTTTTAAATGATAGGTTACGGTGTTTTGCGTTGTCGGATCCAGTTGAATGACTCCGTTTAGTGTACCAAGCCATAACTGACCACTCTTGTCTTCTATTATTTCACGAACATCAACGTTAGAAATATCTTGGTTAATTTCTAATGGTATTTTTTCTAATTGCGATTGATTTCGAACAAGACGATACAGTCCCGTTTGCGTTGCTAACCAAATGGTTCCATTTGAGTCTTCAAGCGAAGAGTGAACAGCATTATTTAATGCAGACTGTTCAATATCGACATTTTGAGGCGTAAGCGGGATAAACTGATAACCGTCGTAAAGTCGAGCTCCGGACTGAGTGGCAAATAATAAAAAGCCAGACTCGAGTGGCGTGATATGGTTGATGAACGCATTTTGATACAACGAGTTTTCGGGAAGGTGTTTCACTTTTAGTTCGGGTGTGCCTAACAAATCTGCATTTGCAAACCCATAAAATGGAAGAAGAAGCAGAGTAAGAGAAATTAATTTGAAAACCGTAACACACCTTGTGAATCGCATATTGCGTTAAAGTAGAGCCTTCATTGATTAACAAAGTATAGCTTACTTAAAGCGGATGGATTTGTTGATTGCTGAGTATGAGTCGTAAAGAGGAGAGGGGGGGTAAGAACCAATCCCCAAGAGTTAGAGGATTGGTTTTGTTTCTTTCATTTAATGCAGATCGTGGTAGCCCATATTGTAGAGAGCAAAGGCATACATATCTGCGGCGAGCTCAATGCGTTTGCTAGTGGGAGTACCTGCTCCGTGACCTGCATTGGTTTCAATACGGATCAAGGTGGGGTTGGTGCCTGTGTGCTTGGCTTGTAACTCTGCTGCGAATTTAAAGGAGTGCGCCGGTACCACACGGTCGTCGTGATCGGCGGTGGTGACCATGGTGGCTGGATACTCAATGCCCGGTTTCACATTGTGAACCGGAGAGTATTCTTTTAAATATTCGTACATTTCTTTACTGTCTTCGGCTGTGCCATAGTCGTACGCCCATCCGGCACCCGCCGTAAAGGTGTGATAGCGCAACATGTCTAAAACGCCGACCGCTGGAAGTGCAACCTGGAACAAGTCAGGCCGCTGTGTCATCACCGCGCCTACCAATAATCCACCATTAGAACCCCCATGAATGGCTAGATAATCTGAGCTGGTGTATTTGTCTTTAACCAAATATTCTGCAGCGGCAATAAAATCATCGAATACGTTTTGCTTGTGTTGCTGAGTGCCGGCTTTATGCCAATCCTTTCCGTACTCACCACCACCTCGTAAATTGGCAACTGCGTAAACACCCCCAAGCTCCATCCAAACAGCCGTTGAAACGCTAAAACGTGGCGTTAAGCTGATATTAAAGCCACCATACCCATATAAGATAGTGGGGTTTTTGCCATTCAATTCCAGTCCTTTTTTATGAGTAATGATCATAGGTACTCGAGTGCCATCTTTCGATGTGTAGAATACTTGCTTTGATACATAGTCTTCGCTTTTAAAGTCGATATCAGGCTTCTGATATACTTCGGATTTACCATCGGATAGTGAGTATGCGTAAATGGTAGAAGGGGTTTTGTAATTCGAGAAGCCGTAATATAAAGTTGTGTCTGTTTTCTTTCCTTCAAAGCCTCTTACATTCCCAATGCCTGGAAGCTCAATTTCGCGAACTAAATTGCCTTGATAGTCATATTGTTTCACTTGCGATATAGCATCTACCAAATAGTTTGCAAAAAAGTAGCCTCCGCCTTTGGAAATATTTAATACGTTTTCAGTATGAGGAATAAAGTCTTTCCAGTTTTCGGGGCCAGGGTTTTCAGTACTGACTGTGACCACTTTTTTGTTTGGGGCGTCGCGGTTGGTCACAAGATAAAGAGTATTGTCTTTTGATTCCAATAAATGCGTGTCTAATTCTATGTTGTCTTGAATGGTAATCAAGGGTGCATCATTTTCGCTGAGGTCTTTTAAAAATAACCGGTTGCCTTTGGTATAAATGGCCGCAGCGATCAACAAGTACTTGTCATCTTCGGTGACCTCTCCCCAAACATAACGATGCTTTTGTTCTTCAGTTCCACCAAATACAACCTGATCATCTTGTTGAGCTGTTCCCAATTTGTGATAGTAGAGTTTGTGTTGATCGGTTTTCGCTGAAAGTTCGCTACCATCGGGCTTGTCGTAACTGGAATAGAAAAATCCATCGTTACCTTTCCAAGAAATGCCACTGAACTTTACATCGACAATAGGTGCTTCCAGTTGCTGTTTGGTTTCCGCATCAATGATGATGATTTTTCGCCAATCACTACCGCCTTCTGAAATAGTATATGCGGCTATGCTACCATCCTTTGAAAACGCCAATGTATCAAGTGACGTTGTGCCATCTTCACTGAATTTATTTGGGTCTAGGAAAACTTCGGTTTCACCTTCCGAATTGGTTCGATACACAACATTCTGATTTTGTAGACCGTCATTTTTGTAAAAATAGCTGTAATTTCCTTCCTTGAATGGGTAGCTGACTTTTTCGTAGTTCCATAATTTTTCCAGTCGTTGCTTGATGTCATCTCGGTACTTGATTTTATTAAGAAAGCCAAAAGTAACCTTGTTTTGGGCTTCAACCCATTGCGCTGTTTCTTCGCTTCGGTCGTCTTCTAACCATCGATAAGGGTCGGCAACTTTTTCGCCAAAATATTCATCAACAATTTCACTTTTTCGAGTATGAGGGTATTGAAGTTGAGTCGTTTTAGTTTGATTTTGAGTGTGTTTTTGCTCGGGCCGATTCTCAGTGGATTGTTCTTGCGATTTAGAGCAACCTGCTAAAACAGCCACAGATAAAAACGCAATGAGTGTTTTGTTCATGGGTAGTTTCTCGTTTTTAATCATTGGAAAAAAATAAGTGTGAAACTTTTCGTGAGAAAAGCTTCACGAATATTTATTGTTTTGACGTAAAGCCGCGATCACGCATGAGAGCACTGACATTCGCATCTCGTCCTCTAAACGCTCGATAAGCATCCGATGGATCCACCGCGTTGCGCACTGAGAACAAATGCTCTACTAGCTTGTTGGCAACGTTTTTGTCGTAAAAGCCTCCAGGTGCTTCTGCAAATGCTTCGGCTGCATCGGAGGTCAACACTTCTGCCCAAATATAGCCGTAGTATCCAGCAGAGTAGCTTTCGCCAGAAAATATATGGCCAAAATGAGGCGTTCGGTGTCGCATGACGACCTCTTCAGGCATGTTTAAATCTTTTAAGGTATCGCGTTCAAATGTATCGGGATCGATATGTGTAGGATCGGTTGTGTGTAGCAATAAGTCTATCATTGCCGAGGCCAAATATTCCGTTGTTTTAAAGCCCTCATTAAATGTATCCGCATTTTTAATTTTTTGAATCAATTCGGCAGGCATCGGTTTTCCTGTTTCATGATGCACCAAGTAATTCTTAACGACTTCGTCGGTTAATAACCATCGCTCTAAAAGTTGAGATTGAAACTCCGTGTAATCTCGAACACCACCGTTTAAAGTTGGGTATACGACTTTTGATGAGAGGGCATGCAAAGAATGGCCAAATTCATGGAAAAAGGTCTCGGCATCATCCCATGAAACCAGTACTGCTTCACCTGGCGCTCCTTTCATAAAGTTTGAATTGTTGGATGACAATACGTTTTGCTGGCCGTCAAAAGTCGTATGGCTTCGATAACTTGTAGCCCAAGCTCCCGAGCGTTTACCTGGACGTGCAAAAGGATCCAAGTACCATAAACCTATATGCGCACCACTTATTTTATTGGTGACTTCCCATACTTTAACGTCCTCATGGAATACCGGCACTTCACCATCTTTAACGGGTGTGAATTGGAAGTTAAATAGCTGACCTGCAACGTAGAACATCGCTTCACGCAGTTTGTCGAGTTGCAAGTATTGTTTCACTTCTTCTGAGTTAAGATCGTATTTGGCTTTACGTACTTTTTCTGCGTAATAGCGATAGTCCCAAGGCTTAATAATGATTTTTTTCTTGCCGGCTTTTTCATTTTCAGCGTCGGCAATGGCTTGCATGTCGGCTACTTCTTCTTTTACTCGTGCAATTGCGGCAGGCCAAACGGCTTTCATTAATTTAAACGCATTGTCAGGATTTTTAGCCATTCGGTTTTCGAGTTGCCATTCGGCATAATTTTCATACCCCAGTAATTGAACTCGTTCATGGCGTAACTTCAATATTTGCGCAATGATATTATTGTTATCATATTCGTCACCATTGTCGCCTCGGTTATAGTATGTTTTCCAAACTTTTTCACGCAGTTCGCGTTCATCGGAATACGTAAGAAAAGGATCCATGGAAGAGCGAGTGTTGGTTATAGCGTATTTGTTTTTCTGTCCACGCGATTCTGCAGCTAATGCGGCTGACTTTATAAATGAGTCTGGTAATCCACTCAGTTGCGTATCATTCAAATAAAGTACGTAGTTTTCTTCATCATGAAGAACGTTGTTGGAGAATTGGTTCTCTAACTCAGCTAATTGCTGATTGATTTCTGCATAACGCTTTTTCTTTTCAGCATCGAGAGTTGCACCATTGCGAGCAAACTCATCATAGGTGAGTTGCACAAGACGTTGTTGATCCGCTCTTAATGCATTCATTTCATCACTGTTATAAACCGCTTTAACCCGAGCGAACAGCTTTTCATTTTGATTAATTTTAGAGGTTAGCTCAGATAACTTAGGGGTTAATTCTTTCTGAATATCTCGAAATTCCGGTGACGACATGTTTGAGCGCCAAATGCCCCAATAAGTGAAAATTCGATTAAGCGTTTGACCTGATCGTTCCATCGCTACAATGGTATTTTCAAAGGTAGGCGCTTGAGTATTGTTGGCGATGGCATCTATTTCTTTAAGCTGTTGTTGCATGCCATATTCAAATGCGGGCTTTAAGTCTTCAAGCTTGACTTTGTCAAAAGCTGGAACACCTTGGTAAGAACCGGTCCACTCCGCAAGCAAGGTGTTGTTTGAGTTTAATTCTGTCGATTGTTGTTGCTCAAGTTGCTGTTGGGTCTGGGCTTCCGCTTTAATTTGGTTGGACTCCGATTGATTTTCCCCACAGCCAATAAGTGCGGTCATAACCACACCGGCGAGTAAAGTGAGTTTAGCGTTCATCGTTCTAGTGCCTCTTTATTATTAAACTGCGCCAGTGTAGCGGTTTTGCGGATGGGAACATACCCAAAAAATGTTAAGGAATTTAAATATCTAGGTATTGACGGCAAGAGCATAAGTTTCTATGTTACGAATGATGGATATTTTCTTACTCGTCAATGAGTTAGCTTCTCGCTTCGGTGTGTGGCGCAGTCTGGTAGCGCACTTCGTTCGGGACGAAGGGGCCGGAGGTTCAAATCCTCTCACACCGACCACTTTTTCCCTTTGAAAACAATGATTTAACGTTCTGTTTGTTTTTTGTGCTCTGAAACCCTTGGGGAGATTTCGGGGACTTTTGCAAATTTGTCCCTGTTACAGAGCGCAAAATGATGCCTTCATTACGTACTGTAATCTTCTCTACCGCTTCAAATAATTCTGCGATTTCTGCTGCTGAATAGTGTGTAGTAATGTCCTTACTTTTATGCCCTAAAATGTCCTTTCTCGTCTCATTTGAAACGCCTGCTGCACGTAATCGGCGACTGCAAGTATGACGAAGATTATGTGGTCCTGTTCGGTATTCGTTAACGCTAGGGAGACCTGCTTTTTTCCACGCAGTAACCCATGCACGTGATCGTATTTTATGAACGCGAGCATTTTCTTTTACTTTCGAAGGCCAAACATAATATGGATGAAGGCCACGTTGTTTTTCGATAGCTTCCATAGCAATTGAATTTGGCACTAATACCGTTGGCTCTCCATTTTTTGATCTATCCTCCCAAACAATAAAAATACTTTTATCGAGATCAGGAATGTATCGTTCGTCTTCCCAAGTCATACCACAGATTTCTTGATCCCGTTTTCCGGTATTAACAGCCACCAATGCCATTCTTTGTAATTGAGCTGGTAGAAGCGAAAAAAACTGATCTTGTTCTGACCAAGATAACGGATAAGCTTTTTTCTTTTTTCTTTCTGTCTCGGTATACAACGAATCCTTTGGAATTGTTAACTTTGGTGTAGCATGTGGTAACCAAGGTTTATTTGTTAATTTGCACCACCAAACTTTAGCTGCCTTATTTAACACTCTTCTAATTAACTCAATTTCCCGTCCGATTGTACTATTACGAACCGGTTTATTGTGTTTTGTTTTATCTCTCTGCCTGGCTTTTATGTAAGGTCGTAGCGCTTCATCATGAATCTCCGACAGGTTAAGGTTAAGAATGAAAGAGTGCTTAGCAAAAGATTTAGCAATATTTATGTCTGTATCAAGAGACTTATGTGTCGCTTCTTCCAGATATTTAATAATCGCTTCACCTAACGTGCGCTCTGGTGCTTTACCCCAAATTAAAGCGTTATCAATTTTTCTTTTTTCAAGTTCTAGTCTATTTACTGCTTCTTTTTTGCTACACGGTCCAAGGCTGCAGCGAATTCGCACTTTTCTGTAGACTTTGTCGATGATGTATTCACCCTTGGAATAGTAAATACCCTGGGTTTTGCTTTTTGAGTTTCTTGCCATTGTCCAATCCTGCTTTTTATTCCGTTGTTAGCAATGTGCCAATCTAAAAATTTATCCAATTCATTTCGATCAAAGCCGACACCTTGTCGACCGATGGGGATTTCCGTGAGGTACGGACGAAAATATGCGTTAAAACTTTTCTCACCAGCACCGCAATAGTTTCTGGCTTCTTCGAGTCGTAATATTCTAGGTTCTATGGCGACGTTGCCCATGACCACCGTCCTTAGTTAAAGCCCCTGGAGCGGGGCTCATCGTCCTGTTTAACAGTTAAATGTTTTGTGTTTATGCGAAGTGCAACCCAGTCACGTCGGTGAGCCATGCGTCGAGATCATCATCACGGTCGCCACTCGCTAATCGAACAATGTTCAACAGCGTGAGCGCGCAATCGTCGGACATGGTTTTCGAACACGCGAGAATTTGTGCAGACATACGCTCGGCAACTTTGGCATCGATGTCTTTGAAATCGTCGAGGTGCAGTAAATAATCCTGAATGTACCAGGCCATTTTCTGTTGGTCTTCGAGCGCGTTCCACTTGTTACCGGCGCGCCAGCGATATTTTGCGGCATCGGCTAACGGAGCAGGGAGCTTGCGCCGAAAGTCCTGACACTCAATGGCGTGTTGGTTGTAGTGGGGTGGATGGTTCACCATTTCGTTTGAAAAAGTGATGTGGGTTACGGTGTGTGCTTCCAATGTCTTTCTCCTGCTCCTGATAAAAAATACAAACACAGTACGGTGTTTTAGTGACGCACTTACACTGAGGGGATGAGTCTCAGTGTTAAGCGTCTAAGTTTCTGCAAAAAAGTTTTTGTGTTGCGTTTCTCCTTAAACTGAATGAATTAAAACGTTGGGCCTTTTTTCGGGGGATAGTAAACGGATACCACACGATGAACGAAATCTTGCTTGTTCACCTTATGACACTTCACGCCAGTCAGTGACGGAGTAAACGCGTGCCATTGGTCCTTTTCACAATGCAGAGTGGCGATGACGGCTTGATCTTTTTTAATCAATAACACCGAGTCACCACTGGATACTTCGGCGTTGGGATCAATGACGATCACACTGCCATAACCCATTAGGTGATCATGAACGTCCACCAACACACCTAAACACTCAGGCAAAGACACCGTCGTTGAAACCATGACTTTTTTAACGTTCGGTTTTTTACCGCTGACGGTGTACTCAATCGGCAACGGCATTGCTTTCAACGGTTCCGTAATGGGTTTATCCACGTCAGTGTAGTTTTTCGGATCCGACTCGGTAAGGGTCGCAAACTTTTCAACAAACTGTTGATTGAGCGGAATGACACCATTGATGTATTGGCTGAAGGTCGCTTGTCGCATGCCCAATGCATCGGAGATTTCTTTTTGAGTGGTTTTGGTTTCCTGTTTGTGTTTTTTCCAGATCCGCTGCACCGCTTTTAGTGTTTTGGCACCGTACTCTGGATTGTCAGACTTTCGCATCGTGCGTTCCTTTTGTTTCGGGGACGGATATTCTAATCGCATAACCTATATTATTTCAATAGAGAACCTATAATATAGGTCATGTCTTGATAGCTTTTCAGCCGTCGTTTTGCTTCACGGGTTGAAATACCAGTGAGCCATTCGTTGTGGGTCAGCACAAAACCGCCGGTGCCGCGAGCCACTTTTTCTGTTGCCACACCCACAATGACAATCGCCTGCTCACCGGCTTCGAGCGCCTGGTGCAGCCACAGGGCTTGTTGATCAGAAAGCTCCGGCACGATGAGCGTACTATCGCGTTTCGGCAGCGATTTTAAAAATTTGTATTCCACCCAGAGCGGTCGACCGGGGCCATCGAGCCTTCGATAAAACGCATCGGGCACGCCACCTGAGTAAGGATCAAAAATTTTCCAGTGGTAAATGTTCTTTGGCAACCGGGCGTGAACGCTGGCCGTATAATCCGCTTCAATCACACATCCTTCCTTGTTTTTAAATAAAGGCCCACAAAACGTGAGCCTTAAGTTGATTGCAATGGGTTAAGCGGCTTCGGCCAAATCGACTTCAACCGACGTTTTGCCAAAGAAATTATCGTAAGCCGCCACCGCACTTTGATAAATGTCATCGGGCGCTTGCGTCACCAGTTCCACATCGAAGTTGTAAAACGGTCCTTCGTTGTTTTTGTCCTGCCAAACTTTCAGCTGCCAGACACAACCGAAACGTGGGTTAGCGGCTTCCTCCTGTTCAGCAATCAATGAGTTCCATTTTTTAGAAACTTTGATTTTTGAGCCGGGCATATCGAGCAGGGCAATGCCTTTGGGCATACCTTCGTCTGAAAGGATCAACACCAGGTGTGTTGGGTTTTCACTGATGTCGTAATTTTCTCGCGGCTCTTTGGCCTCGGCTAAGGCGTCGAGGGCCTGCGCTTCATCGTCGAACACGCCGAACATACCGCCACCGGCTTTGCGCTTGCGCCACACCACCGTTTTACGACTGAAGTGCAGATTGATCACATACAGACTGGTGCTGAGTTCACGGTTGAGTGAATTTAAAATCATTCCGGCTTCTGCGCCTTCGACGTACTTTGGATCACTGCGCGTCACTTCGCCGCTAATGGCTTGCAACAGTTTCAAACGCGGAATGGCCATGTCACTGGCGGAAACGTTTTGTGATCCCTGACCGACGCGCTCGGAGCGTGCTGCGATGTTGGTGGTTCCGGTTAATGTTAAAGATTGGTGGGTCATATGGATTTCCTTTCGTTGGTTTAGGTTTTGGAAGTGTGTGCTTCCCTGTCACATTGTTAGTCGTTGAATCAAAAAATTGTTTAAGCAGCTTTGCGAACCGAGAGCGTGCGCTTTTTAAAGGGCACCACACCGGGAATGGCTTCACCGATTTCCAGTGCCTCGCGGTAACTGGCGGCGTTCGGTGCGCGGTTTAATAAATAAAACGCATCGTGTTCTTTGATGTATCGATAGAAGCTGTCCCAGTTTTCAACACTCGGCACTGTTGTTTCATTAATCGATACCGAACCCAAACCTTTGATGGTGGTTTGGTCGACGCCTTGTTCGGTGAGCAAAGCTAAAAGCGCTGCATTGAGTTCGCTTTTGCGTTCATCGAGTTGATTGATGCGTTGGTTCAATTCGGAAATTTCTCGGCGCACATCGAACAGCGCTTCGATTAATTCTTTTTGTGTGGTCATGGTTTATTCCTTCATCCAGTCGGTAATGACGGTTTGAATTGCTTTCTCGAATACTTTTAACTCTGGCCATCGGTTATTGTTGGCTTGATACAATTGCCAAAAAGTTTTTGCCAGTAATTCCGGCAGCTCGTACAAAGCGACGCCGGGTAAATCTTTGCAGTGTTCCCAGGCGTTATCGAATGTCTTTTGGATCACTTCGGTGTAAGAAAATAAATCCATCAGGAAAAGATCTTCGCCCATCGCAAAGAAAGCACCGAGGCTGGTGTTATCGGCAAGCCAAGGCGCTTGCAGTAAAATCTGTTCAGAAAAGTAATGATGCCAGGTGGCCAGCTCGGCCGTGTCGTGACTCATGCGTTGTCTCCTTTATCCTTATTTAAGTTGGCCGCTCTGTCGCTCACGGCGCGGCTACCGTGAATGAGATGGCTCAACTTGTTGGCCATTAGCTTGCACATTACTCAAAGTCATCGGTGTGTTTTTTATAGCAGGAGGTTGAGCTGCAAACGAACACCGAGCGTTCCATGTGCCAGAGAATCCTTAGGCGGCTTGCTCGAACTCCGATAAAGTACTCAGCAAATCGTCCATGCGAATTTTTTTGCCCATCAGTTTTTCGTAGACTTGCGTTTCTATCGTGTCGTCGGCCGCAATGTGAATGATTTCCGTTTTACGGGTTTGTCCGTTGCGTACGATGCGGTGATTGAATTGCTCGTACAAATCAGCGCGATGTTGCGGTGACGCCCAAATCACGCGATTGGCTTTTGTTAGCGTCAATCCGTGACCGGCCGATTGCGGATGCGCAAAAATGACTTGTAACTCGCCCGCTTGAAACTGCTCAACAATGGTGATGCGTTCGTTGACCGGCGTGTCACCGTCAATCACCGCGAAATCGAGTTTGCGTTGTTGCGCTTCTCGAATGAGTCCCTGTTTTTGGTGTTTCCAGTTAAAGGCGACTAACGCATGATCGGTTTCTTCTACCAGATCTAAAACTAATTTGTGACGGTCAGGATGCAGATCACGCGCTTCACCGAAACCGTTGTACAGTCCACCGGAAACCAGCTGCAATAACTTTTGCATTTTGACGCCGGCGTGCAGGGCGTTGATGCATTCACCGTTTTTCAGTTGCAGAAGCGAATCTTTGCGCATCGTTTCGTAATCGCGTCGAAGGGATTTGGGTAAATCGACTTTGATGGTGCGGGTAATGGTTTGTGGCAGTTCTACAACATCATTCAACTGCACGCGAAAGGTGATGTCGGCTAGCATGGCTGTCACTAAATCATTCGCTTCCGGTTTGTCGAGCCAGCGCATCACACCCGGCGGTGCACCGCGAACGGGTTTCGGTGAACACATCTGATTGCGGAACTGAAAAAAGTTCACACCGAGTCGTTCGCCGTTATCCATCAGATACGCCAGATGCCAAATGTCGGTGACGCTTTTCGGGGTTGGTGTGCCGGTCATCAGAGTGACAGTGGGAATGTGACGCGCGACTTTTTGCAGCGCTTTGGAACGTTGCGTTTGACGATTCCGAAACGCATCGGCTTCATCGACAATCAGCACATCAAAATCTTGATGCCAGTTGTGTTTCGCAATTTCTTTCACCGCATCGTGATTGGTGATCACCCACTGGGCATCACTGGCAAAACTTTTTTGTCGCTTTATGCCGTGATACGCGATGCTGTGCGTTGCTTCTGGCCAACCGAAAGTTAAATCGTTGACCCAGGCGTTTTTTAAAATCGACAAAGGCGCGAGCACTAAAACTCGTGCGTTTGGCCAGTGGGTTTTTACCGCATGAATGCAGGCGAGGGTTTTGCCGGTTCCGCAGTCGGATAAATTTAACAGGCGCGGCGTTTTCGACCACTGTTTCGCAAACGCGTGTTGCGCTTTAAAGGGGACAAAAGTCATTACAGGTTCCGAACGAATTGAGTCACATCACGCGCACCGACGTGATAGCGATGGTTATTGGTCAACACCGTGGGCAGAGTCCGAATGCCGTGGTTCAGGGCTGCGTGCGGATCCTCTTCTACATTCACAAATTCAAAATGCGCGCTCAGTTTTTTGGTGTGAATGACACGCTTGGCCAATTCGCAAGCGTCGCAATGGGTTCCGGTAAATAAAAGGTGTTTCATCATTCCATTCCTCGATAATGATCGTGTGCACAAATGCCGGTGCCGTAAGCGCGATGGTCTTTGTTGGTGTTGGAGCCGTAAGGACAAAAGCGGCAACTGTGTGCGTTGGTTTTCGGTAGAAAGTGCTGGCATTGTGTTAAGGTCGCCGCGCGATTGTGATAGCGTGGCAGCAGCACCGAGAGTTGACGACGGTTAAAGGTTTTAATGAGTTTTTCGGCGTGATCCAAATACCAGAATTCGACGCGAAAATGATCCAGTTCCGGATAACGGTGATACGCGTGTAAGGCGTAGGATAACCCTTGATCGGCGTGTTTCATTTCGTTGCCGAATTTACGTCCGGTTTTGTAATCGATGATGCGGCAACTGGTACCGCTTTCGCGTTCGAACACATCGAGTTTGGCGCGTCCCCAAAGTTCGGCGTCGTTCCAATCGCACGGCGACCAATCGTCACGAATGCCCCATTGTTCTTCGCATTGGATCCGACCGTCCTGAAACTGATGACGCAGCACATCGAAGTCGCTTTGAAAAAACGAGAACTGTGTTTTTTTATCGTTGACCAGTTCGTCGATTTCACCGCGCACGTATTGCTCGCACACGTTATGCAACAAAGACCCTCGGTCGGCAGCGGGGCTTTCCGGTTGTGGCTGTTTGTCGACTTTTTGTAAATGGATCAACCAGGGACAAGTTTCAAAACTTTTTAAGCTTGAAAAACTCCACACCGAAACCGGACCCGTTTGCGAGACAGCAATACGTTCTTCGAGCTTGGGCGCGGTGGCTTTGGCCTGTTTTAAGTTGTTGGCAAACGCGGCCATGGTGTCGGATTTAGTGATCGGCTTTGACTCCGGCAGGATCATGGTTTTCTGGCCGGTGGCCTTCGCGTGTGATTTTAAAGTATCAGCAAAATTCATAACGTTTCCTTACCAGGCTGTGGCGTGCGTTGGGTTGTCGCTGGTGGTTTTTGGAACCAGCGGCGTGACATCCGCGGTGTTCAGATGCGCTTTAATGAGCGCGTCGAGTTCGTCCTGTTCCAGATAAAACCATTTGACTTGAAAGCAGCGCGGACGCGAGGGCATGGGTGGATGACCTACCGGATTTTTACAACGCAATTCCGGCAATCCGCTTTGTCCGGCCATGCGACCGAAAGCGTTTTGATTGATGGGTTTTCCGGCGAGAAAACTGTAGAGCGTACGCAGATCATCTTTCAACACGTAAACCGTTTCGCCGGTGTTCACATGACAGAGCATGGCACGCAAAATGCGTTTGACTTCTTTCAACTGAATGAAATCGGTCTGGCCTAATCCGGCTTCCGGTTTATCCAGAAAGTCTGCAAAGGCTGCGAAGTTGCCGGTCTTTAAATCGTCGAAGAAGGATTCGGAAGCGGACATGCTGGCGCGTTGCGCTTTTTCTTTGGCGTCATTCTTTAAAATTTTGGCGACGTTGGTTAAGTCGTATTGAAAGTCTCGTAAAAACGCGGCAAAGGTATCGAGTTCATCGGCGAGCAATGCGTCGAACGCAAGTCGGTCGGCTTGGTGCAAACTGAAATGACCGCGTGTTGCCCATTCCGCTTCGTCTTCGTCGAGCTGTGGGCAGGCGACCCGATTTTCCAACGCAAACTCCTGACGCGGGGCGATGTTATAGCGGCGTTTGTCGCGTGCATCGAGCGCATCGAAATCGTTAGTCGCCATCATCAAATTGGTACGATGGGGGATGTCGCGTTGTTGCTGCTGCATTTTGCGCAGGGCGAGCGTGGGTTCGGTGACCATGTTCTTTAACAGGTTGGCGGTTTTGGTGACGCTGGAGGAAGTGCTGCGTAAATTGAATTCATCGACAAACAAAAACAGCAACTCTTCCATCCAGCCGTTGAAGGGATCGTCGGCGATGCGATCTAACGTGCGCATGGTGGCATAACGATCCCCGAATAACGGACGAATGACTTTCTTGAAAAAGAGGCCTTTGCCCGTGCCTTGTGTGCCGTGAACCACCCAACCGGTTTCGGTTTTGTTTTTCTTTTGAAAAATAAACGCTAACCAATTAATGAAATGCTCGAAACATTCGAAGTCGTTGCCAAGCATGTGAAAAATCAGATCGGTAATTAACGGACAGTCGGCTTGAATGCACCAGGCATTACCGTAAGAACCTTGATAGGGTGCCGTTTTTTCTGTGGTCATAAACACTGTGGGTCGAAAGGTGTTGATGTAGGTGCGACCGTTTTCGCGGTACAGCGATTGCGGGTTTTCGGGAACCATGACTTTGTAAGCCGAGGGCACCGGATCTGGGATCACCATGCCGTGATCTTTCATCCACTCACCGGAGACCACCGCGTTTCTGCGCTCCCGCACATCGATAAACACATCGTTGTCCGGATCGTATTCGCAGGTGATGTACGCATCGGTCAATTGATCAATAAACATCAGTCGATGAATTTTACGCGTGACACCATCATCGGTGGTTTGCACTGAATACGCGCTGCCAAATCGTTCGATGTGACGCGCGTACATTTCTGGGGCCGCTTTGGAAAATAAAAAAGGTTCTTCGTCGGGTTTGAAACAATAAACAATTTCCGGATTGTCACGGCGTACCCACCAGGCTCCGGAGGTTCCGCCGTTAACGTTGTACCGCACGTAATCGTCGTCGAAACTGTGCAGTTCCATGATCATGGGTTCGGGATCGGCAATGGCCCAAACTTCCGATTCATTCACCTTGAATTTTTCACGTTTGAATTTGCGTTTGCTGATCCCGGCTTTTTTCAAAAGTGCACGAAACTTTTCGGTTTTCTTATGCGTGACCTCTGCGGTTTTTTCCGCAAGCAGCGCAAATTGCGCGGACAGATCAAGTGTTGCGTGTTCTTTTTCCACCAACACAATGCGATCACGATCATCGGCAAAGGGATTCGGTTGTTGCGGTCCAAAAAATGGCGGTGCTAAATACACAATGCGTGAGGGATCAGCAAGGCAAGGATCAACAATCGATTTGATGTTCGCTTTGCCACTCGTCAGTGTCAGATGATCGTACAGTCCGGGCTGCGTGAAATTGAGACTGGTGAGCCAGGTTTTTAAGTTGCTTGGTGACACCGGATGTTTTAACAGCATGTGAATGTGGATCGACACTTGATCGTCTTTCAAACCAAACGACGAAGAACCGACCGCAACGAAACTGACGTTTTGTAATTCGTAAGGCATCAGGGACAGCACGTGCTCGGCCACTTGACGCACGCTGATCCCAGTTGCCGGTCCGCGTTTGAAATGCGGCACGGGCAGGCCGTCAATGTCGAGTACCAACAGTTGTGTTAGCGCGTCTTTGTCGGTACGTCCTTTGCGACTTTCGTTGCGCAGGGGATAAGTGAACAAACCTTTATAGAGTGCGTGACCCAAACTTGCGTGCGTTTCCAAATGGTCACGGTAATCGCGCAATCCTTGCGGTGATATCGCCACGGTTTCTTCGATGGAGGTTAACAGCCGCGCGTTGGGGTAGGCGTACGAACGTCCATCGCTGAGGCCGATTTGCTTGCGCAGCGGTCCAACGCTCGGAGACGCCGAGAGGAAATGGCACTTTAACAGACCCACTTACGCAGCCTGCCCGTATTTTTCAAAATCAATACGACAGTCGGCGTCGCAAAAAAGGCGTAAATCGTTCTCGGGAAAAGGTTCACTGCAGTTGTAGCAGCGACGAATGGGGCGTAACGGCCGCTCCTTGGCCTGTGCACTTTGTGCTTTGATGCGCAGCTTTAATATGTGCGCTTCGGTTTCACACGCCTGGTCAATCCAATCCATAGGGTACAGCTCAATCTCATCAGTGAAGGGCTGTCATTTTACCTATAATATAGGTCGCTTGCAACAATAAAATAGGTATTATAGGTGGTGAAATATAGGTGATAATTACGATCGGTGAGACGTTGAGTCAAACAGCTCTTCCAGTGCGTCATCGAGTCCGATGTTATCTTCAAAGGCGACATGAAACTCTGAACTCCACCAATAACCTTCCACCTGTTGTAGGCGGGTATTGACCCAGATGTTCGGTCCTCCAAAGGTAACCAAAACTCGCGCACCCAAGTACTGGCCGCGCGAATTGGAAATGAACTCAATATCCAGAGCATCATTGAGATAGTCGTAACCGGTGGTATCAAAACTTTCCAGTTCATCAACAACGCTTTTAACCTGTTCGTTGAGGTGTTGCGTCATGGGTTCTCCGTATTAAAAAATTTACTTGGAATAGTCGAGGGCGTAACCGCCTTCGGACATCAAAGGAATGCCTGCCGCCCAGTCGGGTTTTTGTTGCATAAAGTGTTGCATTAATTGAAAACCTTCATCGGCTTTTGCGGCTTTGATCATGGCAAGAATTTCATCGTGCACCGAACCAATCACCCAACCGAATTGTTTGCGTTCGAGTGCGCGATTGATCTGCACTTTTTGCCAACCCAACAGATCGCGTGCGAGTGCTTGAATAATATTTTCAATGATGAGTCCTTTGTGCAAATTGCGCGTTAACGGTTGGCCCCAACGATCCGATTTGGTGGAGTCGCAGGAATACTGCAACCGCAAACCGGTTTGGGTTTCTTCACCTTGCACGCGTGTGTTCGGATATTGCAGCACGCGGCCACTCGGCAAATGGATCTGATCTTTAATCACCGTAACGCAACCGTTGCGACCGAATCGGTATTCACCGCCGTGCGCAAGTGTTGGCAGTACGTGTTGATTGATGGTGTGCCACATGGCAACGATGGCGGCGTGTTTCAAATCGTAAGAACGCTTCACGTTTTGCGCAAAGTCATCGGACACGAACAAGGGATCCATACCCAATGGCCCTCCGGCTAAATATTGCTGAAAGCCGTACCAACTCATTGCAAAACCTAAACCTAATGAGCCGGCTTTTCCGATCTGACGTTCTTCGGGATGGTCTTTTTTATTAATGGATCGGTTGTAGATATCGGAGGCCAGATCCGAATACATATCGAAATCCGGATCCTGTTCAAACTTTTGCAGCAGATCGTTTTGTTGACAAAACCACAAATTCACGCGCAGTTCGATGTTGGATAAATCGTTCACCGCAATAACATGATCGGTTTGTGCGGTAAGCGCACGACGGTGTTTGGAGCCGCGTTGTAAGTTTTGTTGGTTGAGTTTTTGTCC
This sequence comes from Pleionea sp. WD8-19, assembly GCF_055326765.1. Lineage (NCBI taxonomy): Bacteria > Pseudomonadati > Pseudomonadota > Gammaproteobacteria > Oceanospirillales > Pleioneaceae > Pleionea > Pleionea sp. WD8-19. The sequence goes on along the minus strand of NZ_JBUZOU010000020.1, from coordinate 4,156 downwards.
ACCCGACCAGCGACCGGTATTCTCGGCGCCGTAATAATTTAAAAACATCGGCATGTCGGCCTTGTAAGCAATAGATTCATCGAATTCGGTTTTAAACAGTTGAAAGCGATTGGCAACGGTCGTCATTTTTTCCGCGCGACTTTTGGCGAGAGTGGATTTCACCACTTCGCGCGCCTGATACAAGGGCTTGAGTTTCGGATGTTCCAGTTGCATGCGGATGTATTCCGGATCGTTTTTTCCCAAAGCAGGGGTGAACTGAAACGTCGTTTTTGAAAGCTTCGTTGGAACTGTGACACCGAATTGTTCCAGCAAAATTTTGTATTGCGGATTTGAGCTGAAGGTGCCGCGTTCGACGTTTAAAGGGATTTGATTGTCTTCACAAAAACGAACAGCGTTTTCGACAACCCTTTGTTCGCGCTGCGTTTCATCCTCAATAACTTCGCCTAATAAATCTCGGCGCACATTAAATTGCGGTTCGACTGCGCCGCGCAACGACACATGCATGAGTTCAATTTCACCGGGCGGAAAACCTTTGGCCATGAAATGAAAAAACAGTTCGCGCATCAAACGATTGTCGTTGACACAATAACTGGCGAGCGTATCCGGGTTCTCCGGGTTTTGATCGTGTTCGGGAATGTCCTCATAACGCACGCCATCGTAGTTGGATAACTCACGACCTTTGCGCATGGATAAATCATCCGGCCACACATCTTCGCAGGTTTTTTCGAGTGAAGTTTTCCGATGCACACTGTGAAACTTGCGCATCAATTGTGTACAAAAATAAAAGTCCGCTTTGAACCCGTAACGCCATACATTAATGCTCGCATCAAACTGGGTGTTGTGGGCAATAACGCCAATCCTTTGGCCTTGTGACCGCATTAATTTCCATGCGCTTAATTGTTTTTTAATGTCCTCGGGTCGATGCACATAGGTCCAGGGCTCCAGATCAAATGCAAAGCCGAGTCCGGTGGGCTGAAATCGCTCATCGAAGATGTAATCGTAATAGGTACTGTTTTTTAACGAATAGGCTTTTTCACCGTCCTTAGGCTTCGATTGATAAAAGGTTTCCCAGTCGAGAAACAACAAGGCGTCCAGTTTAAAAAATTGTTTAATCGAGGTGAGCAGGGCGCTGTGCTCAACCATCCTTGGTAACTTGCTGTTCATCAGGCGGCCATTAAAATATCGTGAAGGGTAACGGTGTGATCTTCAACGTCTTCAAACCACTCGCTCGGCATAAAGCGTTCAAGGTCAGGTGCGATTTCAACAACACGGGCGGGCGAGGTGAACTGACTTAAAAACTCTTTCAAACGATTACGGTTCTCGGCCATGTCGCTTTTAAGTTCGCTGTTTCGCATAAGTACGGTATCGACGTCTTTTTGCATGTCGTTATCAACTAATTCGAAATAATATTTTTTCGGTTCCATAAATACCGCAAAAGGGATCGTGCTGGGCTCACCAAATTCCAGTACGTGTGTCGTTTCACCCGAATACACATTGAGTGCTTTGATGGATGGGGTGATCCCCGGCGGGTGCGTGTGCTCCCAATTGTGTGAGACGCCAAAGTGTTGCCAATAAGTTTCCAATAAATGGCGACACAGCTGCTCGGTCAGATCGCGAACGGCAACCACTTTTTCTTTGAACTGTTCGTTAATCACCGCTTCGGCAAATTCATTGCGAAGGGCGACGTTTAATCGCAAGTCGGTGCGTACTTTTTTCATAAGGTGCTCCAGTTTTTAAAAATCCTGTGTGGTAAAATAAAGCCTCAAAGACCGGTCACGACGCGGTTCACCAGGGTGTCATCGTTGAGCGTTTCCGCCAAGAACACTTACTGACTCAACGGCGCCGAGTTTATAGGTACGCCGCTCGGTCTTTGACGCTTTGCGGTTCAACCTTTACGGATTTTAGGGCGTGAAAAAGCCGGCCAACATCGGGGTTTTCAGTGATAGAAGGCCGGGGAAAAAAACGTAATTGAGAATTAACAAACTATGTCGCGGGAAAAGAGTGCTCCGCAGATGTTACCGATTGTCTGAGCATGCGTCCGTTGCACTTGGGATTGTCACAGGGCAGTATCCGTTTTGTCCTTTTCACTATTTTATCCTTTTTTAAATCGCATTTAAAACAAATAAAACGACAGATGGGCATGGTGTGATCCATTAAGCCGCTTGCTGGTAGGCGTTGTCGTTTTGTGGAATGCGACGTTCCAATAACCAATCTTTCACTTCATCGAGAGAAGGCAGATCAATCGTTTGGCTACCATGGTGGTGTTTGCAAAACGCGGAGTACATTTTATCGGCGATGCTGTCAGAGCGCGCAATCGAACGTAATCGCGTATCTTCCTTGCTACCCTTGCGATAGGCGCTGTGGTCGTCGCTGTAGCTGAAGAACCAGTCGTGTTGGCAGAGGGCCTGGTAATAGTCTTGGTAGTTCATCGCAGTGTCCTTGTGTGTTGAAGTGGATAGGGATGATAAATATATAGGTCTATAATGTCAATTAAATATAGGCAATATAGGGCGTTTAATCAGGCTAAGTATAGGTGAAAAAACAGTCGATTGTCTGTGGGCCTTTGTTTAAGCGGTGTACAGCGGATTGAGTATTTCAGGTTGCAATAAACTACTTAATCAAGTAGTATTTCTGTCCTTCAGTTCCCCGAAAGCCGTCACCGGCCTGAACCACTGGATCTTGTTAACCGAAGCTAGGAGAGAGGTTCAACATGACTGATGAACAATTACCCATGGCACTGAGTATGGCGCGATGTTTGAAGTCGTACTATCAAGCGCTGGAGTCCGAGGATCAGACAGAACATGAACACCATGTGCTGCAGTTTCACGAACAGGCGCTGCAAGTGTTCCAGGAATTTTCCGGATACTTCGATGTGCATCAGTAATTGTTAACCGACCGTAATACCCATACTTTGTAACTCGCACAATGCGAGTGTTAGAAAGCCCCGAATCAGGGGCTTTTTTTGTTATTGCGGTTGGAAAATTTCTTCAGTAGGATCTTCCAGCGCTGCGTAAGGAAGCGCGTAATAAACAACAGTTTTTTAGAAGTTATTAAGGAAGTTTTGTGGAACCTACGTTTAAGGATATGAAGATTGTTTGTGAAAACGATTCTGGAAAAATGATTTCAATTTCTTTTATCAATGATCGCTATCATGGCGCTCGTCTTGAAAAACAAATGACCGCGAAAGAAGTGGCGGATCGCCTTCGTCAACTGGCCGATGGGATTGAGCGAGATTCGAGGTTAAAAGTTTTTTAAAACGGCGTTTTATTCCGTTTGATTTTTGATGTATCTCAGATAGAAATAAAAACGCAAATAGGCGATTGTCTGTAATCCATTTGAGAGATCTCTTACTTGAGTGGCTTTTTCACTTTTGCGATACTTCGCGCCGTCTCATCAGGGAGTAGTTGCTTCACAGGGACACCAAATGAATAACCGTTTGCGCCAATAAAAACATTTCGTAAACGAAAAAAGTATCACACCGATTTTTCAGGGGACACTCATGCACCGCGTTTTATCTGCGCTCGGTCTGTTTTTGGCCGCGTTTTTTGCTACCACTTTATCGGCTGCTTCGGCAAACTTAACGGTTAACGAAGATTCGACACTGCTTATTTTTCCCCCTAATTATGGGGTCAGTTATTCCGATACGAACACTTCTGTTAGTGAAGCCAGTCACGGTTCAACGTATGTTGACACGACCATCGATAAGGTGAAATACACGCCTAATAGCAATTATTGTGGTGGTGACTCTTTTACAATTACCACCGCCAACGTTGGTGAGCCAGATAGATACGGAAGATCAAGAGTCACCATTGAAACATTAAATGTTTCTGTTCAGGTCAGTTGTATTAATGATCAACCCACCATTTCCAACATCGGCAATCGAACCATTAATGAAGACGCCGGCCAGCAAAGTGCCAGCTTCACCATTGGTGATGTGGAAACCAGCGCCAGTTCGTTAACCTTATCAAAAGCTTCAAGCAACACAAGTTTGTTCCCAACCAGTAACATTAGTTTTGGTGGCAGCGGTGCAAATCGAGTGGTGTATTTTACGCCAGCTGCGGATCAGTCGGGCAGTGCAACCATTACAGTGACCGTGTCCGATGGCAATAAAACGCGCAGTGACAGTTTTGTGGTCACGGTGAATGCCGTTAATGAT
>NZ_JBUZOU010000002.1:0-390394 GCF_055326765.1 Pleionea sp. WD8-19 | reverse complement strand
GTTTGGAGAAATGTTTACTGCACAAAGCTCTTTCGCGGCAAAAGGCATTGGCACTCAATCCGCTGGCTTCATGTTCGGCAAACAATTGCAACCATTCTTCTTGGGTTCGCTTAATCATGAAATGTCTCCTGGCTAAAAGTTCAGGAGAGTAAGAATTAATCTTACTTATGGATAGGTGTGTTTTGCTGGACGCTTACCGATAAATGCAGCTAGTCGCTTTCGTTGGCTTGACAAGATTATGAATTGAACGTATGTTTCAAACAAGTGTTTACATTATTCTTGGATTACCAGAGCTTTGGTTGGTCTGAGACGCAAACAGAACGACTAAGTTATGAATAACCGACAGTCCACCAAAGACCGAATACTGGATGCTGCAGAAAGTTTGTTTGCCGATCGCGGCTTTGCGGAAACCAGTTTGCGTACCATTACTAACCGAGCCGATGTCAATTTGGCGTCGGTGAATTATCACTTTGGTTCTAAAAAGTCTTTGATTCAGGCGGTGTTCGACCGTTTTTTACAAAAGTTTGTTAAAGCGCTGGATCTTGAGTTGCTGCCCCTTGAGCAACAGGCAGACTCTCCTAGTGTGGAACAGGTGCTCCACACACTGGTGACGCCCTTAATGTCGGTTAATACGTTGCGAGAAAAGGGAACTTCTAACTTTATGAAATTGCTTGGCCGTGCCTATGCTGAAAGCCAGGGCCATATGCGGCGCTTTATTCAAACGCATTACGCACAGTATTTATCTCGCTTTACCCGTCAACTGCATCGAGCCGCACCGGAATTAGCTGCCAACGAAATGTTTTGGCGTCTACACTTTATGTTAGGTACGGTGATTTTTACATTGGCAGGAAGCGATGCCTTAAGAGAAATCGCGCAAGCGGACTTTAAAGAAAATGTGGATCTGGAGCAGACCTTAGAGCGGTTGCTGCCATTTCTTGCGGCAGGATTTAAAGCTTAACTTTTGAAATTTTAATCAATACGCTGTTTGGAGAAACGTCATGATTACCTTGGGACAAATATTAGCACTATTAATCGTGCTTTGGATTAGTGCCTATCAGCGCATGCGCACTGGTACGGCGCTGGTGGTGGCGGCGGTGGTTCTTGCTGCTATGAGTGTGATTTGGGAAGTTGCCATTATTCCCTGGATTTTACTTGGTGTGTTTGCTGCACTTTACTTTTTAGAAGACTTGCGCAAAGACAAAATCACACTGCCCATCTTTAAACTCTTTAAATCGGTATTGCCACCGATGAACCAAACAGAAAAAGACGCATTGGAAGCGGGCGATGTCTGGTGGGATGGCGAGCTTTTTAAAGGGAATCCAGACTGGAATAAAATGCTCAGTTATCCGAAGCCAGAGTTATCGAAGGAAGAACGTGATTTTGTTGATAATCAAACCGAAAAACTGTGTGAATTGGTAAACGACTGGAAAGTAATTCACGAAGATAAAGATTTACCGCCCGAAGCCTGGGAATACATGAAGAAAGAAGGCTTCCTTGGCATGATCATTCCGAAAGAGTATGGCGGAAAAGGTTTTTCTGCACTGGCGCATTCCACCGTTGTTTCTAAATTAGCCACACGTAGTGGTTCTTTGTCTGTATCAGTGATGGTACCCAACTCTTTAGGACCTGCTGAGTTATTACTGCACTACGGTACAGAAGAGCAAAAAAATTATTACTTGCCAAGGTTAGCGAAAGGGGAAGAAGTACCTTGTTTTGCCTTAACGGCACCAGAGGCTGGCTCAGACGCTGGTGCAATACCCGATACCGGTTACGTTTGTAAAGGTGAGCACAACGGTGAAGAAGTGCTGGGTATTCGATTAAGCTGGAACAAACGTTATATCACATTGGCACCGATCGCGACGGTGTTAGGTCTTGCGTTTAAACTTTATGATCCGGAAGGATTGCTCGGTGATACCGAAGACTTGGGCATTACCTGTGCGTTGATACCCACCGATCACGAAGGGGTTGAAGTTGGAAATCGTCACTACCCCATGGGCCAAGCTTTTATGAATGGTCCAACTCGCGGAAATGATGTCTTTATTCCAATTGAATGGATCATTGGTGGTAAAGAATACGCAGGTAAAGGTTGGCGGATGCTGGTTGAATGTTTGTCTGCCGGTCGTGGAATTTCATTACCTTCTTCAGCCACGGCAACAGGAAAACTCAGCTATCGCTTAACAGGGGCTTACTCTTTATTACGTAAGCAATTTAAAACGTCTATTGGCCACTTTCAGGGGGTTGAAGAAGCGCTGGCTCGAATTGCCGGTAATACCTATCAACTGGAAGCCATGCGTATTATGACCGCAGGAGCGGTTGATCTATCTTGTAAACCTTCGGTTGTAACCGCTATTGCCAAATACCACATGACCGAATTAGCGCGCTCTGTGATCCAAGATGCAATGGATGTTCATGGCGGTCGTGGAGTCATTATGGGAGATCGAAATTATCTTGCTAGCGGTTACATGTCGATGCCGATTTCCATTACCGTAGAAGGTGCGAACATTTTGACTCGAAACCTGATGATTTTTGGTCAGGGTGCGGTCCGCTGTCATCCTTTTGTATTCCGTGAAATGCAAGCCGCCAATAATCCAGACGATAAAGAAGGTTTGGATCAATTTGACAGTTTGTTCTTCCGTCATGTTGGTTACGGTGTCAGTAACTTTATTCGTACGGTTTCGCTGGCTTTGACTGCGGGTCGAATAGTGAAAAAGCCGGTCGCTGGCAAAACCGGTCGTTACTATCAACAGCTCACTCGAATGAGCTCTGCTTTGGCGATGGTATCGGATCTATCCATGATGATATTTGGTGGCGATTTGAAGCGATTGGAGCGACTTTCAGCTCGGTTAGGTGATGTATTAAGCCATTTGTACTTGGCATCTACCGTACTCAAATATTACGAGGACAATGGTCGCCCGTTATCCGATTTGCCGTATGTCGAATGGTGTTTGCAAAAAAGCCTTTATGAAATTCAAAAGGCGTTCACTCAGTTTTTTGAAAACTTGCCAATGCGTGGTTTGGGCGCTGCGCTGAAGTGGATTGTGTTCCCTTACGGTACGCGCTTTAAAATGCCGTCAGATAAGTTGGAACACAAAATTGTTAAACCGATGTTGTCTGACAATGAGCTTCGTGACCGATTGACAAAAGACAGTTACATTGGTGAGTCCGATCAGGATCCCGCGGGTCGCATTGAAAATGCCTTTAAAAAAGTGCTGGCGGCTGCACCTGTCGACAAAAAACTCCGTAAAGCCATTAAAGAAGGCAAGTTGGCATCGTCACGTACACTGGATGAAACGGTTGCCACTGCCGTTGCGGCAGGGGTAATTACTCAGGAAGAATCCGATTTGTATCTGGATGCAGAAGCAGCGCGCTCAGATGCTATTCAAGTTGACGATTATACGAAAGATTACATTTTACACGGCGTTACTGAGCAAAAAGCGACAAAGCAAGCGGCTGCCTGATCATTGGCGTAAGTTGTAAGATTAAAAAAAAGCCACGGCATCCGTGGCTTTTTTAATTACAGACATTATTACCACATTTTTTCTTCTGGCATTGCCAGTAAGTACCCTTGAACAAAGTCAATGCCACCTTGCTCGATACTCATTAATGCGTCCAATGTTTCAATTGATTTTACTGTGGTAGAAACACCCCCGGAACGAGCAACTTCTGCCATGGAGTGCATTAGTTTCTTATCGACCGGATCCCAAGCAATGTTTTGAGTAAAGAGTCCATCAATCTTGATTCCGTTGATGGGTAATTCACGAATACGTGAAAATAAGCTGAAGTTGCGACCAAAATCATCCACTTGAAATTTGCACCCACATTCGCTCATGGCATCAAGAATGGGAACCAGCTGTTCGCGGTAATGCAATAGGTGGTGCTCTTTAAGTTCTATTTGCAAATACTTCATCGCATTGGCGTTTTGGTTCATTAGTTCCAGAAGCTTTTCATTGATTTCTGGATCAAGCAGAGTGTGTGCGGAGAGGTTAATATTGATTAAAGATGGTTGTAAATTCGTGTTGAGTAGATCGATTATTTTTTCCAACGTCCAGTAATCTATTCGAGAAATCAGGTCAAAGCGTTCGGCATCACTTAAAAATGCACGTGGCAAGTAAGTTTCCCCAATTTCTTGTTCGAGCCGAATAAAGGCTTCATACTGAGTTGGAATTACATTTTCTTGCAAATGCTTTTGAACGGCACTTTCGTCGAGTTTTTTAAGCGCTTCAATTGATATTTGACTAAGTTCAAATATGGGTTGAAATAATAATTTAAAATAATCGTATTTTAGCCCTTGTTCAATTCGACTGCGCCATCCGGATGCCGGAGTATGGTCGTCTTTGCCATCTTTTTTTGCGTCGTAAACATAAACCTGGTTTTTTCCTTTCTGTTTCGCTTTTTGACATGCGAGATCGGCTTGAGCCATGAGTTTCTTTTGATCGACGCAGTCGGCATTAATAAGCGTTACGCCAATACTGCCAGAAACAGGAAACTCTTTATCTTTTGCAGTAAAGTTTATATTTTCTAATACACTTCGAAAGTTATTGGCCAAACTCTCCAAGGTATGTGCAGGTGTGTCGTGTAACAGTACTGCGAACTCATCACCCGACAAACGAGCCGCGAGATCTCGGTGGCGCAGTCGAGAACGAATTTTCTCACCTATGGTAATTAATAATTGGTCGCCGGCCGCGTGCCCGGCTTCGTCATTGATTAATTTAAAGTTATCAAGATCAATGTAAAGCAAGGCACTTTGTTGTTGTGAAAATTTAATGCTTTGGATTTCTTGCTGTAACAGTTGATCAAAATAGGTTCGATTGAGCAGTTGCGTTAGGTGATCGTGGTTGAGTTGCCAGTTGAGCTCATCTTCTATGAGTTTACGTTCGGAAATGTTTCTAAACACCACAACAGAGCCTTGCGCTTCATCGCCTTGAGTCAAAGGGTGAATGGTGCATTCTACGTGAATGGGTTGGTTATCGGCGGTCCAGAATACGGTTTCCCAGTCTTTCAATGAATCTTTGAGCAGGTAAGCCTGGTAGAGGTAATTGGTTTCATTGGAAATTTGTCGGCCATACTCATCGGAGTGGTGAAAAATCTGGTGTGCAAATTGTCCAACTAACTCTTTTTCGGAATCGTAGTTAAGAATTTTTAGTCCAGCAGGGTTTACAAAGGTGAGCTGACCTTGATCGCTGACTCCATAAATACCCTCACCGACCGAGGTTAAAATGCTAGCAAGATGGTTTTTTTGTTGATCCAACGTACGATTCGCCATCACTTGCTGCGTCATGGCATGAATTCGCGCGGTGAACAATTGCATTGATTCATCTTTGAACATGCACTCTCGTGCGCCGGAATGAATGCATTCTTCGATAATTTCTTCTTTGTAGGTCCCGGTGAGAACTGCTTTGATAATATCGCCATAGGTTTCAGAGTCGGTCATTCGCTGGCACAACATGGCACCATTGGCACCTGGCATGAAGTAATCGATGATGGCCAAGTCAAAATGTTGTTGTTGTAGTTTTTCCCAACCGTCTTCCGCATCGACCGCTGTACTGACTTTGAGCCCCAGCCTTTCCAATTGTTTTCCGTAAATGGTTCTTACACTACGAGAATCATCAACCAGTAATACATGTATTTCATTATCAGGTGCAGCCTTACTGATTTTTATTTGTTGTCGACTGGAATGTTGTACGAGTTGCTTAATGATTTCGCCACAGTCGCGATAATTATTCCAAAGTTGAATTAAAGTATGCGGGCGGTCAGACAGTCTTTCAATGTTGGGTTCCTGCATATGGCGAGCAAAAACAAGTGCTGGCGTGTTGACGAGCGGTGCTGTCGTCAGCATCGTTGCGACTTTGGTTTGTTCTTGGCGTGACCGACTTGGCCAGCCCACCACTAATAAGTCGGAAACAAAGTCTGGCGCGCTCTCCACGTATTGACTAAAAGTGCTGTAGTCGGGAAAGCTGTGAACTTTATATTCTTGTTTTTGTAATAATCGATTCAGTCCGAACCTCAAAGTGGGGGACGGCTCGATTAATGTAATTAACTTCAAAGGTTAGATGTCCCGTCGTCTCTCTAAAAGTTATTGACCAGCGAGCTCAGAATAAGGTTGTTTGGCGTTTAAAGTCGATAATCGTTTTCATTTTACCCATCGAAGCACTGCTGAGCACGGTCGTTCATAAGGTCTTCTGATTGAGTCAAAAGTAAAACCATCTTCGGTTTTGCTTGCCTTTCGGTGTTTATTCCGAGAGCGGATTGAATAGATTTATAATAGCAGCTCATAGAGACCCTGACATTGAATTAAATCTGAGATTCGATGCCGTTAATCGGTTGTTCATCTTCGAGTTGTAAGCTGTTAACTCTTTGGCATTATTAGGAATTGAGCTGGACATTTGAGTATTGATTGTCAACAATCCGGCTTTCATGTTATTTGAAACAAAAGACCTTGGAGTAGTTATGAAACGCTTTTATTCTGTACTTTCCGCATCAGCAGCGGTTTTAATGCTATCGGCATGCCAAACCTACGACCCGTATACAGGAGAAAAGAAGGTCAGCAATGCGACCACAATTGGGGCGATTAGTGCTGTAGTATGTGGAGCGATTGGCTCGCGTAAAAGCAGTAAGCGAGCGCGTAATGCGGCCGTTGGATGTGGGCTGATAGGCATGGGAATAGGGGCCTATATGGATGAGCAGGAAAAAAAGTTGCGAGATGAATTGGCCGGCTCTGGCGTTCAAGTTGCTCGTGAAGGTGACAATATTCGATTAATCATGCCAAATAACATTACTTTCGGGGTTGACCGTTCTGAAGTGCAAAGTTCTTTTTATCCTACGCTTGACTCGGTTGCCAAAGTGCTGAATGAATTTGATGAGTCGGTTCTGCTCGTAGCCGGACATACTGACTCTTCAGGCAGCGACAGTTATAACCAAGAGCTTTCGGTAAAAAGAGCCAGCAGTGTTTCAAATTATTTAGAACGACAGCAAGTCAGTGGTGACCGTTTGAAAGTTCGAGGGTTTGGTGAATCAAGACCGATTGCGTCAAATGATACGGCAGCCGGTCGGGCTGAAAATCGAAGAGTTGAATTGTTAATTGAGCCTAAAGCGGCCAATTGATCCGTTCACTACTCCAAACCTAAAAAAGCCACCAGTTATTGGTGGCTTTTTTTTGGGTGAATTACATATGAGTCTGCTGATAGCGATTATGTAACTCCAACAACCTGGAATTTAATGATGAGGCGATTTGTTGTAATTCATTTGAGTTTAAAATCAGCCCACAGGTATTCAAACGTTTTTCTAAAGACTCATGTTGCTCTTTAGCGATTTTTAAAGCTTGGATTAAGGTATCCTTGCATTCAACACTCATAGCGCGCTCCTTATGGTATTGCGGTACTATTTGTTTAAGTTGTGAACAATTATTGGCTCTAGCTTGAAATATCGCGATAAGAGAAAACGCATTTGCGTGTCAGATATTAACCATTACAGACTGAGATAAATGGGTGTTTTGCATTTTTAGTCTTTCCTGCCATTAGTGCCGATTAGCTTATTCCATCGAGTTCTTTTACGCACCTCGTCGCACGTCTTATATCCAAACATGATTTGTTGATCTGAGTTGAGAAGTTAGCATGAAGAGAGGGCTTTATCGGTTATTGATAAACACGCTCTCATAAAAACTCAAAGTAACAAGGAAATCCAACCATGTCTGAACGAGATAAGTTAGTGATCTTCGATACGACTTTGCGCGATGGAGAGCAAAGTCCTGGTGCAACCATGTCGGTAACCGATAAAGTCGAACTCGCTCTCTTGCTCCAGAACTTAGGTGTGGATGTCATTGAAGCTGGATTTGCCATTGCCAGTCCGGGCGACTTTGAAGCCGTTAAAGCGGTTGCGAAAGCGGTGCGTGATACACGAATTTGCAGTTTGGCTCGGGCTAGAACCCAAGACATCGATCTGGCCGTTGACTCTTTGGCCGATGCCCCGTTAAAACGCATTCACACATTTATCGCGACTTCCGAATTGCATATGCAGCACAAATTGAACATGACACGCGAGCAGGTTGTTGAAAGTGCTGTTAAAGCGGTGCGATATGCACGACGCTTTGTTGATGATGTTGAGTTTTCAGCAGAAGATGGCGGACGGACCGATATCGATTTTTTGGCGCAGGTTGTCGAGCAAGTGATTGAAGCAGGAGCATCAACGATTAATATTCCTGACACGGTGGGGTATTGTCTACCACATCAGTTCGGTGAGTTTATTGGCCAACTGATGGTGAAAGTGCCCAATGCGGATAAAGCCATTTTTTCCATTCATTGTCATAACGATTTAGGTTTGGCTACGGCCAATTCCTTGGCGGCTATTGAACAAGGAGCACGTCAGGTCGAGTGCACCATCAACGGACTGGGAGAGCGTGCAGGTAATGCCGCACTGGAAGAAATCGTTATGGCTGTTGCCACCCGACGAGATCAGTTCCCTTTGTCCACATCAATCAACACCCCTCAGCTGGTACCACTTTCTCAGCGGGTCTCTGAAATTACAGGTTTTGCGGTGCAACCCAACAAAGCCATTGTCGGAAAAAATGCATTTGCACACGAAGCAGGCATCCATCAAGACGGTATTTTGAAAAATCGTGAAACCTACGAAATCATGCGTGCTGAAGATGTCGGTTGGAGTGGTGAACAAATCGTACTTGGCAAACACTCGGGGCGTAATGCGTTTTTTAACCGACTGACATCACTGGGTATCCACTTCGACTGTAACGAAAAATTGGAACAGGCGTTTGAGCAGTTTAAACGCATGGCGGATCAAGGCCAGCGGATCAGTGACCAGCAGCTGCGGATGTTGGCTGACAATACCAGTGTTTCGACGGTCGGCTAACCTTGTTAGGTTTGCGATATTGAAAATTCGGGTTAAGATGTGGCGCATTCCGACAGCCAACTCCTAACCCGAAATATTAATGACCGATACCAGTGCTTACTTGGCCGCCATGGGCATTACCCAGTGGGTGTATTGCTCACCGGAGCCGAGTCGTTCGCCTGAAAACGTTATGGATGCACCTCTCGCATCGGAAACGCTTTCGAACAGCGTGTCACCCGACAATATGCCGTCGGATTCCACTTCTCTTGAAAGTGAGTCTTTATCGCAGCACTCTATTTTACCTCCACTTGAATCGTCATCGGCTGAAGAGATAGGAGTATCGACTTCTAAAGTAAGCTCAGGGGAAGCCCTGGGGCAGATGACTGCGGCTGAAGCATGCGCAAAGACGGATTCGACGCCTTCAGAGTCAGCCCAGCGTCGAACAACCGATAATGTGCGTGGTTTTGTGGTGCTTCCGAAAGGTCAATCGTGGCGAGCTGGAAGTCTTACTCTTTTGTGTCGGCACCAAAATGGCCAGCCGTCAGCATCGTTTATACGACAGGGACAGCCATCGAAAACCATAGCCAATCTATTGATAGCCTTACAATGTTTGACACAGCAGGAGCCAGGAGTGGACTTGCTCCGAAGTTGTAATTTTGCACAGTTGGCTTCCACGGCATTAAGTGATGATGCCATCCCATTAAAGCAACTGCTCAGCGAGCAACCGCCTAAGGTGTTGTTGGCCATGGGCGCGGAAACGGCCAACTTATTACTTGGAGAAAATCGCAGCATCGGTGAGTGGCAAGTGAAAAACTGGCAAACCGTTGAGGGAACCCCGGTCGTGGTGACCTATCACCCTTATGAAATCTTTACCTCGCCTATATTAAAACAGCAGGTCATGAAAGATTTAATTCAGTTGGGTAAATTTTTAGTTCATGACTGAGTTAGTTTATCGTCGAGCAACACGCAGTGATATTGCTCAAGTACTGGCCAATGAAGTGGCTGCTTATCCTGTTCCATGGGGTAAGCAGGCGTTTATCGACAGTTTGCAAGAGCAATACAATTTTTACCTGGTCATTGCTGAAAAGTACGTTATTGGTCATCTGATTTTTCAATCGGTATTGGATGAGTGCCATCTGCTTAATATTTGTATTCATCCGCGTCACCAGGGTAAAGGTTGGGGACAAGCGACTTTTTCTTTCTGGCTGGAAATATGCCAAAACTTGCAAATGAAACATTTATTTCTGGAAGTGCGTCAGTCCAATGAAAAAGCGCTGCAAATGTATAAACGCAACGGATTTCGTGTGTTGGGTGTGCGTAAAGCTTATTACCCATTAATCGGTGGTCAACGAGAGGATGGAGTGTTGATGGGAAGAGATGCAGCGGACAAAGTTTACTCTCTATAACGATTGACTTTTCTTAGCTTTGGTGGGTTTCAATGCGCTTGATACCACGTTGTTGATTTCGGCCTTTCGCTTCAATCAGTGCTTGGTCTAAAGCGTTTTGAATTCCCACTGAAATCACCATTTCCAGATTGATTGGGTATATAATACGCCGCTTTGTTTCACGCAATTCAGGAATTCTATGTCTTCACTGGCTAAAGAAGTCGGAAAACGCCGAACTTTCGCAATCATTTCTCACCCGGATGCCGGTAAAACCACCATTACCGAAAAACTGCTATTACATGGAAAGCTGATTCAAGAAGCCGGTACAGTAAAGGGACGCAAAGCCTCAAAACATGCTACATCCGATTGGATGGAGCTCGAAAAGCAGCGTGGAATATCAGTGACCACCTCGGTGATGCAGTTTCCTTACAACGAACGCGTCGTAAATTTGTTGGATACCCCAGGCCATGAAGACTTTTCGGAAGACACCTACCGTACATTGACCGCTGTGGATTCTGCGCTAATGGTCATTGACTCCAGTAAAGGGGTTGAGGATCGTACCATTAAATTAATGGAAGTCTGTCGATTGCGAGATACACCTATCGTAACTTTTATGAACAAACTCGACCGTGACATTCGCGATCCGATTGAGCTGCTTGATGAAGTCGAAGACGTGCTTAAAATTAATTGTGCACCGGTGACCTGGCCAATCGGAATGGGTAAGGAATTCAAAGGTATTTACCACCTGTTGCAAGACAAAATCTATCTGTATCAAACTGGAAAAGGTCATATCATTCAGGAAGAGCAGGTGATCGTAGGACTGGATAATCCGGAAGCAGAACAACGGCTAGGCAGTCACTTGCAGGATCTGCGTGATGAGTTGGAGCTGGTTTTAGGAGCCAGTCACGAATTTGATCTGAAAGAGTTTCTTGCTGGACGATTAACGCCAGTATTTTTCGGAACGGCACTGGGTAACTTTGGTGTATCGCAAATGCTCGATTGCTTCGTAGAGTGGGCTCCGGCACCGTTACCGAGAGCAACACACACTCGTGACGTTGATGCCGACGAAGAAAAGTTCTCCGGATTCGTGTTTAAAATTCAAGCCAATATGGATCCACAGCATCGCGATCGAATTGCGTTTATGCGTATTTGCTCCGGTAAGTACGAAAAAGGCATGAAAATGCATCACGTACGATTAAAGCGTGACCAGCAAATCTCCAACGCAGTGACGTTTATTGCCGGTGATCGCGCGAGCCTTGAAGTAGCCTACGCCGGTGATATTATCGGTTTGCATAACCACGGTAACTTGCAAATCGGTGATACCTTTACTCAAGGGGAACTGCTTAAGTTTACTGGTATTCCTAACTTTGCCCCTGAGTTATTTCGAAAGGTACGACTGAAAGATCCTTTGAAAAACAAGGCGTTGCAAAAAGGGCTTATTCAGCTGTCGGAAGAAGGTGCCACCCAGGTATTTCGTCCTCTGCACTCTAATGATCTTATCCTTGGTGCTGTCGGTGTGCTACAGTTTGATGTAGTAGCGCACCGATTGAAAACGGAATACAAGGTCGAGTGTATCTACGAACCGGTCTCGGTAGCGACCGCAAGATGGGTGTCTTGCAGAGACGAAAAGGTGCTGGAAAAGTTGCAAAACAAAGCGGGTGAAAACCTGGCTCTGGACGGTGGCGACAACCTGACTTATCTTGCTCCGACAATGGTAAATCTCAATCTGACCAAAGAACGTTTCCCTGAAGTGGAGTTTTTTGAAACACGTGAGCACTAAAAAACAACAAAAACAATTTGAATTGATTGATACTCACTGTCATCTGGATTTTCCAGAATTTGATAAAGATCGTAAAAAACTTTATCAGATTGCTTGTGATCATGGGTTAAAAGCCATGATTATTCCGGGCGTTAAGCGCGATGGATGGCGTTTGATCCGTCAGCTGTCGGCATTAATGGAAGGGGTGCACAGCGCGCTCGGGTTGCATCCCATGTATATGGATCAACATCAAGAAGCTCACCTGCACGATTTGGAACTGGCGTTATCGGTTGGTCCCATTGTTGCCGTCGGTGCGATAGGGCTGGACTTTCAGGAAGGACGTGCCGATCAAAGTGTGCAAGAAAAGTTTTTTCATCATCAACTCCATATGGCAAAAGATGCCAAACTACCGGTTATTTTGCATGTTCGTAAAGCTCACGAAGATGTATTGAAACAACTCAGAATGTTGAATTTTCATAACGGTGGTGTGGTGCACGCCTATTCTGGTGACTTAAATCAGGCGAAACGCTACGCCGATCACGGACTTAAGCTTGGCATTGGTGGCACTATCACTTTTCAACGAGCAGTGAAAGTGCGTGCACTGGTTTCGGATTTACCGCTTGAGCAAATAGTTATGGAAACCGATGCGCCCGATATGCCTCCGGCAACCTGTAAAGTCGGTCGTAACACACCCGTACATATATTCGATAACTTTCGCGCATTGTGCAGTATTCGTTCCGAATCTCCAGCAACCATTGCCCGGCAAACCACGGCCAATGCGTGCGAGGTTTTCAAGCTTACTGAATAGCGCATAAGATGCTACATTAGAAACTGTGTTTATCGTTTCAAAAGATCGAATCGCCCGCTACTTTGCTGTAACTTTAACCCTATCCATAGCGTTTGAGTTTTAGATGACGGCGAAAATTACTCGTTCCTGAAAGCGTAATGTAGCTGCACCACGGGTAACGTATTCTGTGGTGAAAGTGTGCGAATTCAACAGGTTTAAAACTCAAACACTTCGGGTATATCCTTTAAGAAGGGCAATATGGGTATCTTTATGTCACAAGACAAACCGATCATCACAGTTCAGTTTCTTGAGCAAATGCTTGATGATGGACTGATCAATAAAGAAACCTTCAACAAGGTCAGAGTTAAATTACGCAGTTTTTCCCGTCACCCCATTATTGGTTTGACCGCATTGAAACTGACGCACGCAAAAGACCCTAAAATCGAATTAAACGATCAATACCTCGCTGAGTGGTACGCGACGCGATGTGGAATGGAATGTGTCGAATTGGATCCGTTAAAACTCGATGTAGACAGCATTACGGATGTCATGTCCCACGCTTTTGCTCAACGCCACAAAATTTTGGCTTACTCGGTTAATGCCAATAGTGTCACTGTTGCCACATCTGAGCCATTTGTTACGTCTTGGGTTGCAGGCCTGGAGCATATTTTACGGAAAGAAGTAAAACGCGTATTTGCCAGTCCGGTTGCTATTGAAAAATTCCAAAACGAGTTTTACGCCTTATCGCACTCCATTAAAGGTGCCAAGGGAGAAAAATATCAAGAGTTGGGAACCGGTAACCTGGAAGCGTTGATTGAGCTCGGTAAAACTGGTGAAGTGGATGCCAATGATCATCATATCGTACAAATTGTTGACTGGTTATTACAGTACGCTTATTCGCAACGCGCCAGTGATATTCATATCGAGCCACGCCGTGATAAAGGTAATGTTCGTTTTCGTATCGATGGTATTTTGCATAAGGTGTATGAATTTCCAGCGGCGGTTACCAATGCCGTTTTAGCGCGATTTAAAATTCTGGGCCGCATGGATGTTGCTGAGCGACGCAAGCCCCTCGACGGGCGAATCAAGACCAAAACACCCGATGGACAGGAAGTTGAATTGCGTTTATCGACATTACCCACAGCATTCGGTGAAAAACTGGTTGCACGTATTTTTGACCCGGGTGTATTAGAACGTGACTTTTCGGCGCTTGGACTGGACAAAAACATCGAGCAAAAGTGGTTGAATATGGTGCGTCAACCCAACGGTATTGTGCTGGTGACCGGTCCAACCGGGAGCGGTAAAACCACAACGCTTTACACCACTTTAAAACTGTTGGCACGACCCGAAGTGAATGTGTGTACCATTGAAGACCCCATTGAGATGGTGGATCCCAACCTCAATCAGATGCAGGTGCACCACGATATTAATGTTGATTTTGCTCAAGGCGTACGTGCGTTACTCAGGCAAGATCCCGACATCATAATGATTGGAGAAATACGTGATAAGGAAACGGCCGATATGGCAGTTCAAGCATCGCTTACGGGACATTTGGTTATTTCAACGTTGCACACGAACGATGCTTCGTCGGCGATCACTCGGTTGATCGATTTGGGTGTTGAGCCCTTTTTGGTTAATGCCTCGATTTTGGGAATTGTGGCGCAGCGACTGGTGCGCACATTGTGCCCAAAGTGTAAGGAAGCGGTCGATGTAGATGAGAAAGCTTGGAAACATTTAGTAGACCCATTCCCATTAAAAGCGCCCAAAAAAGTTTTTCAGCCGGTGGGTTGTCGTGAGTGCCGAAAAACAGGGTATTTAGGTCGCCAAGGTATTTACGAAATGTTGTCCGTAAATAGCAAAATCAAAAAGCTGGTGCATGCACATTGTGATGTAGGGCCTATTCGTGAACAAGCGTTAAAAGATGGCATGTGCTTGTTGCGCATCAGCGGTGCCAAAAAAGTGGCTCAAGGCGTAACCACGATTGAAGAAGTATTGCGTGTTGCATCGCCGGAAATGGAGTCTTGAGTCTTTCAGCGTGTTCTTTTGGGAGATAAGTATGTTAAATCGATTGACCGTTATTCATTATCTTATTGTAAGTTTTTCTTTTCTCTCGGCCTGTACTATGGCCAACGACTCTGTGGAGTCGGCAGTCCATCAGCCTGATAAAAGGGAGCAAGGCGAACTTTATCAACAAATTCAACAGTTGATCGAAGAGCATAATCAATGTCACTCGGATCAGCAGTGCGACATTATCGGTTTAGGAGCCAGGCCTTGTGGTGGACCGGATCGCTATTTGGTTTATTCCACTCAAGGCGAATATCAGCAACAACTTAAATCGCTGGTTTCGCGATATAACGAACTGGCCAAGCATGATAATTTAACCAATCGACGCATGGGAATTTGTGTTGTTGCCCCAAAACCTTTGTTTGGGTGTGTGAATCGTCAATGTTCACCTCATCACGACGCCCGTTAATAACGAATGAAGTCGACTTTACCTTTGCTCTGAAACTGCAACTTAATTGCGGTTGCCGCGTATCTATTAAAAGCGATGACTCATAAACTTAATAATATGAACAAATTTGATGAGCTCACCGACTTAATCGCACGTTGTGCATTGAGGGAGAAGCGAGCATTTCAGCGACTGTATGAGCTGACAGCACCGCTGTTAAACGGTGTTGTGTATAAAATTATGAAAGACGAATCATTGAGCCATGATGTTTTACAAGATGCATACCTGCAGGTATGGCGTAATGCGGATCAATTTACAGTACAAAAAGGGCACGCGCTGGGTTGGTTGATTTCAATTGCTCGTTATCGCGCATTCGATCGACTGGATAAAGAAAAACATTCTCATCCACTTTCAGACACTCAATTTGAACAATTGACCGCTGCTGATGACTCCCCGGAACAACATTCATTGCATGTTGAAAAACAAAAGGTGTTTCAGGAGTGTTTGGATACTTTGGACGACACCGGCAAACAATGCATTCGACTCGCTTATTTACAAGGTTATAGCCGTGAAATGCTTGCACAAATGTATCAAACCAAAGTAAATACCGTGAAATCTTGGCTGAAGCGAAGTATGGAAGCACTGAAGCACTGTATTTTGAGCAAGGAAATGAGCTGATGACTGAACACGATGACTTATTAGCTTTTGAATATGTGCTGGGCACATTACGAAACAGCGAGCGCAATGCGGTTGCACAACGGATTCAGCAAGAGTCCGAGTTTGAAGCACTGGTCATCGATTGGGAACAGCGATTACTGTCGTTCCAGGATTTATCGGAGCATCGTCCGGTGCCTGATCAGCTTTGGCAAAACATTAATCGGCAGTTGAACGATTCTTCACGTAAAGTTAACGACGATTCCCGTTGGTGGCACTGGTTATCACAAAATGCTTTGTTGCCATCGCTTATGTTATTGTTGGTAGTAATGAGTGGTTTTTTAGCGTTTCGAACCACAACACCGGATTTAGACTATGTAGCCGTACTGTTGAACTCACAAGGTGAAGCACAGCTTACGGCAATGACATCTGGAGATGCAAAGGTATTAAAACTCAAATGGGAGCCACTTCAAATCAGTCAACATCAGGACCTTCAAATTTGGGCGTTATCTCGCAGTGATCAACAAATTCGATCCATTGCTGTCATTGATGATCCAACAACTTTAAAGCTGGAATTATCAGAAGCGAATTGGCGACTTATAAAAGATGCACATTCCTTAATTTTGACGGTTGAAGAACCCGGAGGATCGGCTATCGATGAGCCATCAGAGCAACGGTTGGCCTCGGGTGTGTGTGTTCGAGTTTCAAGTTAAAACAGGACTGTCTATGTTGCGTTTGGGGGCTATATTAATTCTGGCAAGTTGCTGGTTTACACCTTTCTTGGTCATGGCAAAGCCTTCATTAACTGACCCAGCTTTGCAAGCGTGTATCGAACAGTTGATGCAAAAAAATAATTGGCAAAAAGTTAACGATGTTACCCACGTGAAATGTCATGGCCAGTCCATTCGCAGCTTAGATGGCATTGAAACCTTTACTGCATTGTTAGAGCTATCTTTATATGACAACCAAATTGAGCAATTGCCGAATACGCTGCCATCTCAGCTAAAAATACTGAACTTGGCGGTAAACCAGTTGCACTCGGTATCGATTAAAGACCTACCTAATTTACAAAAACTGTACCTTTTTAAAAATAAGCTTCAACGAATGGCGTTAAAAAACTTACCTAGGTTAAGGGAGTTTAAAGCCAACAATAACCAATTAACTCATGTCGAGTTTGCCGCGTTGGATATACTGGAAAAAATTTATCTGTTTGATAATCAATTGGAAGCAATGCCCTTGAAACCATTGATTCATATTAAGTATATGGATGTGCGTCATAATCCCATGCCCGATGCGTTTTATGACGAGCTAGACCAAATGCAGGGCGTTACCGTGCTGCATGACGGAAATGCAGACGACTGGTAAATTTTTTGAGGCAGCATCTAAAATCGCTCTAATTTTTCGCAACTTTTCATTTCTCCGTTCGTATTGTTAATTAAACACTGTTAAGGAGATTGAAACATGTTGCCTAAAAAATACCTGCTCATTGTTTTTCTGTTTGGAGTATTGAGTGCCTGTGGCGGTGGGAGCAGCGGAAGTAGCAGCGGTGGAAATACAACTCCGCCTCCTGATCCACCTGATATTCCTGATATTTGCGAAATGGATGCTAATGTTTATTTTGCCGAAGAAGTTTTTCCCATATTACAAACCGTTTGTATGACCTGTCACGTTAATGGTGGCCAAGCGCCTTCTGGTGGTGCGCGTTGGGTGGTTCATGCTTCTGCTACGGCTACACAAGCCGATATCGATAACGTGATTGCGTTAGAAGGGTTTCAATACGTATTGGATAAACCTACAGGTCAGCGTAATCATGGCGGGGGTGTGCAACTGTCGAGTAACTCAACCGACTTTGAAATTTATGCGCAGTATGTGCAGTTTGCCGGTATCGATGACTTTTGTAACCCATGAATACAATAATGACTGTGTGTCAAATCGTGATTCAGCGGCGTTTGTTAAATAAAACATTCATGCTAAGCAAAAAAATGAAGCCCAAAAGCAAATTATTATTGAACGGCTCAGTAATAGGTTTGGTGTTTTTTCTAATAGGCTGTCAAACGCAATCAGTCGCTGTATGGGAGCGACATCATTTAAGCAAAGAAAGTATGGTGCGCCCTATTTCTGAGTTGTCCGATCAGCTCCATGCGCACATTTATTTCAGTAAAGAAGGCAGCGCTGGCAGTAGTAAAGCCAGTGCGGGTGGTTGCGGGTGTAACTGAAATGGGGAACGAGATGACCAATCAGCGAGAACAACGTTTTGTAAAATTATCTGCCTGCGTCAGTACTTTGTTAGCCAGTCAGGCAATGCAAGCTGAAAATTCGGATGGGCAAAAGGAAGTTTCCTTGAAACATTCGCGGTATTCCGAAGACAATCTTGACGATAGCAAGTTACAATCGGGTAGCTCTCAACGTTATGACATTAATGTCACACAACTGAATGTATTTGTTCCAGTAGATGGTGAATTGTGGTTGACGCTTAATCACTTGACGGAGTCCATGTCGGGAGCATCACCTTGGTACAATCAAATCGATACAAGTGGTGATGTGGTCGTCGCTATGAGTGGCGCAACGATTTTTGAAAAGCGTAATGATACACAGCTTCAAGCACAATGGCATAAACAAGGTTACAGCAATCGGTTTTTGCTGGGGCACTCGTCGGAAGACGATTACCGTGCTAATTATCTCAGTTGGGGGCAACGTTTCGATTACAATAGGAAAAATAATTCGGTAGATTATCGTTTGCACTTTTCCGATGACAAGTTAACACCCACGCAAAACCCTTTTGCTCAACGCATTGAGCAAGCGGATAAAAAAACATGGGGGGTGTCGACTGCTTGGTCGCAACTATTAAGCAAAACCGAAGTGTTTGATATTGGCTTTTTCTACACACAACATTCGGGTTTTTTAACCGATCCCTATAAACAATTCGATGTGAATACTCCGCTCGATGCTCGACCGAATAAACGACATCAATACGGCTTTGAAAGTGGTTACAGTACGCACTGGACTGGTAGTGAAGTCTCCGGGCATTTTCGCTATCGATATTATCAGGATGATTGGCAAGTAAAATCACATACGCTAAGCAGTGTTTTTTCCAAATCTTTTACTGAACGTTGGCTGGTTAGTGTATCACTTCGCGCGTATGCGCAAAGTGAGGCTGAGTTTTACCAAACCGTCGTCAGTGATCCAGCGACAACTTACTTCAGTTCGGATTATCGGCTTTCGGCGTATGGTGCTTATACTGTTGGCGTCGAAACCCTTTGGCGATTGACGCCTCAATTTCGAATTGTTTTCAATTTAGAAGAATATACATCAACGGCTTCTTGGGGCATTAGCTCGACACAAACGGACAGTCCATCGTTGGTGAATTTTTCACTGGTTGGGGTCGAACTGGAATATCGGTTTTAATGAGCACTGAATTTTATAAACATCAATTTATCGCAATGACCTGTCCTTGTGAAGTGCTGTTACCCCGTTTTGATTTTAGACTGATTCAAAAAATAGAAAACGTTATTGATACCTACGTAAGAAAATACTCCCGCTTTCGAGAAGACAGCTTACTGTCATCGATAAACCGAGCAGCGGGCGATTTGCAAGGCTTTCCAATCGATAATGAAACCTGCGATTTGCTGCAATTTGTTGATACGGCTTTTGAGGCCAGTGAGGGTTACTTTGATCCGACCATTAATCCACTAAATCGTATTTGGAATTTTAAAAAAGGGTTGGTGCCCAGTCGTAAGCAAGTCATTTCGGCATTAGCCGTCACAGGCTGGTCGAACATACGTTGGGATCGAGCATCGAAAAAAATCTGGTTGCCGAAAGGGTTTTGTCTCGACTTTGGTGGCTTTGTTAAAGAATATATCGCTGATCGCGTTGTTCATGTTTGTCGCGAGGCCGGTATTGATGAAGGATTTGTCAACTTAGGTGGCGACATAGCGGTGATAGGAACTCCTGCCGAGCAAAAAGGTTGGTTATTTGCAATATCGGATGCGGGCGAAAGTGACCGAGCGGATTCTGTGATTCGGTTAAAGTCTGGTGCGTTGGCTACCAGTGGAACCTGTAAGCGTTGCTTTAAATATCAAGGGCGACATTACAGTCATTTGTTATCACCGAAAACGGGCTTTCCAGTAGAAAATAACATAAAAAGTGTTTCTGTTGCTGATAGTAGCTGTTTACTCTCCGGTTTTTATGCAACTGTCGCGTTGCTCAAACAAAATGAGGGTGAAGCCTTTTTAAAGCAGGCGCAGGTTAACTATTGGATACAGTAACGGTAATCGATTGACTCTCTCACTGTATTTGTTTTTAATATTTCGAAGCGCTTTTTTCGGGGACTCTTGTGATAATCAGAATAACTTGTGTTTGTGCAATTGCAGCAGGATATGTTCCGTTAACTAATGCACTGGAAACCCACTTCGACTATGCGATACAAATTCAATACGCAAAGTTTGAAGAGGATTGGCGTTCAGCAAATGCTTTAACCACAAAGTTACGCGGTGTCGCGCAATTTCGGTTTGAGAAGGGTTGGAATGTATTCGCGGAATACGATCATATCACTGCTTTTAACGAAAATGACTATTTTGATGGCGTCACCGATAATGGTGAAATAGCCATTATTGCTCCTGAAAGTTCGCGTTGGAGCCAACTGTTTGCGGAATGGGAAAATGACGATTGGTTAGGCAAAGTAGGGCGTTTTAAAGTCGAGTTAGATAATGGCATTATGGTCAATGATTTTGATTTTTGGCCAGTAGAACAATCGTTTGACGGCGTTAATGTACAGTGGCGCTTTGGTGTTCAGTCCGAAATGAATTATTTTTACGCGACTCAAGTGAATCGCATTTATGGCAGTCGTTCTGGTCGAGTGCTTTCAGTAAATGATCGACGATACTCCGACTTAAATGGTAATCGTCCGGTATCTGAATTAGGAAATCAGGATATTGACTTACACATCGTGCACTTTGATTACAACGAATGGGATTTGATCAAATACTCCATCTATGCCATTCACCTCGACAACCTGGACGAAGACGTAAGCAGCAATAAAACTCTGGGCAGCCGTTGGGAGTTTCAGTATAAACCTGGTTCGCTTCGGTATCAGCTGAATTTGGAAGTCGCTTGGCAAAGGCCCGATAACCCTTATAGTAATGCACTGGTTCGATATTTGGATTTTGAGTCGGGCGTACAGTATCGTAGTTTGGAAGTTTCGGTTCGATATCAAAAGTATGGTTCGACACAAAGTGCCTGGTTTCGTACACCCTTTGCTTATTCGGAAAACTATTACGGACCTTACTGGCAGTATAATGGCGGTAACCGCGGGTTAATCAATCGACAATTGGGTTTTGAGTGGCGCGTAAGACCTGTGAAGTTTCAAATATCGCGTCATTTATTGAATAACGATCAAAACAATAGCAAATTAGGTAAGCAATGGTTATTCAGTGCAGCCTATCGTCCTAGTCGTAAACATCAATTCGAAATAAAGGGCGCCTGGTTTGATGACTCTACAGGTAATCCATACTTGAATGATGACTTAGATAAGGTTTGGCTAACTTATTCTTATAATATGTAATGCAATATTGCTTTTTATAAACATTTTCATACTTGAAACTTGGCCCCTTTTTAAGGGGCTATTGGGCAAGGTTGCACTCAATAAACAGAACCCTATTTTTTATTATTCAATTTTGACGCCGTTAATTGCCATCGATGTTCGGTTTTCTGACTTCAAGCCAATAACTTGATTGTTGTCGTCTAGCTCGAAAGAAAGCCAGTAAGCAGGTTGTCGTTCGAAATAGAATTGATTACGGTCAAATGGAATGAGCTTATACGGTGTGTTTTTGCCATTTCGTGAATACAAGTGTCCGTTAATGACTTCGATATTTCGAATATCACCATCGGTGTAGCGATACTTTCCGGTATACATTTGTAACTGTTTTTCGGATAGTGCCATTTTTTTATGTTGCTTTTTAGGGATGTTTAGCACATGGAGAGCTAATTTTTCCGCGAGTTGCTGTGGAGAGCTGCGGTTGAGGTTGGTCAAAACCACAACCGTTAAATCAACTTCGGGAATATAGAGTGCATAGCATTCGGTACCGTGATTATTTCCACCATGTTCGATGGTTGAAAACTTTCCTAGCGATGCGGCGCGCCAACCCAATGCTTGCTTGGTATCGCGACCGTCTTCTAATTGGTAAGAGGTAAAAGCGAGTTTTGTACTCGATTGTGAAATTAATTGATGAGTGCGAATAGCGCGAAACCACTTTGACATATCATCAATAGTAGAAACGATACTGCCATCGGCCATTGAACCAGGTTTAACAGGCTTCGCATGAATGAGGGTTTTGGGTGTGGTTTCCGAAAACTCATAGCCTTTCGAAAGCCCTGGAACAACTGGGTAAAAATCATAAAAACTTGAGTTTGTCATACCCAACTCATCGAAAATATGTTGCTGAATGAAAGCGGAGTATGATTTTCCTGATACGTTTTCGATGATCTTGCCCAATAGAATATAGCCAGTATTTGAATAATTAACGTCAGTACCGGGTTTAAAGTCTAACGGAAGATCGGAAACGACTTTCAGAATACTGTCCATGGTTTCTCGTTCGGTTCCGTGATGATCGTAACGGCCATGGTCACCGTAGTTTGGGATGCCTGCCGTATGAGTCAGCAGTTGTCGAACGGTAATGGTTTGCTGTTGTGCTGGTGGGTATTCGGGAACATAGGTTTTGATTGAGTCATCCAGGTTTAATTTGCCTTGTTCCATCAACATTAATACCGCGACCGAAGTAAACTGCTTGGTTAGCGAGGCGATTCGAAACTTCATGTCGATGGTTGCTGGAACCTGGTATTCAATAATGGATTGACCAAACGGCGCTTTTAACAAGGTTTGGTCTCCTTTTTCTATTAATACCACGGCACCTGCGCCGGTTGCGGGATAAAACTCACTAGCGATACCCTCTAACTCGTTGGTCAGCTTGAACAGAGGTTCAGCTGTGGAGTTTATACAAACAATAAGAATGACCAATAATAGACTGCGAGAAATTAACATATGGATTCCGTTTTATTGGGATTGTTTCGACAAGAGACGACTGACAGCGTAAAAAAGTTTGAATTTAAGTTTTATTTCTCAATTTTTAGTTATTGGAGCAACAAATTTTTTTCTTTTGGGGCAAAAATTATGGGAAGGTGAGAGCGAGAGGCTGCGCAATATATTTTGCTAAGAGAGTTTTATTGTCGGCACTTTGCTATATCGTTAGTTTCATAAAAAGGAGTAAGCGATAAATCAGCAGTTGTATTGTTACCTTGTTGATCAAACTGTATTCGACCACTCACACCTTGATAGCTTAATGTTATGTGGTTATTTAAAAGCGATTTTATTTGCAATAGGTCATCTGGTGTAATCGTAAAGCCAGTTGAAGTTAGTCGGTATAATGTATTCGAAAAATCCTTTGGGTAGTTGTCTGTAGTGCTGAGTACCATTGCCGATAATATAATCGAATCGTAGACATAAGCAGCGTTGACTCCTGAAGAAAAAGGGCGTCCCAATAATTGTTGTAAGTTTTGGTCCATTATTGACTGTTGAGCACCTGACAAGCGTGAGTTGATATTTTCCAGACACCTTAATACGTTTGGGGCGTTGATCTTAGCAATGTGGTTTTTCTTCATGTTGTCACCAGCAATGATTAATGGCATCTGAATATTCCACTGCTGCTCTAACTTTTCAAATAATGATTTTAAATTGTTTGGATGTACCGTAACGATCAAAGCAGAAGGCTTTTTACTTTGAATGCTCTTAAACTCGAAGCGTAAATCCATATGATTCAAATTGGTTAACTCACTGAGCTTTAGTTCGTAAACGGGAGGGAATTTCAACTCGGTTAATTGCTGCTTTATCCCTGTAGAGAGTTCTTGGCTATAGAGGTCTCTACCGCTAATTAATGCGACTTTAGTGTGCCTATTGGATGACGTTAAACGGTGTAAAATCGTATCTATTTGACGTTGATTGCTGGCGATCAGACGCCAAAAAACTCGGCTTTCATTGTAACCTGTTAGTTCATTGGCTGAAGCAGCGTACGCAAATAAAGGAATACTGTAAGGTGAAGCAACACTTTTTAAAACGGGTAGAACGCTAGCCGAAGAGCCTGGACCAATGAGCACTTTAACACCATATTGATGAATCAGTGTTTTTGCGAGCCGAGTTGCTTGTTCCGGAATATGGGCATCATCGGCTCGCAATATTGCTAATGGACGACCATTTATACCGCCTGATTTGTTAATTTTATCCGCAGCAAAATCGGCGGCAGCTGAAAGCTCTGCGGCGTATTCAGGCATAACACTTGCGGGAATGATAATACCAATGTTAATTGAATTTTTAGACGTTTTATTTGATTTTGATTGAAAAATACTACCGCCTTTCAAAGGCTTACCTATTGGAATGTGTTGAAGCTCTTTAATGCTTAACGACATTAGCTCATCATTGCCAGGTTCATTTAGCTGATCTTGGCTAGTACTTACAACGGTGAAAATAGCTAGGCTTCCCAATAGAAACCATGATTTTAAAAAGTGCATTGGTTTAGATTTGAGTTGTATGTCTGGCATTTATAAGGCTGAATTCATTGAGGCCTCATCTCTTTGGCAGTTACCTTATTATGGCACTTTTTTTTGTATTTGAAATGAGTGTATAGGGAGCGTAATTACTGGCTTAAATAAGAACTGACGCTTTATAGTTTAAGTGCAAAGCACATACTAATAGGTTCATTTGACTGCATTGCTTTTTTAGCACGCAATTAATTTTCAACTAAAAACTGTGGTTTATCGCAGTTTCTTTTCACACCTCGATTAAACCAGTATTGCACCTCTTGCTCGCTGATTTGATGATGGTGAATGATTATTTCACCGATATCGCCTGGAAATAAGCCTGATATAGAAGAAGAGCGGCTTCCAATTCGAAATGGTGCATTATTTGCTAACGAACCGGTTCGAATGTTCGGGCTCAAACTTTCTTTGAATTCTCCATCTACATACAAGTTAATACCAAAGCGATCGTCTCTATCGACTACTATATTGATGAAATGCCATTGTCCATCAGCTACAAATGCATGACTAATATAGTTGGTACAAGATGACTTAGAGTCATCAACCGAACAATGCCAACTGCCTTTGCCGTCAGCGAGTTGAAATCCAATAAAGCCTTTATGGAGGTGAATGTTATATCCTCGTACATTACCGGCTCGGTGTTCTTCTCGTTTGTCTAAAAGTACAACAGTATCAAGCGAGCGCGTTTTCAACCATGCACTGATAGTAAAATCACCAGTTCCAATATCTAAGATCGGTGTTGGTTGAACTTCAATGAAGTCATCTTGGCCATCCAGACAAAAAGCTTTTAATTGTTCTGGAGGAGAAAGCACAATTTGCTGGTTTAAAATGAGTTTGTTTTTATCGATAGGAATATTTTGGTAAGTTTTTAAGTTGTTCGTTGTGCTGGTTGTGGTGTGAAAACTTGCAAAAAAGTAAGCTAAACCACAAGTAAATATTGAAAGTAATGCAGCGGGTAATGCTTTATTGGATATAACCGCAACACCTTTATTGGATTCACTTTTTGGTGAATTAGTGGTCGTTTCAACAATTGTATTTGGTAACTCTTTTAATATATACCCTTTTTTGGGAATTGTTCTAATACAGTTTTTAATGCCAAAGCTTTCAAAGTTTTTCCTTAAAATTGCAATATTGCGATTTAACGAACTGTCGCTTACTGCCCGATCATTCCAGACTTCTTTGAATATTTCATCACGAGTAACCAACTGTCCCGCTCTATCAATTAATATAAGCAGCACAGCTAAGACTCTGGGCTCAAGAGTCGCTATTTTATCTCCTCTTTTTAACGTACCAAATTGAGGGTCTATCAAGACATTTGAAATTTTAAATTGAGTCATACCTGCTTATCATTGTGGTTGTTGGAATACTCGATTGCATTAGTATATTTATTTTAACGGCTCTGCCAATGGTAATACTTTACAGTTCAATGAAAGGCAACGGAAGTTTGATGGGGAAACTCAAATGTGAGATTTGTTGACCAGTGATTGTTTAAGGTCAATTATTTGGGTGAAGTAAAACGAACGGGAATCAAGGAGAGACCTGCTGATACTTGTATCGAAAAATTAGATAGATCGGCGGGTTGTATAGCAACCCGCTTGTTATCGTTTAAGGGATAACCACAAAGTCTTCAGATTCTGGGCAGAGTCCTTCTACTTTCATGGTGTACTTAAAGTCTGCAGTAGTATCGCCTAGCCAGCCTGCCGTTTTTAAAGTCGCCTCGGTTCGCGCACAATAGCCATTTAGTAAGTTATATACAGGATCGTTACCTCTAGGGTTGTCGTATTCGAGCACTTTAACTGTAAACCCTTTTCCTATACCTATGCCAGCCCCTTTAAATTTGTTGATAAAGCACTGGTTATGACTTAGGCAGGTATCATCGAGTACAGCTAACGTACCGTCATGTATATGGTGGGGATAATATTGACTAACATTGTCTTCTTGTAATTTTTTAACATTACTAGAGAGCCACCCATAAACATTCGTTCCTTTTCCTGTAGGCGATTTATCGTCGAAAGTAACAAATGAAGAAGGGTGTTTACAATGTTCCCAGTCGAGCGTTCTTCTGCAGTAGTCTAAAATTATACCTAGCTCGGCTTCTGAAGTACCGCAAACAGCTGGTGTTGGCTTGCCATATTCACTCCAAACGCCGCACCGTTCTCGATGCTGAACCGTTAAATCGAGCCAGCGTCTGGCGAAAGCAAAAGGTGTCGAGTAGTCAGCGAAAATTTGAGCATGTGTATAGTCTCGGTAGATCAAGGGACGCTGGTACTCATTTGTAGAAAATTCAACCGCTGCCCAGTTACTCGAGTTGATGCCTTGTAAAAACTCGTTGACTTTTGCATCAAAGTTAGCGGGTGTTATATTTGAAGCTAGGCTGTCAGGCCCACCAATTTGATCCGCATGTATTTTAACATTGAGTTGTTCGATTAATTGTCTTGTTGTGGAGTCAACGTTTCGGGCACCAGATGCATGGAACACATTCTTTAATGCTGACTCTAGCTGAGTTTGTTTCGAGTCACGCTCATAGAACTCATACTTTTTTGCATCAAAAGAAAATACTAAATACAACGCGGCACCCAAGTTTGCACTATTAATGTAGTTGTCACCACATCGATCACGAAAGTCGACTTTTGCACTGAAATCATTTGGCGACAGAATTTGTGAGGAAATTTCAGGATAAAGAGGATCGATTGGCGTATTTAGTTTCCAATGCTCTTTACGCTTAACCCACTTTACAGCGATTCGAACATGAGTCTCGTCAGTTATTGATTTTACATAGCGGCTTTTTTCTCCTGAAATACCAAGGTTTAAGTCATCAATATCAAATCCGATTTTCCCAGCTGCAGTGATATCTAAGAGTTCAGCTAAATGGCGATTATCAGCTACATAATCGATATCAAACTCGGATGGTTGAAAAGGAGTTGATTTGGTGATCTTAAAGTCTGGATGATTAACATTTAAACACAGCTGTTTAATACTTCCTCGTATTAAATCGTATCCATCTCCTAAATAAAATCGGTTTTCCTCCGCTTGTCCTACAGTTCGGGTAGTGATTTTTCCAGGTACAGCTTCCCTTTGCATTAAAGTTTTGAAACTTTTTGCAGTGGATTGGTGAGTCGCGTTTTTGCTATCAATATCGTGTAAAAATGGATATTGAGTGTACAAGTTTACACTAGGTTTCGGATTTACCGCCATCTTGGGACCGTAACGGCCGCTACTACAGCCTAAAGAGTTGCACCCAACGACATAAAAAGTAAGTAAGTTTTTCTCATTTTCAGTAATCGTTCTGCTGAGACTGTACCCACGATAAATTTGACTCCATGAACCATTATTTCTTTTGCGATAGAGGCGGTATTCAACAGGATAACCATAACCGTTACTAGCACCCCAAGATACTTTAACACTGGTTCCGTTCGTATAAGGAATATAATCAATAGACGCGGGTCGTGATGGCTTGCTGGTTGGGCCGCCACCGCCACCACAGTCGTCAATCGGACCAATGATTTTAGTGTTGTTTCTATTTTGCTTTGGCGACTGCATGATAGGGCAAGGTTCGGCTTCAACCGTTGATATTCCAGGTGACTTAAGTTCGCTCGTGCTAGAGTTACTATTTTTGGCAATACTTTGATTTGCAAGAAGTAAGAGAGTGCTGACAAACCCTGTAATGAGCAACCTCTTTTGCGGACTTGATTGATTAAACATAATGATTATCTCCTTAAGAGAATTCGTTATTCATGTTTTGATTGTTACACTCGTCGTTGAATTAAATTTTTAACGAGCTTAGGCATTGTTTATTGAAATGAGAAATAAAAAATGAAATTCGAATTAAGATTTTCTTAAGAAAAACTTCTGAAGATTAAGGTTTATCAGTTTCGAGTAAAAAGTATGCAGATTAAGAGTTAATTAAGAAATCGAAGATTAGAATCCGATAAATCGATGGGCAATTTAAATTGCCAAAAACCTCAAGGCGCAATGTGCTTTGACGCCTTGAAGTGTTTAATTGAGTTTATTGATTTTAATTTGAAAATTAGAACTCTAAATCGTTAATGACAAGTTATAAAAAATCGGCCGCGTCCTCGTGGTACATCGTGTCGCATTTTAGTCATCTCTTGGGTTGCTTTGAGTTTTACATGCAAGTCACCAGCAAAATTAAAGAAACTTGCGTTATTGCTTATCTTCAGGTGGTCAAAAGAAAATGCACGAGTAGCTCCGGCTACTTTACACCTTGAGCCGACACTTTCAAAAATGATGATTGGAGACAAGTCGTTAACGTTGTCAGACGAAAAGTTTAATTCATAGAGGTTGTTCGGCTTTAAGTCGGTGACATAATACTCGTAATTTCCATTCATGATCATTGAGAATTTATTGTTATAATCCGGTCGCTCATTGTTCGCATGACTTCCGAAGCTATAAGCATTGGATTCACCATTATTTCCCACATATTCTCGACGTACGTTGAATGGTATGGCATTACCTTCAGGCGTTCCTTTGTCAAAAAGTCTAAGATGACTGATTGAGTGAGGACATAAAGTGATTGAATGCTCACCTCGATCTTGTCGACCAGGTACACAATTACTTTCTTCGTTCATTTGATGAGTGGGTCTGGCAAGCCAATTGGCTCGTCCGGTTAAACTTCCATCTTTATCTAAAATTGCTGCAGCATAATCGTCAATCCAATTTTTACTAAATTGACTGTTTGGCCCATAAGCTAAGTCTAATTTATATTTTGGAGCCGAAGGAGAAAAGCTTAAGTTTTGGCTAACGTTTACGTAGCGTCCCGCACCGCCCATGAGTATGATCGCTGTGGGTGTAATGTTTTTTCCGTTTGTCGTTAAAACCGAACGGGTGGGAAAGTTTGCAAAATGTACGTTGTCTAAGTAAAACGGACCATCATACACACGAACACCAGACTGTCGGCCGTGCCAATTAGATTTTCTTTCGTAGTAATCAATTTCATCTTGTTGCTGGTTGCTGCTTAACCCGACAATTAACGAGTCGATCAACTCCTGATCGAAAGCAAAAAAAGCCGATGCACCATTGTCGGCTAAAATGGTATTAATGTAAGTAGCCCTTGAGCCGCGATAGTAAATCCCCGAGTTTGTATTTTTGTAAGCAACTAAGTTATTAAATATTGGTGCGGTAGACGGATCGTAGTGAGCACTGACCAGCTCACGGTCGGACCCATTGAGAGGGTTATTCATCAGCTTGCCATCGGCTGCTCCATCGTGCGTGATTCCAACAACACTCGAGTGAGCAACATTATCATTAAACGCGAATGTTTTCGCGGTCAGTGGCGTTTCGCTACCAACATTTTTTCGAAACGACATCCAGAATCCGGTTCCTTCTGAGCCCGCTGCAATATTACCTTCGATATAATTGCTGGGGTGTGAAATCCAATAGGTTGCCGGTGCGTCGTAACGAAAAACGTCGCCGACACTGTCACTCACTAAGATCTGGCTATTTGTAGGCACTTTTTTCGAAAGAATTCCGATATTTCCGAACAAACGGTTGCCCGTTTCGTTGCCTTCTTCGAAAAAGTAACCGTGCCCATAATGGTTGTAACACGTATTGTTTTCTATCCGTACACCGTTTGTACTGTGTACGGTAATGCATCGATTGTAGGAATCGTGAATACTTGAGTTTTTAATGTACTGACCTAGTGCGCTTCCTTGTTTATGCCAATGAAATGGATAACGGCCCATTTTTTCCATTTGGCCTACGCGATAGAACTCTACGTTATCAATGTATGCCTTACTATTGCGGCTCCCGGCTAACATAACATGCGCACCCATAGGGTTTGTTCGTTGAGTGTACTCATCATTAGCGGACTGAATCTTAATATGCCTTGTCAAATTAACCACTTCAGCGCGTTCGTCCAATGTCCATGTAAGGCCTTGGCCATTTGAAAAAGTTTCTGTATTACCCCAATGACGATAATCTAATGGTTGATTAAGAACGATGGATTTTTTGTCGGATGAAATCGATTTTATTGTGCGTTTTTCTGCATGATGAGGGTTGAAATCACTTGAAGCGATAACGATGTTATCTCCTACACTCCATCCAACTGCTTTGGATAAATTAATTTTATTCTGGCCAGCTAATGCGGTTTGACTTAACTTGACATACCCATTTTTTCCTCCTTTTCCAAAAAGTGATAGCACTCCGCCATCCCATGCAATAATTCCTTTCGAACCCATAGTGCTAAATGGGCGGTTTCTTTTAAGTGTAAAAATAATTTTTCCAGTCACAGGTTGAGTTGGTGTACCACAACTCAGCTTTGCATCAGGCCCATGAATTAAAATGCCATCCGTTTTTAGCTCATAATTTCCCCTGGTTGGGCAGTGCAGTTCACCTTCGAGGTGAAGTTTACCAAAAGAAGCCGATTGGTTTATTGTGATAGACAAGTTTTTTGGAATATTAAGATCGCCAAGACCTCGGTAACTTAGAAAGTCACTCAGCTTTGCTTGGTTGGGAAAATTAAATTTACCAGAATTGCCGATCAGCAAGTTGGATGTATTATTGAGTGAAATGCCGTGGATATAGATTTTTTTTCCTGCATGCTCGATGATGTCTTTTGCTGCAATAGGAATGACAAACCGATGATTTCGACTTTGAGTATAGCAAACGTTGGCTACGGCTTGTTCCGCATGTATATTCGCTGAATGTGATCGAAAGAACTCACCAACACCCGCTTGTCCACCAACGTATACGTGGACACTGTTGGAGTTTTCGTTACCGATCTGGCAACTCCATCCTTTAATTTTGTAAACACCATTCTCAAGTTTAATGTGGTCAATGTGCCCAATCACTTTAGAAGTCGGTGGTGTCGGAATGACAAACTTTCCAGAATGATTAAGCAATAAATTACTGGTGCCCGTTTTTGAAATACCGTGTATGTAAATCTTTTTTCCTTTATGTTTATTCGCGTCTGAATAGCTTACTGGAATAGAATATCGATACGTTCTGCCGGTCGACTCACATACTTCTGCTACCGCAGGTTCCGACGCCAGATTGGCTGTGGTCGCTTTGAAGAATTGTCCTCGGACGGAGTCGCCTCCGACATAAACATGAACATCGATGGAATGACTGTATCCTCTTTGACATGCCCAACCTTTAATGACGTAGTTATTGGAAAAAGTTGAAGCGGGTGTTGCGATATGCCCCATTACTTGTGATGCGTGCGCATAACTGAAAAAAGTGAGCAGGATAAGTCCCGCCTTTATAATATATTTCATAAAGAATCTCCCCGGTTTAAATATTTAAAAGGTGTTTCGAGTGTGGTTATCTCGCATTCAATGACTTGCGTTGAATATCGGAGTAAGCACTTTGTATTTGATTGATGTGTTTTGGAGCAGCAAAATCACTGATCGACATCGCTTCATAGGTTTGGCCTGAAAAATCCCGAGTTTGAGTTTTTGGATATCTCAACATGGCGATAAGACACTTTGCCTGTGCGTGATAAGTCACTACGATTTCGTTACGGAGTCTGCGTTAAAAAAACTGGAAAACAAAACAAAGAAAGAATAACTCGAGTGTCTGTTCTATCATACAAGTCTTCATTAAGTCTGACTCCTGAAAACAAGGCCCATCTAGGGTGTTCATTTAATTGGCTGAAAATGCAGCAAAAAATATAAGAGTCGCAATGGCTGCTGACACTAGGGTAGCGAATTAGAGTGATTGAATCTTAATTTTGAGCTTAAGATATCGTTAAGTTTTCCTTAAGAAAGGTTAGAGTGCTTTATTTTTGAACAAGTTACCTGTCGAAATGTATTGATATACGCTTAATTCGATTAACGGCTTTTGTGGTCGTTTGTTTTGAAAGGTCAGCTTGTTAGCCATTTAATTCTAAAGGCGTTTACCCTAAAGCGGTTTGCCCTAAGTATTAGGGGCGGGCAACTCTCTTATACAAGCTGATTGCTAGCTTTCACCATACTCAAACAACACTGATACTTCGAAGGGGATAGTGCGCTAAAGGCACAGTGAATTACCAAAATAAGAAAAACGATATCGTTGACGTTAGGTTCCTATGGTCTACCCTCATACAAAGGGCATAAACGCATCCCAAATAAACCTAAATAAATACTCGTAAGCAGTAAAAAATATGATTAGCCGAGCGCATACTAAATCGGTATAAGGCAACCTAAGAAATAGATCTCACTTTTTACTCAGGATTTTTTCCATGTTCGATAGTCTGCACGCCTCCAGTTTTGGCAACCAAGGTTACTCACTATGTTGACGACTTTGTTTGTGGTGGATGACGATGCATTGTTAGTTCAAATGCCTCCTAATAGCATCAGTTTTAAAACGTACTTACACGACTATCCAAAGCTGGGTGAATCCAAAATGCGCATTATTAATTTATGCGATACTGGGCGTTACCTGAGTGAGGGCTATTATTGTTCACTGTTAGCTGAAGCACGTCGCCATCAAGTCTTGCCAAGTGTGCGAGAAATTAACGCATTGCGTGAAAGTGGTGGTAGTCTGTGGGTAGATGGCAATGAGTTGGAAAAATACCAAAGTTCCGAAGCCGATTTTGGAACGCAATTTATTTGTATGGGAGAAATAGCGGAAGAGCGTTTTAAAAAGCTGGCAACTAAAGTATTTGCGACTTTTCCGGCACCTTTGCTGCGAGTCACTGCGGTAACGGACTCCGGAGGTGCGCGACTTGCTGTAACTCTTTGCCGTTTGGCGGATCTCAGCGCGAGTGAGCAGGACTTTTGCCAGTCAATATTAAAAGAACACTCCAGTATTCGCTGGCGAAAAAGCGGAGCGAATAAGCAATATCGTTGGGATATTGCCATGTTGGTTAATCCAGAAGAAAAAGTGCCACCGAGTAATCGAAGTGCGCTGTCTCGATTTGTGAAAGCCGGTGAAAAGCTTGGCTTGCGTGTGACTCGAGTAATGGCTTCTGAGTTGCACACTTTAAATCAGTTTGATGGCTTATTTATTCGTGAAACCACGGCCATTGATCATCATACCTTTCATTTGGCGCGCAGCGCTGAACAGCAAGGGTTGATGGTAATGGATGATCCTAATTCCATTTTACGGTGCTGTAATAAAGTATTTTTACACGATGCTTTTAATTATCAAAATGTGCCCAGCTTAACCACTGAATTTATCAGTGATGACCATTTGCAAACACTGGAGCATTTAGAAAGTACGCTTGGTTATCCGCTGGTACTTAAAATGCCGGAAGGATCGTTTTCGCGGGGCGTTTACAAAGTAAGTGATAGAGTTTCGCTAAAAACTACACTGACTCGATTATTAAATGAGTCGGCGTTGGTTTTGGCGCAAGAGTATATGTTTACCAATTACGACTGGCGAGTCGGTGTGCTTAATGGTCGTGCACTCTACGCGTGTCGTTATTACATGGCACGCAATCACTGGCAGATCTATAACCACGAGTCAAAACGAAACTTCTCTGGCGACTTCGATACATTTCCGACCTTTGAGTTACCTAAAGCGGTACTTAAAGCTGCTCTCAAAGCCGCTGCGGTAGTGGGTGAAGGATTATACGGTATCGATATTAAAGAAGTCGATGGGCGAGCTTATGTGCTGGAAGTGAATGATAACCCAAGCATTGATCACGGTGTCGAAGATGTTTATCTCGGTGATGAGCTCTATATGCAGGTGATGGGCGAGTTTTTGCGTCGCCTGGAAGCACGTGGGCGATAATACGATGAGTTTATTCAAACAACTCCGACTGGATGCCGCTTTCTGTGGTGATTGGTTTTCCCACTCTTACAATGACAGTCGAGAATTATTTCTTAACCAAAGTGAAGCGATAAACCAATTGCAAAAACGTAATTTCAGTTGTTCGCTACCGGAACAACCGGATTGTTATATTGATGCGCATTGGTTTGGTGATCATCAATCCGAAAAAGTGTTGGTGATCATTAGCGGTACACACGGTGTTGAAGGATATGCGGGTAGTGCTGCACAAAGTTTTATTTTGCAAACGCTAATGTCAGGCGACTGGTTTCTACCTGACGGTAGTGCGATGTTAATGATCCATGCGCTGAATCCTTGGGGAATGAAGTGGGCGCGCCGTTGTGATCAGGAAGGTATTGATTTGAACAGAAATTTTATCGACTTCAATCAGCTACCTTTACCAAACAAGCACTACCCTGAACTTCTTACTATATTGCAGCAAACAAGTTTTAAAGAGCGTAATCGACAATTATTAGAGTTGGCCAATAAATTGGGGCAGTCTGAGTTCGATCGACTCTATAGTGGTGGACAATACGATCACAACTGGGCGCCTTTTTATGGTGGTCGTCGGCCATCCTTTGCCAGTCGTGTGCTCGATAAAATCATTGCTCAATGGCAGTTAAATGAGCGTGAACTCGTGGTGTTGGATATTCACACCGGATTAGGCCCTTTCGCGTTTGGTGAATTGATTTCGGATCACCTGGGGAGTTCAGCTGCCTCACATTACTCACGCAAGTTATTTGGAAGTGCGGTCGCAGAAACCGAACTGGGACTGTCTTTCTCCGTAAGCAAAGCAGGGCTTTTGGATTATCGATGGCATTCACTCATGGAAGAGCGTGGTTGTTTTATCACGCTTGAGTTTGGTACTTTGGGTACATCGAATTTATTTGACGTGATATTGCAGGATCATCTGTTTTGGAAAAATAAAACGCCAAAGTTTGATGACCGTAACTATCAAATACATCGAGAGAGCTTGTTACGGCATTTTTGCCCGGAAGATGTGATATGGCAACAATCGGTACTCTTTAAAACCTGGCAATGCGTTTCTAGAGTGACGCAATATTTCACCAAAAATTCTTGATTAAATTTTAGGTTTGAAACTCATGAAAGTGATGCAAAAAGTCGCCCTTAATCCATCCTTTGAGACTTGGAACTGGCGTCCGGGCCATTTACACTTTTTGAATCGCTTTCCTAAGTTACTTTCAGTACTCATGTTCAGTGGCTAGATTAATATGAACGATCACCTTGTCGGTTATCGATTAAGAAAAGCAGTCTTATCCGATCTTAAAGAGCTGTATAAAATCGAGCTACGCTGTTTTGATATTGACCGGCTAAATAAACGCAGCCTTCGGAATTACATCCAATCGGAACACAGTGCTTTATGGGTTGCTGAGTGTGAAGACGAAGATGCCGAGTTTCGAATTTTGGGTTATGGTCTTATTTGGTTGCATCGAGGTACTCGTTTAGCGCGTCTTTATTCACTGGCAGTAATCTCTGAAGCTCGTGGGCGCGGTGTAGCCGTTGCTTTGTTAAATGAACTGGAAAATGTAGCAGAAAAAGCTTTACGTCTTTATATGCGGCTGGAAGTCAGTCGCAATAATCAAGCGGCCATCGCGTTATATCAATCGCAAGGTTATCGGGTATTTGGTGCGTACAGTGACTACTACGAAGATCACAGCGAAGCGTTGCGAATGCAAAAAAAAATACGTCACCGTCACGCCGATGGACTTGCGTTAGCGGTCCCTTGGTTTCAACAAAGTACAGAATTTACCTGTGGACCGGCTTCTTTATTGATGGCCATGGCCAGTCTTGATGAATCCATCCAATGCACTCAAATTCTGGAATTGAATATTTGGCGTGAAGCCACGACTATTTTTATGACGACTGGGCTAGGAGGTTGTCATCCTCTTGGTCTTGCGCTTGCCGCACAGCGGAGAAATTTTGAAGCTGTGGTTCAAATAAATACCGAACGACCTTTATTTATTGAGGGTGTTCGAACCGAAGTAAAAAAGCAGATCATGATCCGAGTGCATGAGCAGTTTGTGCATGATTGTGCGGAGTATGGTATAGAAGTGCAATACCAGGAGGTAACGCAACAACATGTTGAATTTTGGTTGCAACAAAATTATCGAGTTTTGATTTTAATTAGCACTTATCGACTTGATGGAAAAAAAGCGCCGCACTGGGTTGTGGTGACTGGAATCGATCAACAATGTTTGTATGTTCACGATCCCGATCGTGATGAAAAAAGTCAATTACCCATTGATTGCCAACACATCCCGATTGCTCGCGATGACTTTGCGAAAATGTCGCAATTTGGATCGCAGCGATTGCGCGCTGCTGTTGCTATTCGAATGCGTTAGTATAAAAAATTTGTCTAGGATGGAGAAAGAGGTGGAGGTGGGTTACGTTGTAGTTAACCCACTTTACGAAAGTGAAGCCTTGGATAACCGCAATTAAGGGATCTTAATACTTAAAGCGTGGATATCGGTTTCCATCATATCTCCGAGCGCTCTGTAGACTAACTGATGACATTGAATGGGACGTTTGTCATTAAACGCTTCGCTTTGAATGATGACTGTAAAATGGCCTTTGCCGCTTTTTGCTCCGGCATGACCAGCATGAAGGTGGCTGTCGTCGATTACTTCCAAACGCGTTGGGTTTAATTCGGCTTGCAAGCGCTGTTTCATTTCAATAATACGGTGTGCGTTATCCATTAAGGTAATACCTTTTTAAAGGGTTTAACGACGACGTTTTGATAAACACCGGCAGAAACGTAAGGATCGGCATCGGCCCATTGTTGTGCTTCGGCTAACGATCCGAATTCGGCAATCACTAGGCTTCCGGTAAAGCCAGCTTCGGCAGGGTCTTCGTTGTCGACTGCTGGGTGGGGACCGGCCACAAACAGTCGCCCTTGATCTTTCAGCTGCTGCAATCGCGCCAAGTGATCGGCGCGTGCTAGTTTGCGTTTTGGCAAACTGTTTTCGATGTCTTGAGAGATAATGGCGTACCACATGGTTATGTGTTGTCCTCTAATCATTTTCTTCAGGTTGTGACTCGCTCCAGGCTTTCTTTTTGTCTTCGGGCATAAACTTGAATAGAAACACAAACGTGATGATCATCAACGTTAATTGAATAACGGTAATGCCCCATACTTTAAAGTTGACCCAAAATTCTTGAGAAAAGTTAAAGGCGACCCACAGATTTAACAACCCTACCAGGAAAGCCGTTGTTGCCCATGCCATGTTGAGTTTTTTCCAGAGTGTGTCTGTAACACCAAACGATTCGCCTGAAACACCTTCGAGTAAATCTTTTAAGGTGATGCGTTTTTGCACCCATTGCCGAAACAGGAATACCGCAGTGAGCAACCACATAAAAATGGTGACTTTAATTTTAATAAAACTGTCATCACGTAAAAACAGAGTAAGGCTACCGAAGACCAATGCGAGCCCAAAGGTAAACAGGTGCATTTTTTCAAAGGACTTTTTCATCATCCAATGACCGAATGTCTGGAGGAATGAGGCGGCCATTAAAATACCGGTTGCGACATAAATGTCGAACACATAGTAACCAATAAAAAATCCAAGCAGTGGAAGAAAGTCGAAGAGTAATTTCATAATTTTGGCTAAATAGGCTTCTGCCTTGAATCAAAACAGTCGATAATGATACTTTGCACGCTCGTTGAAAGCTAGACCCATTATCTGATGCACACAGCCATTAAGCACGCCATTGATCTCCATTGCCATTCGAGTTTTTCTGATGGTAGCTTGGCGTTGCCTGAGTTATTGCAGCATGTTACCGCGCATGGCGTGGAAACGCTGGCGATTACCGATCACGATTCTATTGGTATTCATCACCAGATAGAGTCGACGGAAAATGCATTGCCATGTCGCGTGATACCCGGCATTGAGATTTCCTGCAGTTACATCAATCGTGAAATTCACATTGTTGGATTAAATCTGAATATTGAGAATTTGCAACTGAATCAATTTGTTGAGCGTCAACAGCAAAGGCGACAAGAGCGATTACGGGAATATGGGGCAAAGCTGGAGTCATTAGGGTTGGCGGGCGTATTACAAAAAGTCGAACAGCTTAGCGCTGAAGCCGTAACACGCACTCACTTATCGCAAATCTTAGTGGCGTTAGGTCACGTTCCCGATGCCAATCGTGCTTTTAAACGCTACATCGGCCGAAAATCACGTGCTTATATTCCCATGCAATGGCCATCCATAGAAGAGGCAGTAGCGGTTATTCTTGCAGCGGGAGGGGTAGCGGTTATTGCACATCCAGGCCGTTATCAATTATCTCGTAAGCAACTGTCTGCTTTATTGGAGGATTTTTCTCAGATAGGCGGACAGGCGATAGAATTGTCTTACCCCAACTGCGATACGCAATTAACTCGTTGGCTATTGGATAAGGCGCTATCATTAAAATTGCTGGCATCGCAAGGTTCCGATTTTCATAATCCGGAATGGCGTTGGGTAAAACCAGGGTATTTTCCACCACTGCCTAAAGCCATCACTCCGGTTTGGGAGCTTTGGCAAGAGGCTAAATCGGGATAAAAGTTGGAGTTTAAAAGCACAATAACGGCTAAAAGCAGCGCATAAATATAAAAAGAGAGAGGATCATGGCGCAATACCTAGAAATTCATCCCGACAATCCGCAACCTCGTTTGATCAACCAGGCGGTTGCTTTAGTGCAAAAAGGCGGCTTAATGGTTTATCCCACCGATTCCGGGTATGCGTTAGGGTGTCAAATTGGTGATAAAGCGGCTTTGGATCGCATTCGTCGATTACGGCAGTTGGATAAAAACCACAATTTTACTTTGGTGTGTCGGGACTTATCGGAACTGGCAACCTATGCTCGGGTCGATAATGCTACCTTTCGATTACTGAAAAATTTTACGCCCGGCCCTTACACCTTCATTTTAAGAGCTACTGGAGAAGTGCCGAAACGTCTGATGCATCCTAAACGAAAAACCATCGGTATTCGAGTGCCTAACAACCCCATTGCTTTGGCGCTTCTCGACGCACT
This sequence comes from Pleionea sp. WD8-19, assembly GCF_055326765.1. NCBI lineage: Bacteria > Pseudomonadati > Pseudomonadota > Gammaproteobacteria > Oceanospirillales > Pleioneaceae > Pleionea > Pleionea sp. WD8-19. The sequence goes on along the minus strand of NZ_JBUZOU010000002.1, from coordinate 351,194 downwards.
GAGTGAGCCTATTATGTCTTCCAGTTTGATTTTTCCTGGTGCGGAAGAGCAGCCATTCGATCCGTATTACATTAATGAAACCTATGGCAGTCAATTGGACTTGGTTATTAATGGTGGTTATTGCGGTGATCAGGCAACGACCGTCGTCGACTTGACCGAGGGTACACCGGTTATCCTGCGAGAAGGTGCCGGTCAGCCCGAACTTTTTGCCGTTGAATAGTGCGTATAGACCTAACGAGCGCATGTTTTTTGTACACTAACGCTGCCATTAATCTGTTACCAAATACCACCACTGTCTGTATAATGCTCGGTTCGATTAGAAATAGACAGAACGACTAATTTAAGGTTTAAGGGGAAACATTTTGAGTTCGGTGGCTTTACAGCATAAGCGTATCCTTTCTGGGATGCGGCCGTCAGGAAAATTGCATTTAGGTCATTACCATGGAGTCTTAAAAAACTGGATCCAGTTGCAGCACGAATACGAATGTTTTTTCTGTGCCGTTGATTGGCACGCACTGACTACTCATTATGATGATCCTTCCATTATTGAGCCCAGTGTCTGGGACATGGTGATCGATTGGCTGGCAGCGGGCATTAATCCCGGCTCTTCTACGATCTTTATACAGTCTAAAGTACCCGAGCACGCAGAGTTGCACCTATTGTTATCGATGATCACGCCCATGGGCTGGTTGGAACGTCAACCAACCTATAAAGAGCAGCAAGAAAAACTGAAAGAGAAAGATTTGTCCACTTATGGCTTTTTGGGCTATCCGTTGCTGCAAACTGCCGATATTTTGGTTTACAAGTCGGGCTTGGTGCCGGTAGGCGCTGATCAGGTGCCCCATATTGAACTGGCGCGAGAAATTGCGCGTCGTTTTAACCATATATACGGGCGCGAGCCGGGCTTTGAAGATAAAGCCGAAGTTGCCATTAAAAAGTTAGGTAAAAAGAACGCTAAGCTGTACAACAGTTTACGCAAACGCTTTCAGGAAGAAGGTGATGACGAAGCACTTGCAACAGCACGGGCGCTGCTCGAAGGACATGCGTCTATCAGTATTGGTGATAAAGAACGTCTCTATGGTTACCTTGAAGGTGGTGGAAAAGTCATATTACCCGAACCGCAAGCGATGTTAACACCTGTCTCGAAAATGCCGGGTTTGGACGGGCAAAAAATGTCCAAGTCTTACAATAACACCATCACATTGCGTGAAGAGCCCGAGTCGGTGGAAAAGAAAATTCGTACCATGCCGACCGACCCAGCCCGTGTAAGACGAAACGACCCCGGTGATCCGGAAAAATGCCCGGTGTGGGAATTCCACAAAGTTTACAGTAACGATGAAGTGCAACAGTGGGTGAAAAAAGGCTGTACAACGGCCGGTATCGGTTGTATTGAGTGTAAACAACCGGTCATTGATTGCGTACTTAAAGAGCAACAAGTGTTTCGTGATAATGCGCAAGAGTATGTTGAAAACCCTGAGCTCGTAAAAAACATTGTGAATGAAGGCAGTGAGCGTGCCCGTACGGTTGCGCGTGAAACCATGGACGATGTGCGTCAGGCGATGGGATTGAATTATCGTTAATTACTTTGGGTTGAACTTAAAATTGGAACAACTCGTTGAGAAGCGACAGCAGGTAGTAACTTTAAATGAGCGAGCACGAGAGTCTAGAGTCCGAGAACTCTGAAGCTTCAGATACCAATGAAGTTGCGGAGAGCTCTAAAGCTACGGAGAACTCTGAGACAACAGGTCAGGCGAATCCAGAAAACCTTTCTGAAGAACAGAAAGGTCAATCTGTATTGGATCCTGCTCAACAACCGGTTCAGGAAGAGATGTCATTTGCTTTGGTTAATGGTGAACCGGTCAAGGAAATGCCGAAAGATCTGTATATACCACCGGATGCGTTGGAGGTTTTTTTAGAAGCCTTCGAAGGCCCGCTCGATCTATTGTTGTATTTGATCCGTCGACAAAATCTCGATATTACCAACATTCCGATTGCTGATATTACCGAGCAGTATATGGAATACGTTGAGTTGATGAAGAACCTCAACTTGGAGTTGGCTGCAGAGTACCTGGTGATGGCTTCTGTACTTTGTGAAATAAAAAGTCGCGTTTTATTACCTCGCCCGAAATCGGAAGAAGAAGATGAAGAAGATCCACGCATGGATCTGATCCGTCGTTTGCAGGAATATGAACGCTTCAAAAAAGCAGCTGAAGATATCGACGAGATGCCTCGTATTGCTCGAGAAATTTTCCCGGTATCGGCAGAACCCCCAGAACTTAACCTGGTGAGACCACAGCCCGAAGTCGATTTGAAAGAAATTTTGCTGGCTTTCCGCGATGTATTAAAGCGAGCGGATATGTTCACACACCACCATATAGAACGCGAAATTTTATCAGTGCGCGAAAAAATGACCAACGTATTGGCGATTTTGTCATCGGATTCCTTTACTGACTTTGTTACGTTATTTACGGTTGAAGAAGGTCGAATGGGGGTAGTGGTCACCTTTTTATCGATTATGGAATTATCGAAAGAAAAATTGATTGAACTGGTGCAGACTGAGCCTTATGGACCCATCCATGTTCGCGCTCGCGCACAAATTGAAACAGACGAGCTTTTAGCATGAGCAGTATGACTTCTGAAAAACTTCAATGTTTACTGGAAGCGGCAATGTTGGCTTACGGTAAACCGATGTCCATCGATCGCATGGGGCTGTTATTTGAAGAAGATAAACGGCCGACGAATGCCGAGTTTCGCGAGGCAATCGAAGCCTTGCAGTTGGCCTGTGAAGGTCGAGGGATCGAATTAAAAGAAGTGGCCAGTGGCTTTCGATATCAAGCCAGGCAGGATTATGCCGAGTGGGTATCGCGTCTCTGGGAAGAAAAAGCACCACGTTATTCACGGGCTTTACTTGAAACTCTCGCTTTGATTGCTTACCGGCAACCCATCACTCGTTCCGAGATTGAAGAAGTGCGCGGCGTTGCGGTGAGTTCGCACATTATTAAAACGCTGCTTGAGCGTGAATGGATTCGTGTTGTGGGCCATCGTGATGTACCTGGGCGTCCGGCGCTATATGCAACGACGCGGGATTTCCTCGACTACTTTAATTTAAAAAGTCTCGAAGAGTTACCAACACTTTCTGAAATTCGAGATCTTGATAAAATCAATGCCGAATTGGAATTGGAAGACAACACTTCGGAAGTAAGCTCCTCGAGTGAAACCTCTGTAACAGAAACTGAAGTACAATCTTCAGGGGACTTTGCTGCTGAGTCAGACATCATTTCAGAGGTTGATGACGAACAAAGCGATTCAACCGAAGTTGAAGAGAGTAACAAAACCGATGAAACTGAAGAGCTCACGCTTGAACAAGCTTTGGCGGAAGAGTCTGTTACCGATGAGGAGCTCATCGAAGCCGTTGAGTTGAGTAAAGATGAGGGCGAAGTCATTGACGATACTGTCTTTAATGATGCTTATCAACCCGATGACGATGATACTATTCTTGTTGATGAGGTTGTTTCCTATGATGAAGAAAATACCGCTCATGAAGAGTCCTCTACGTTAGAAGCTCAAGTAACTGACATTGAAGATAACGAAATTGTCGACAGTGAAAGTTCTGGTACAGCTTCGGAAAACGATGACTCCGATCATGAAGTCGCCGGTCATAAAGCCTGAAAAGTTTGAAAGGTTAGTCAATTGTCAGAATCTACTGAAAAAGTTCAAAAGTTGTTGGCCCGCGCTGGTCTGGGTTCACGTCGCGAAATGGAATCCATGATTGCAGAAGGGCGTGTATCGGTGAATGGTTCGATTGTAGAGTTAGGTGCTCGTGCAACAGAAAGCGATAAAATTCGTGTTGATGGTCGCGTGATTGCGATTCCAAAACAGGAACTATTGGTTCGTCGAATCATTGCCTACAACAAGCCGGAAGGCGAAGTGTGTACCCGTAAAGATCCGGAAGGACGCTCGACCGTTTTTGATGCGTTACCTTCGCCAGGAAAAGGCCGCTGGATTGCAATCGGACGACTTGATCTGAACACCGCTGGATTGCTGCTATTTACCAATGATGGCGAACTTGCCAATCGATTAATGCACCCCAGGTACGAACTTGAGCGTGAATACGCTGTGCGCGTAAACGGTGAAGTCTCGAAAGACACCCTCGAAAAGCTAAAAGCCGGCATTGCTTTAGAAGATGGTATGGCCAACTTTGATCGCATTCGTTTTTCTGGCGGCGAAGGCTTTAATCAGTGGTACCATGTCACATTGAAGGAAGGTCGGAATCGTGAGGTCCGCCGGCTATGGGAAGCCGTGGGTTGTCAGGTTTCTCGATTAATCCGCGTGCGTTATGGGCAAGTTCCTTTGGAGCGGGGATTGCGGCGAGGTAACTGGCTGGAGCTGGAAGCGAAACAAGTAAGAGAAATTGAAAAGTCGGTCGGGTTAACGCCTTCGGCCCGCAACTTTAAGCGAACCATTGAAAATAAGCAGCGAAAAAAGCAGTATAAATATAAAAGTAAAAAGGCATTTCGGAAGAGGAAATAGAAAACAGTGTCGAGTTACGAGCTTTGAGTGAAAATCGATTTAGGGACGGGGTTAAAACTCGTCCTACTTGACTGGATGAAATGAAATTCAATTATTTCCCGCAACCCGCAACCCGCAACCCGCAACTCATTTTTTAAAACGAAGCAATATTACGCTTAAATCGCTCGGTTAAATCGGCTACTTTTTCAGTATTTTGTTGACGCGCTTGGCTAAATGCCTGTTCGACTGCGGTAGCTTCTAAAGCGCGGCGAACACGCTTTTGAGTGTTCAAATTGAATTGAAGCGTTCCAGGAAATAAAAAGTACCAGCGAGGGTTGTCGGTAACTTGCTTACGTTGAAATGCATTCGGGTTTTCGTATACCACATTGCCCAAACGTAAATCCTGCTGATAAGCGTTCAGTGATTTTTTTACCTGTAATGCCAAGGGTTGGTACAGTTTATCGGTAAGGTGTAGCTCGCTAAAATCTCCAAAGGCATCACGAATTCGAATTTGACGCTTGGCGAGCTCGATATCTTCCATGCGAAGGTTTAAAGCCTCTTCTAGCTTTAAGCCGCACTGAAACATTATTTGTGCAATTAAATGATAAGGCTCTTGTAAATACTGGATCCAGTTCGGAGAGGTATCATTATCAATGGGCTGGGGATCGGTAAATGAGGCCAGTTCGTTCGAAGTTTCTATTTCATCGCCAAGACTCATGGATGACCACAGTGATCGTCGAAGCACCTGGTTGTAAAAGAAGTTGAGTGCAAGGTAAGCTTGCTTTTGGCGAGTGGGCATCAAGTCTTTTTCTTCACTTAAATAACGGAGAAACTCTTTCACCGACTGATTGTCGAGATCAACTGGGTTTTTGAGTTGGTTATAACTTAGGAACAGTTTGATCCAGTCGAGATACTCTTGCGCATCTTGTTTGTTGAATTTATGGCGTTTAAAGGCATCAATGACTTTCTGGAAAAGCTGTTTTCTGTCGTCCATGAATGACTACTCCTAAGAATGGTTGTTTGATTATTGTTGACTGCGCGCAGCTTCACAATAAGAGATATGCTTCATCTTTTGTAAGAGATCGTCCATTACCTGATCATTAATCGGATAAAAATCAGAAAGTTAAAGCAAAAATTAAAATATTCAAAAACGAGATATTTTAAGGTGTTGTAGATAAGCATTACCGATAATCCACCAGAGCGCAAGGCTTGGCACCGTAAAATAGTTAATAATACAAGAGGTGTTGTAATATAATTACATTATTAACTCATTTAAGCTTGATTTATTGGCCTTAGATGTAATATAACTACATTGCTGTTGTTGCACAGACTTCTGGTAGTCAAAGTTTGTGCGATGACTGGTCTTGTACTTTGTGTTTTGACCCTTATTTGTCCTCCTGACAAAAGCGTGAGAGGGTGTGTTAGTGGGCAGCTCAGGCTGCCCGATTTTTATAAGATCACGGAAATCGCCACCACGACCACCATTCCATAATAGATGCGTGGCAGCCAATCAAACCACGAATTGATGCTTATTTCTAATTGGTCCGACTGCTGTTTCAAATAGTGCTCTATCGATTCGGAAAAACGACCACTTTGCTCAGCGGTTAGTAGAATATTGCGAAAATCATTGGTAATTGCTAAATCGGCATTAATGATACTTTGCGTTACCGATGCGCCAGTTCCGCACTTGTGAGCAATATTCGTTAATTTTCGTTTAATTGATGAATGGTTGAGTAAACGAGAGATTCGAAGAAACGCATTTTTAAAATCAATACCGGATTTCACCTGCCAAACCAGCGTTTCAAAAATAACCTGTTGCGATAAGCGTCGATAAAAATCACTGTGTTTAATAAAGCCAGCGAACTGTAAGAAAAAACGGGTATCTTGTCGTAGTAACCAAAGTAGTAGTCGTGTAAGGAATAACGCTATTAAAAATAAAAACATGGATTCCGTAACCGCCCAAAAAAGAGAAGATTTTTGTTGGAAGACGGTGAAAATTGTGCGAACAATGATAGCAACAGTAAGTACTGCAAATGGAAATAATAATTTGGTTTTCAATCGCGATGTACGTACTTGCCTACGATCTACCGCGTCTGCAATTTTGAGTAATCCGTGCGGCAATCGGCCCGAGCTCTCGGCAACATTCAATATTTCTCTTTCAAATCGATTGATCAGCTGGCTTTGCCAAAGTGCTTCGCTGAGTGTTGATCCGGAACTAAGATGTTTTTGCAAATGGTGCCAGCTTTTTCCTTTCACAGACAGCTTTTTACTGGCAGCTAATGGGGTAATGCCTGCCTCTATTAAAGTTGCCAGTTCTCGAAACAGTGTATTGTATTGTTTGTGTTTTATAGCGAACTCCAATAGAGTTATCTTGCTGGTTGATGATACCCTTCTAACACGTGTTCCCAATCATCGACCTGCCAATGGAATGCTGAGTGTTTTGTTTTTTCTTTATGTAAAGAGCGCAGTAATCGTTTCAAGTTGGCGGTCTTCCAGCTTTCGTTACCGCTTACTCGTAATTCGCATTTATCAAAATCGATAAGCCAAGTTTTGTGCCCATGGTCGAGTATATTATTGTTGTTTTCTGTTTTATCGGTCTTTGTTTTATTGATCATGATATTGTGGATATTAAGATCAGAATGGTAAATATTATGATCGTGAAAGCTGCGAATGGTTTGCCCAATGTGATACCACTGATCGGCTGACATGGCATCATCCAGTAATCGGTGGAAGGCATCTTGCGCGTGAGGAATTTTTTCGATTATCAAATCAGCGCGATAAAAAAAACCGTACCGGGTAATACGTCCTGCAATTGGTATCGGTGCTGGCAACTTCAGCTCTTGTAATTTTTGTAACAACAAAAGTTCACGGAATGCTCGGGTGTTTTCGACGGATGAAAACCAGTAGCTGTCTTTATTTATTTTTCCATACAACCCGCCGCGATAATAATGCCTTAACACGTATTCTTTCGTGTTGTTTTGAAAAAAGATTGTGGTGTGTCTTCCTTTGGATTCGCCTGTAATGGCAGACCGCTCTTTCCAAAAACTGGGGTTAAACCACTGGCCTTTAACTTCCGCCGCTGAGTGACTGCAGATGAGTAAGTACTGGTTGTTGTTATTTGCTTTTATTTCAATCAATGGTACGACTCGATTCCTTGTTGTTAATCGGCATATTATCTTAATTTGATAACTTGTTCTATTGTTGCAAAGCTCCGAAGTTGTTGCTTTTTGTCATTGAATTTCCGCAAGACTATTCCATACTTTAGTTTTCTACGTGTTGGAATAAGGAGACAACGGTGGGCGAACGTAACGAATACCGACAGGGTACCTTTTGCTGGCCAGAGCTTGCTACGAGTGATACACAAGGTGCTAAAGCGTTTTATGGCGAGTTGATGGGGTGGAGTGCAAATGATATGCCTATGGGAGCTAGCGGCACTTATACGATGTGGCAGCTCAATGGAAAGGATATTGGTGCAATGTATCAATTAATGGAAGAGCAAGCAAAAGAAGGTATTCCACCCAACTGGTTAAGCTATGTTGCGGTTGATCAGCTCGAACCGATATTGGAAAAAGTGAACGTTTTGGGTGGGGAAGTATTGATGGGGCCACACGACATCGAAGGCGCAGGGCGAATGGCATTAATTCAAGATCCGCAAGGTGCCAAAGTTGCTTTGTGGCAAGGCCTTCAGCACAAGGGAGCTCAATTGGTGAATGAGCCAGGTACGTTGTGTTGGAACGAACTGGCGACATCGGATGCTAAAGCCGCTGAGAAGTTTTATTGTGAGTTGTTCGGCTGGACGGCGAAAGCGGAAAACATGTCGATGGGTAACTACACCATGTTGTTCAATGGTGATGCGATGGCCGGCGGCTTGATGCAAATGACAGAAGAATGGGGGGATGTACCACCTCATTGGATGAATTATTTCAGTGTGAAAAATACCGATGCACATTGCGAAAAAGTGAAGCTGCTGGGTGGAAGTGTGTGTGTTGAAGCGACGGATATTCCGGAAGTCGGCCGTTTTGCCGTCGTAAATGATCCTCAAGGTGCAGTATTTTCGATTATTGATTTAAACTCGCCGGATCCGTAATGTAAATACGGGTGTTTTTATTTCTAAAGCTTGTGAGCCTAATCCGCGTAATTTGCTACTGAAGTTACGTCGGTAGAGTTAGATTTTGGCGAGCGCCTTTTCTATCAAAATATTGATCGCGAAACAGTCGTGGTGATTGGCCAAACCATCGCTTAAATGCGCGTCGAAAGCTGGATACGTCGCTGTAACCTAATTGTCGTGCGATATCACAAATTTTCAGTTCAGAATTGAGCAATAAATGCGATGACCGCTGAATTCGAATTTCATCGACCAATAGTTGAAACGACGTGCCTTCTTTTTTGAGCTTGCGACTGATGGTCCATGGTGTGGTAAATAACTGTTCCGCTACAATGTCTAGCGTTGGTAACTGTTGTTCACAGCCTTTCAAAAGCAATTTAATTTTATCCTGAAAATATTCTTCGGCTTTTGTGGATGAGTGCTTTGGATTGCAAAGTTGTTGTGCTGAGCTCCAAGTATGGCGATCGGCGAGTGGCGACGATAAATGTAATAATTGTGGTGGGATCAAGATTTTATTCGAGTTTGAACTCAGTACCGTTTGAATGTGACACTGTTGTAATGCGGTTAAATCGATCGAATGTTTAAAGTGAAATTCCACCAAGTAAGCTTTGGGCAACTTTAAAAATAGAATCAGGTTATTTATGTAAGAAAAGCTCATTTCAACAAAAAACTGATGCAATCTTTCTGGTTCGTTATCGAGTTGTAATTCTATTTTACCGTATTCCTGATGCTCACTGAGATTAAGCTGTAGCGGACAGAATTTTTTGTTAATTTTTTCTGCTACAAATTGAAATGACTGCCAGATATCCTGACTGCTGATTAACACCAGTGCTAGTTCTTGCAACATGGAGATATCGAGGTGATGACCCACATACAATCCGGGATTGGGTCGCTTTACATAACGTATGATATTGCGACCCATTTGCAGTAAGGTTTCAATACTGAAAACGGAATGAGGCGATTGCAATTTTTGTGGGGTCAGCGATGTATGCTCAAAAAGTTGATGCGATGCAATAGGTAGACTATTGAGCATGGCATCCACAAAGGTGATACCGTATTTGCTCTTTATTGTTTGGGGTGCTGTTACAAGCGTCATAATCTTTCTTTTTATAGGCTTGCAATAAGTGTAGCTGGTATCTCAGTATATAGGTTGTGTAATATTCACACAATGTGATACGTCGTTATATAAGCTTGTGAGATTAAATGAGCAATGCTTCGGCTAGCCGTTCTTTAAGTCTCATGCCTTGGTACGAATTCCAAAACGGTAGCATTAATACAATAACGTGGCATACCATTGGGACCGTCGTGAAACACATGGCCAAGATGAATGTCAGATGTCGTTGCTCGAATTTCAATACGGTTGAGACCATAGCGATTGTCTTCCTTTTCATATACTGAACCTTCAATAGGCTTGGTAAATGACAACCAACCTGTGCCAGAGTTAAACCGATCACGCGTGTCAAACAAGGGAGCCCCACTTAGTTTATCAACGAAAACGCCATCAGGTGTGTTTTTAAAAATATCATACTGTTTGCAAAAGGGCCTATCGGTACCTTCGTTAAAAGCAACATTAAAAGCTTCGCTAATACCCAATTTAAAAAGTCCTAGTGCTTTGTAAAAACTCTCTGGTGGCATGTAACCACGAAATGCATACACTTCTTTGCCTTCTTCCAGAAATATAACCGTTGGCGTGGCCCAGGTTTCAGTTTTTATGGTAAGTTCGTTGAGCTGATTGGCTAGACGAAAATTCAGGGGAATGTTTCCTTGATAATTTTTAGCAACGGTTTCTTTGAATTTTTCGCAATAGGGACAGTAATTTTCAGATTCGATCACTACAATTTGTTTTCCCGTCATTAATGTTGAATTATCGATAGCATTTTTATGAGAGCGGGTAGAGGCAAACGTGACGCCAGTGGAATGATCCGGACAATAACCGTTTGGATTTTTTATAAGGTAATCCTGATGGTATTCTTCTGCCGGAAAAAACTCGACCAGAGGTTCAATTGTTGTGGCAATATCACCGTAATTTTCTGCGCGTAGCAAGTTTTGGTATTCATTCATAATTTTGCGAGCGATAACTTCCTGCTTTTCGTCGCGGGTTAATATGATCGACCGGTACTGAGTACCAATGTCATTGCCTTGTCGATTAACTTGTGTCGGATCATGTGCTTCGAAATACACTTTTAAAATTTGCTCGAGGCTTACAACGGAAGTGTTATAGTTCACTTTCACTACCTCAGCGTGATTGTCTGGGTTCATACGATTGTGACGTTTCGTAATCTCTCGGTACGTTGGCGCTATATTTTTTCCGCCTGCATAACCGGATATAGCACTTACCACTCCGGGAATCGCTTGGTAACGCTTTTCTGCGCCCCAAAAACAACCCGCACCCAGTACGATGAAATCCAGATGGCTGGTTGCGGGAATGCCTCGATTGAACTTTGAGTTATTATCCCCTTCCGTAACATTCAATTCTTGGCTGAGTGCTTTTTGAAATTGTTCAGGCTTCGACGACTCGGCAAAATTAAAATTTGCCGACAAGTAAATAACCGACAATAACACCAGTAAAAACAATAAATACGGCTTTAATTTCATAGAGATACGTCTCGTAGCTAAAAGGGTTTATATCAATAAGAGTCCGATAACAGGCGATTGTTTCAGTGAGATTGCACAATATTTTAAGAACCACCGTATAAACCTTTCAATAACACGTTGAAACGAAACATATATAAGACCAATGACTTTGGGAGCCTGCTTGATATTCGATATACTGTCAGAGCTATGATGAAGATAAGTCGACGATGAAAAAGTTAAATCAACTCTTTGACAATAAAAACGCGTTGTTTTGGTTCCTTAATTCGACCGGTTGGTTAGGGTGGGCGCTCACCTCCTATCTGGCGGGTCGTTATTGGGGTGAACAATGGGGGCTCTTTGGTTATCGTGTGTTTGCAGCAACGTGTGGTTTTTTAATCTGTTTGATGTTGCGTCGACTGTACCAAAAGGTTTGGCATCAACACGCAGTGATACGATTAATTGCTGTATTGGCAGGCTCCTATTTGTGCGCGGCTATTCTGGTTACAATCAGTAATGTGTTTTTATGGCAAGTTTACGAAAATGGATATACCCCACCTTATTTCATGAAGTACTTTAAGGGGATTACGCATATTTTTTATGTGTTTATCAGTTGGAGTGCGCTTTATTTTGGCTTTAAATTTTATCAGGGATTACAGGAGGCCACGCAAAAAGCGCTAAAAGCAAAATCGTTAGCGCATCAGGCTCAGTTAAAAATGTTGCGGTACCAGCTGAACCCACACTTCTTATTCAACACTTTGAATGCCATTTCAACGCTTATTTTGGAAAAAAATAGCACACAGGCTAATGATATGGTGACACGATTGTCAAACTTTTTGCGGTATTCATTGGACAATGATCCTATGCTTAAAGTGACATTGGCTCAGGAGGTGAGTGCGTTACGGCTCTATCTCGATATTGAGAAAGTTCGGTTCGAAGAGCGATTAGTTTTGGAGTTTGATATTGATGAAAAAGCTAATATTGCACTTATTCCCAGTTTATTGCTCCAACCTATGGTTGAAAACTCAATTAAATACGCGATTGCCGAGTCAGAAACCGGAGGGACGATTTCCATTCGTGCAAAAGTGTTTGCCAATGAACTGCTGATGGAGATCAGTGATGATGGTCCAGGTGTCAAGCTGGTGAATGGGCAAATTCCTAATGGACGTGGAGTAGGCGTTCGTAATACACAAGAGCGGTTAGCAGAACTTTACGGCGATAAGCATGCCTTTGAGCTGGTAAATCGCGAACCTTGCGGATTGCAGGTGAACATTCGCATTCCATACGAAACAAAATAGCTAAGAACTTGTATTTATGTCCAATATAAAAGCCATAATCGTTGATGATGAATCGCTGGCACGTCGCGGATTAACTTTGCGATTAAAAGAATACCCGAATATCGACATAATTGCGGAATGCCGAAATGGCAAAGAAGCATTAGCCTCAATCGCAGAACACCAACCGGATTTGATGTTTCTGGATATACAAATGCCCGGTTTGAATGGTTTTGACGTGGTTAAAGCCATGCAGGGAGATGATATGCCCTTGGTTGTATTTGTTACTGCATTTGATCAGTATGCGGTGGATGCCTTTGAAGTGCATGCGGTGGATTATGTATTAAAGCCTGTGGATGACGAACGATTGGCTCGAGCGGTAACAAGGGCGCAGCATTACCTTGAGCGCGAAGGCGCAGTGAACGAGAAAAACAGGTTGATGGATTTGATCACTCACATTACCGGGGAAGAGCCGGTTCGATTGAATAATGAATCTGAAAAAGGAGCAAAATCGTTTCCGGAAAAAATCACCATTAAAGATCGCGGCGAAATTAACTTTGTAAAAACAGACGAAATTCAATGGATTGAAGCGGCAGGTGACTATATGTGCATTCATGCGAATGATAATGTGCATGTCCTGCGCAGTACTTTAAAACAATTGGAAGCACAACTGGATCCTGACATTTTTCAACGCATACATCGTTCGACTATTGTAAACTTGAGCCTTGTTGAGAAAGTGTGCTCGCATATTAATAGCGAGTATTTTCTTGTATTAAAAGGTGGTGTGAAACTTAAGATGAGCCGAAGCTATAGAGATAAGATAAAGCACTTTTTATAGTGGGTAGCGCTCGTTAGTTAATGCTATTCGTTTTTTGTTATACTTACCTAGTGATTCCAATCTCAAGCTCAAGGAGCTTAAGGTGTCATTTTATTTATGTACCTTTATGTAGGTAAAAATTTCGATGCCTTCTATAAATAGGATGTCAGTTCAAAGGATTTTGAAATTATTTTCGACCAAATTGTAAATTATTCTTTTCAAAATATGTCGGAATGTTTCTAGAACAGCGTGACTCGTCAACTCGTCGAATTATCACCTCAACTAAACTCAAATTGATAGGGGCGATAATCAGGAATTGCTAACCTATTCGTTGAGAATGACTAATAGGACGATGGGTGATGAGACTCACTGAAAAAGCACTAAAGAATCCCGCCGGTTTGGCCGTGATCGTTTGTCTACTTTTGCTTTTCGGAATAATCAGTTTAAACCAATTACCCATACAACTTTTCCCCGATATCGAACGTCCGCAAATTTCCATTCAAACTTTATGGCGCGCCGCGTCTCCTAAAGAAGTCGAGTCAGAAATTATAGAGCCGCAGGAAGAAATTTTAAGAGGCATTCCCGGATTAACGAGTTTGGAGGCTAATGCCAATCGAGGCGTGTCGTGGATCAATTTGCAGTTCGATATTGACACCGATATGAACAAGACCTTGATGGAAGTCATAAGTCGAATGACGCGGTTGCAAAACTTGCCGCGTGATGCGCTGCCTCCTCGTATTATGTTAGGTGGATTTGGAGGTGGAAGTGAAGCGCTCACGTATTTCTTTTTGCAAGCGCTTCCGGGAAATACTGATGATATTGAAAATCATACGTCGATGGTTATGAATGTTATTCGCCCACGAATAGAATCCATAGAAGGTGTCGCCGGTGTTGAAATTGGTTCGGTTTCGAGCCAGGAGCAACTCCAAATTCGGTTTGAACCTTATAAAGTCGCTGAATACGGGTTGCAAATTCCTGCCATTATCCATCGTGTTTCGGGCTCGAACGATGTGTCGGGTGGTTTTATCGATATTGGCCGCCGTCAATATACGCTGCGATTTAACGGTAAGTACGATCCGGAACAATTGGGTGACCTTGTTCTAGAATGGCGAAACGGAACGCCGGTAAAACTGAAGGATGTTGCCGAAGTGACTGTTGCTCGAAGTGATCGTACTGATTTATCGGTGCAAAATGGCAATCCGGCATTCTCCATTCGAATCAATAAAGAATCCGGTGCCAACGTATTAGACACCTTGAACAATGTAAAAGCGGAAATTGAAAGAATCAATGACGATTTGCTGGCGCAACGAAACCTGGTGATGGTGCAATCTTTTGATGCTTCGATATTTATTTATCGAGCCATCAATTTGGTTTCCAGCAACCTTTTAATCGGTATGATGCTCGCGATTGGTGTTTTATGGTTGTTTATTCGACGATTTCGCGCAACACTCATTGTTGCCGTTGCCATACCGGCATCGCTCTTAGCAACGTTTATAGTATTAGAAATCACAGGGCGTTCACTAAATGTTATTTCGATGGCGGGTTTGGCTTTTGCTACCGGAATGGTGCTTGATGCCGCTATTGTTGTTTTAGAAAATATTATTCGATTGCGTGAACAGGGAAAGAAAAAATCTGAAAGTGCGGAGCAAGGAGCCACTCAAGTTTGGGGAGCTCTATTAGCTTCTACCGCGACCACAGTTGCTATATTTCTACCGGTTTTTTTTCTAAAGGATATAGAAGGTCAACTGTTTGGTGATTTGGCGCTAACCATTGCCATTGCTGTTTCCATTTCGTTGATCGTTGCGGTCACTTTGCTGCCTGTGCTTTCAAAGTTTTGGTTAAAAGAAAGCGCATTAAAAGATCCTCATGTTAAAGTATGGAATGCCATAACCCACTGGGTGATGTGCTTGACTAGCACTTCTAAAAAGCGTTGGATATTAGCAACCTCTATGATTTCAGTTCCCTTAGTGGTTACCTGGCTTGCGCTTCCAAAACTGGACTATTTGCCACCGGTAAAACGTGACGCGGTGGATGCTTTTTTTCAATTTGCTCCGGGTGTTAATTTGGCAACCATTGAAAACGACGTTGTGGAACCCATTGTTGAGCGCTTAGCTCCCTATATGGCAGGAGAAAAGCAACCGGCGCTTAAAAACTATTACATTTTAATTGGTAGCTGGGGTGGCACTATCGGCGTAAGAGCCAAAGACCAATCTAAAGTAAATGAGTTGCTCGGCATAGTACGCAATGAAATTTTGGTGGATTTAATCGATACACAATCCTTTGCGAATCAAGGCAATTTATTCGGAGGGTTTGGTGGTGGACGTTCGGTTGCTATCTATTTGCAAGGTAAGGACACACCCAAAATAATGGCGGCCGCGGAACAGGCGATGGACTGGATAAAAGAAGCCATTCCTGATGCCAATGTGCGCGCGAATCCTGGCTTGCAATTAGCCGAACCGGAGCTGTTATTAACACCTAAAGATGACGCTATTTTAGAGCAAGGGTGGACGCGACGGGAATTGGGTACCATTGTACGAGCATTAGGTGATGGTCTTTTTGTTGGTGAGTATTTTGACGGTGAACAACGTCTCGATATGATTTTCCGCAGTCAAAGTTGGGACAGTCCTGAAGTTTTATCTGGAGTGCCTTTAGTAACACCAACAGGAAATATCGTTTCATTGGGTAAGTTGACGGAAATATTTCGTTCAGTGGGACCAACGCGTGTACGCCGTATTGATGGCCATAGAACCATAACATTAAATGTGAATCCGCCAGATGGATGGTCGCTGGAAGAAACAATTCGTTCCTTAAAAACGGAAGTGGAACCCAAGTTACACAACCTTTTACCGGAAGATTCGAACTTACTTTACGGCGGAAGCGCTGATCAATTGGAAAAAGCCATCACTACTATGGGGCAAAATTTTATACTGGCTTTTGTGATTCTATTTTTATTGATGTCAGCGTTATTCAAATCAATCAAGGATTCCGGATTAGTGTTGTTAGCCATTCCGTTAGCAACGGTAGGTGGTGTATTGTCGTTGCGTATTTTAAATCTGATTACCTTTCAGCCGCTGGACCTACTCACCATGATTGGTTTCGTTATACTACTGGGTTTGGTTGTGAACAATGCGATTCTATTGGTGCATCAAACGCGACAAGCTGAGCGTGAAGGCATCAGTCGTCATCACGCCGTAGAGCAGGCATTACGAGTTCGCCTTCGCCCCATTTTTATGAGTTCACTCACAAGCTTATTTGGAATGTTACCCCTGTTATTGATGCCTGGTGACGGTAGTGTGATCTATCGGGGAATGGCTGCTGTTATTGTCGGCGGGCTTTCTATCAGTACATTATTCACCATAGTGCTTTTGCCTTGTTTACTTCGATTTGGTGAAGCAGGAATGAAAGTACTATCGACTCAACGTCATTCCAATCCGAAAGATACGACATTAGAACAAGTCGCATAGGTTAAGGAGATTTATCAATGAAAATTCGAACCGTTAAAACCATGGGGTTACTGCTTTTTGCAAATTGGTTAAGCGCGGCAGAAAATGGCTCATCCGAGCCCTTAGTGGATGTCAATAAGGTTTCTTTAGAATACGTATCTCCTATAGTAACCGTTCCCGGTAATGTAATGAATCGCAATGTATCCGATATTGCATCGGAGCAAAGTGGTCGATTGAAGTGGGTGGTTGATATAGGCGAAGTCGTAACTGAAGGGCAAGTACTGGCCGAGATAAATGCCGATATGAACAAGTTGGTACTGGCCGAACAAAAAGCGCGTTATCGACAGCTTTCTGCCAATTTAGACTATCTGGAAAAACAAAAATTGCGCATGGAAAAATTGGTATTGCAACAAACGGCCGCAAAAAATGAATACGAAAGGACAGTAAGAGACCTCAATGTAGCCAAAGAAGAAATTGCCGCGCTTAACTGGCAAATCAAACAAACCGAATTACAACTGGAGAAAGCATCGGTAGTGGCGCCATTTGCGGGAAAAGTGACTCAGCGATTTGTTCAATCGGGGGAATATATTCGACAAGGTGAGTCCGTAGTACAAATTGTTGATACACACCGTTTAGACATTGTTGTTCGCGCACCGCTTACTACGGTATCTTATATCGAAAAAGATTTGGAACTTGAAGTCAGTATAAACGAAAAGCCAGTCATGTTACCGGTTCGTACCTGGAGCCCCGCGGGCGATTTATCGTCACGTACTTATGAGTTAAGAATTAATGCGGATCAATTGAATTTACTTTCGGGAATGCCTGTTAAAGTCAACCTCCCTCGGCAGTCACCGGATATTACTACAACCATTTCCAGAGATGCATTAATACTTCGCGACCGAGAGCAGTTTGTATTGGTTGTGGATGAAAAGGAATTAACCACACGTAAAGTACCGGTTAAAACAGGTAGCGGTGTTGGTGAGAGGATCTCAGTTGAAGGCCAGTTGAGTGACGGTGAAATGGTGATTGTTCGCGGAGCGGAAAGTTTAAAAGAAGGTCAAAAAGTCAGGTTGTTAAATGAGCCGCAGCTTAAATTAGAAGTGGTTAATCATGTTCTGCAGGGGCATTAATGCGCAAGTATAGAATTCTAGTTTTTTATTTATTTTATAATTTTTATATTATCTCATCGATCTAGTACAAAAATGACAGATATTCACATCACTCATTGAGAAAATAATTCATTTAAATGAAGCGTGAAGATCTTCAGAAGTGCGCGGTAAACAAACGCTAAGCAATGGAAGTTCTCGTCATATGTTCTAAACTCGAAGGAGTTTGTGGGCATTTCAGCGGCATATTAAGGACTTCTATCATGCACATCTCAAAAACGTCTAAAAGAGCGATACTGTTGTACGCTACCCTGGTATTTTCAACATTTTCAGTCGCACAGGAAGACGACACTTTTTCAAGTATATCTCTTGAAGATCTCTTAAACATAGAGGTTTCATCAGCGACTAAAACCGCTGGAGTTTCAATTCAAAAGGCTCCCAGCGTTGTTAGGGTATTTACGAGAGATGTCATTGAACAGCAAGGATTTTCTACTTTATTAGAATTGTTAAATCAGGTTCCTGGAATTCAAGTACAGCAATATCGAGCTGGACACCAGTTGGCCTGGATTCGAGGTGTTCAATCACGTTATAACAGTAAAGTCTTATGGCTCATTGATGGTGTTCCAATGCGAGACAGTTATTATGGACACAGCGCAATAGATGACATGTTTCCACTCGAGTACATTGAACGAGTAGAGGTTATTAATGGACCGGGGAGTGTGTTATATGGTGCAAATGCATTTGCTGGAGTAGTTAGTATAACAACAAAAAGCTCTGGGCGAGCAGTACGTGCGAGTTCTGGAACTTACAAAACATACAAAGCAGGCGCTCAGTTTGATGGAGAATGGGGGTATGGCTATGCCGATTATTATGAGACCGATGGTTTCAAACCTGAACTTAAGGTAACTGGCGAACCCTATGCTCACCCGCATGACGCAAAAAGAAAAACAGCTTACCTTTCTTTAAAAGGAGAAAAGCTATCGGGAAGTATTAGCTTTACCGATTATGAACATGCGGATACGTTCCGAAAAGCGGGACGATATCGCACACATCATAGAAAGCCGTTTTATGTTTCTGGGAGGTATCAAGATACTTTTGAAAACGGGGCAAACTTAAATGTACTTGCCTATTATGAAAAGTATGAATATAGCAAACAAGAGTCTGAATTTACCGATGGTGGTGCTCTTGATTCAATTGAGCTAGAAGTTTTAGATACTGTACTAATGGGAGTGGATTTAGATTACTCGCAAACGTTTGATGAACATGTGTTGGTTGCAGGCGTTTCCTTTCAACAAGATGAGGAAGATGGAATATCTGCTTTCGATTTATTTCCAGCATTTGAACAAAGTATTAACTTGAGCGAATCAGGAATTTCACGGAATACTTTTGGCTTGTTTGCACAAGATATGTGGTCACTCAGCGATAAAATGACATTCACGTCGGGAATACGTTACGATGTACAGTCGGACTTCGACGATGAGTTAAATTATCGATTGGGTTTAACTTATGTTAGTGAACGATATTATGCCAAAGCACTAATAGGTACCGCGTACCGTGTACCGACATATCGCGAGTACATTGATATCACTGCCTTTAATTCTGAATTAGAACCCGAACATTTACAAACACTTGAATTTCAATTGGGATATAAAGGAGCGAGAAGTGATACAAACATAACGCTATTTAGGAACCAATATGAAGATTTTATTAAAGAGCTGAATGTAGCTACTATTTCAACGCCAAATGGCGATAGAAGTATCGATGACGAGTATGCCATTAATGCTGATGAAGTTGTTGTGACCGGTATTGAGTTAGTTTGGCGCTTTTTCCCAACCGAAAGAATTCAAATATCAGCGGGATTTTCACATCTATTTGATGCAACTCAAAAAATTGGTGCTATTGACTCGAGTATAACTCTGGATGATCCTCAATTGTTTAATCCCAATAAAGAGGATTTAAGATATCTGGCTGACAATACGCTTAATGCAACACTTGGTTATGAGGCAAGTGATAATTGGAAAATGGGTATTAACTGGCTTTATATGAGTGAACGAAAAGTCAGTGAAATTTACCAAGATGATGTGGATCCTATCTTTCAAGACCGAAAAAATAACGATGCGTTTCATCGATTTGACTTTGTTGCTCACTGGACCCCTTTAAATAGTTTTACTTTTTCGCTTAAAATAAGAAACTTAGCGGACAGTCAGTTTTATTCGCCGCCTGCGGATAAACCCGATGGTTATGATTTGGAATGGCCTGGAAGATCAACCAGTGTTGAGGTTGCTTATTCATTTTGAATAAGCGCTGAATTATCCTTATTAAACAGCGCATATTATATTTTATTGTTAATTTTCTAGCGATTTGGTGTATGTTTTTGTCGATAATTAATCTTAAGTTTTCAATTTGAGTTCTTAAAAAACATTTGGAGATTCTGAACTCGCTCTAAAAATACATACATGAGAACGTACAGTTAAAACAGTGCGTTCTAAAATTAACTACAACGGTGTGTTAATTAACTTTTAAAGTTATAGAGCGTTTTTACTCAATAAATTAAACAATAGCGCTTTACGTTAAATTGGGTTTTTCAGTTAAGTCATTTCCTTACTCGAGTTTAATATTCGGTAATACAAGGCTTTTAGCTTTTTAAGTAACAAAACTCTGACTAACCCATAGAGCATGAGCAATATTACAATCATTTCCGGCATAGAGAGAAAAACGGTACCCTGCAATCGCTCAGGGAAAACGCTGGCACCAGGGCCGGTAAAAAGTGAACCTGATGCGATATAGAGGGCAAAGCTCATGCGCCATAAATGCCTTGCGATACGGTGAGGTCCATTGAGTACTTTTATAAGAATAAAGTTTAGGTCTAGTAAACCGGCAATTAAGGCGAGTACGCCGAAAAAAAAGTAAGGTTCAGGTGGGTATCCAGCGAACTGTTTAGGTTCATTGTTCAATGCCGTATGCCCTAAGTAAAAACATGTTAAGCTTAATCCCACGACAGTGATAAAGGCAAAATAATCAATCATGCCTGCCTTATTGTTCTTCCTTTTTATTGTCACCCAAGAAGTGACCACTAAATAACCCGTAAAAATACCGGCCAGTAATACAAGTGTCATTGATAATTGATACGCTATAACTGAGCCTGTTGTCGCCATTACCATCATGAAACAGAAAAATGTATTGCCTGCCTTACGATGTAAAGTAGTCCCCTTTTTACTCAATAATGCGAGCATACCTGCTATTACAGATACTCCCCCAGTTAAAACGTGTAAGAGCATGAGTGGCGATGATTCCATTTGACTATCCTGTTTAAAATCTTGTCTTTTGTATGTTACTTGAGCAAAGCCATTCAAGTTCTAGCATTGTGTTCCTAAAATGTAACCTTTCTTTTCGTTTGGAATCTGGTAGAGCATACGTCACTGTGTTTAACGAACTAACTTGTTGACGAATAGGACAGTGACTTCGAATTGAATAAGATTGGTCAATCAACATAAAAAGTCAGTCTAAGTCCGAAAATTCGTTATACTTGGCTAAGAATAAGTCAAGTGACAATAAGCCATCTCAAAAATTCAACGAAAGCAGGCTTTAATATGGATCTACATAACCCTTTAGTATCGGTTTTATTTTTTCTTACTGCAGCGGTCATTGCCGTTCCACTTTTTCGTCGCCTCAAGTTAGGAGCCATTCTTGGTTACCTGGTCGCTGGTGTATTGCTTGGTCCATTTGGGCTCAATTTGGTGTCGGATCCACAGAATATTTTACACTTTTCAGAAATAGGCGTTGTACTGTTGCTTTTCGTCGTAGGCTTAGAGTTAGAGCCAGAGAAAATATGGTCTATGCGGCATCATATTAGTGGAATGGGCGCTGGGCAACTTGTCGTGAGTGGCATGATTATTATGGGGTTGTCTGTGTTAATTATTGACTCTCTACAAGGCGCTTTAGTGATTGGGTTAGTGTTAGCTTTGTCCTCGACGGCCTTTGCGGTTCAACTTATGACAGAAAAAGGTGTGATTGCATCACCAGCTGGCCGGAGAGGTTTTGCTATTTTACTTTTACAAGATTTAGCCGTAATACCCATTCTCTTTCTCGTAAGCACACTGTCAGCAGAGCAATCCACACAAGCGACGGCATGGTATTGGAGTGTCACGGCGGTTGTTGTTTTACTGTTAATCGGTCGGTATGCGTTAAACCCAATATTAAAAATGGTTTCTCAGTATGGAAACCGAGAAAGTATGACAGCGACAAGCTTGTTGATTGTGGTTGGAGCGGCGGTATTGATGTATGAAGCAGGGCTTTCGATGGGAATGGGGGCCTTTATTGCTGGGATCATGTTAGCCAACTCAAGTTTTCGACATCAATTAGAAAGTGACATTGAACCGTTTAAAGGCCTCACATTAGGATTATTCTTTATAGCAATTGGTATGACGCTGGATGTGCAGTTGTTTTTAAAAAGCCCGATGATACTCTTACTTTTAGCATTCGGTCTTATGGCAATTAAAACCTTGGTCATTGCGGTACTGATGCATATTTCGAAAGTGGATTGGAAACAAGGGTTAAAAGTGGCTCTTATGCTAAGTCAAGGAGGCGAGTTTGCATTTGTGGTTATGTCTCAAGCCAGTCAAGGTGGCGTACTCGATCCTTCTGTTTCCGATCAGGTTAATTTAATTGTTGGGTTATCCATGGCACTTACATCGCCCTTGGTGATATTGCTGGATAAGTTAGTTGGCGATCAAGTTGTTATTCAACCAGATCGAGAGGGGCCTAGTTATTCAGACAATCCTGAAGTATTAATACTTGGCTTTGGACGTTTCGGTCAAGCGACAGGACGTATTTTAGCCGCGAACCGAATTCCTTTTGTTGCTATTGATAAAGATGCAGAGCATATCGATTTTGTGAAGCGATTTGGTAATAAAGTACACTTCGGTGATGCGACACGTTTGGATGTGTTACAAGCTGCTGGAATATCGCATACAAAAGTTGTATTAGTCGCCATCGATGACCCCGTTCAATGCGAGTTGATCGTTAAGTTAATTCGTCATCACTTTTCTGAAGTTACGATTATTTCAAGAGCTCGCAATCGCTCGGCTTATTGGGCATTACGGGCGGCCGAAGCAGACCATGTCGTTCGAGAAATATTTTCCGGAAGTTTGGAGGCGGCGAGTTTAACGCTTGGTGCCGTTGGTTATTCAAGCAGCGAAGCAAGTCGGGTTGTTGAAGACTTCAGAGATCATGATACGGCAATGATTGAAGAGACTTTAGAGCATCGAGGAGATATTGATAAGCTGATCGAAATGGGGCGCAAAGGCCGATCGGATTTGGAGCGGTTATTTAATCAAGATCAGAGTGCCCAATAAGTACTGCTTCGTTGGCGAGGTACTTTAAGCATTTAGCCTTCAATACAGGCTTACGATTCTTGTGAGATCGCTTTTAACCAGCCCGCTAAACCACTCTGCATACTTTTGGTTTTGTAACCTAATTCCGACAGTAGCTTCGCCGCCTTCAAACTGCGGACACCCGATTGGCAATAACATAGAATGACTTTTTCTTGATTTAACAAGGAATGTTCTTTTTCGAGTTCTGACAGCGGAATATGTTCACCGCCAATATGAAAAGCACTGCGTTCCGCATCGGTACGAACATCCAACACGAAATTGTCATCTGATGTTTTTAATGCTTCGAATTGCTGACAACTGATTTCTAATGGACTTGGTTCATCTGATGTGCAGACAAGCTGATAAAACTCAGTAAGTTGCTCGGGTGTTTGATGTTCCTGACAAATCACACATTCGCTGTTTTGCGTTAACTTAATTTTTCGAAAAGTTAAATCAACCGCTTCAATAAGCATGAGCGTATTTTTTAACGGGGTAGGTAAGCCGACTAAAAATTTAATCGCTTCATTCGCTTGGAATAGACCAAGCATTCCGGGTAACACACCAAGAACACCGGCAGCATTGCAGTCAGGAACTTCGGTGGGGGTATCAGGGAATAAGCAACGAAAACAAGCATTGTTGTCGCCGGGAACAAATAAGGCACATTGGCCGGAAAAATGGAAAACACTGGCGAATACCCAAGGTTTTTTTAGCTGCGCGCACACATCATTGATTAAATAACGGGTAGCAAAATTATCGGTGCAATCCAAAACCAAATCGGCCGCTTCGACTAATGTTCTTGCATTGTTTAAAGTGAAATGTTCAGGAATGGCACTTACTTTAATTTCAGGGTTTAACGCAAGCAGCCGTTCTTTACCGCATTCGGCTTTAGACTTTCCAACGTGATCGCAGCTGAAAAGAATTTGTCGTTGCAGGTTAGTGGTGTCCACCACATCACCATCAACCAGTGTGATTTCACCAACGCCCGCTGCCGCGAGATAAAGAGAAACCGGCGATCCAAGACCTCCGGCACCAACAATCAATACGTTCGATTGCTTAAGTTTGGTTTGACCTGTCACACCGACTTGAGGCAATTGAATATGGCGGGTGTAGCGTAACCATTCGGCCGCCGAAAACGTTGTGCTAGGTTCTTTCATAATAACCGATAACTTATTGATGGTTGATTTAGTGATTTATGAGTTTAATAAACTCTCGTGCGGTGTGTTCCGGGTTTTCCGCTAACGTTATAGCGGTGATCATGGCGATAGAATCCACACCAGTTTGCGCTACTTGAGGAATTCGCTCTCGATTAATACCACCAATAGCGACTAATGGATACTGTAATACGTTTCGCCAATAACTTAAACCGTCTAGGCCATGAGGTATCCAGGGCATTGGCTTGGTATTGGTATGGTATACAGGACCGCATGCGATGTAAGAGGGGTGGTAGCTGTGTGCACGAGCGACTTCGTAATGACAATGGGTGCTGGTGCCCAATCGCAAACCGGCATTAGCAATAGCTTTTACATCGGCATCGTCGAGATCTTCCTGTCCTAAGTGAACGCCGTATGCGTTGTATTTTATGGCCAATTGCCAGTAGTCATTGATAAACAATCGGCATTTGTATTTGTTCGCTAGAGTTACCGCTTTTCGTATTTCATTTTCAAGTTCATCACTTTGTAGATCTTTCACTCTAAGCTGAATAGTAGTAACACCCTGAGGTGCTAATCGTTTGATCCAGTCTGCTCGATCAACAACCGGATACAAGCCCATCTTAGGCTCATTGCACTCAGCAAAATGATAATCTTCAAATGCAAAATCGGCTTCACGGGTCAAGCAAGGGAGATCCATTTGCTTATCGGGAAAGGCTTGAATGGAAACCGGCCCGTGATCGGTTTCAATACTGTAGCCTAACCGTAAACCCTGATTGACGGCCATTTTAGCAATCACGACGGAATCATACAGTGAATATCCCAGTGCAAGGCTCGATGCTAAGGCTGAAGCAAAAGCACAACCTGTACCGCGTGTGTTGACCGAATCTATTCGTTTGCTTGAAAGCCAAAAACTGCGTTCATGATCTTGAAAATAATCCTGACACCACTGACCGGCTCGGTGACCACCTTTTATAACGACGGCTTTTGCTCCACGTGACAGTAGGGTATCTGCAGCCGCTTTTATATCTTCAACTGTATGAATGGGCACTCCGGAAAGTTGTTCCGCTTCGTAAAGGTTGGGTGTCACAACCGTGGATAAAGGAATGAGTTGATCCGAGAGCGCATTAAGCAATTCTTCTTCGGAAAAATCACCACCGCTGCTGGCTTTAAGCACCGGATCGATGACTAAAGGAATGCTTGATGTTTCAACGCGGTGTTTGATCAATGGAACCTGTTGTGCGTTGGCAATTAGTCCGACTTTGACGACATCAATGGGTAAGCTAAAAGCAGCGTCGAGCTGTGATTGCAAAACATTAAATTCGACGGGATTGACCGCAAACACCTGATGATTGTTTTGCGCGGTATTGGCCGTAATAACGCTCGCGCTATGAATACCAAACGCGGCTTGTGTGCGAATATCCATTGTCATCCCGGCCATTCCGGCCGAATCATTTCCGGCGATGGTTAACACGCTTGGGCGGATGGGCATTTTTGTTTTAATTTTCATCGTATTTTAATTTTGTTGCCAAAAAGGAGTGCCGATCGTTG
Source organism: Pleionea sp. WD8-19 (assembly GCF_055326765.1). Lineage (NCBI taxonomy): Bacteria > Pseudomonadati > Pseudomonadota > Gammaproteobacteria > Oceanospirillales > Pleioneaceae > Pleionea > Pleionea sp. WD8-19. Next base: position 325,298 of record NZ_JBUZOU010000002.1, on the reverse strand, counting down.
GAGTGCTTGGTTGTGCCAAATCACGTTCGGGTATAATACCCGCTTCGTAAGCGTATCGACCGGCCAGTAGTGCGTGTTTAAAAGCGGTTGCCATGGTTACCGGGTCATTGGCTTGCGCCACAGCGGTGTTTAATAAAATGCCGTCGTATCCGAGTTCCATCGCCTGTACCGCATGAGAGGGTGCGCCAATGCCGGCGTCAACTATCAGCGTAATATTCGGTAACCGATGACGCAAGGTTCGTAACGCATAAGGGTTCATTAATCCTTTTCCAGTGCCAATGGGTGCTCCCCATGGCATTAAAATACGGCAACCCGCTTCTACCAATTTTTCACACAATACCAAGTCGTCGGTGCAATACGGAAACACTTCAAAACCTTGATCGATAAGTTCTTTGGTTGCTTCCAGCAGCGCAAAAGGGTCGGGTTGTAAATTGTACTCGTCACCGATCACTTCTAATTTAATCCAGTGAGTGTTGAAAAGTTCACGTGCCATTTGTGCCGTTGTAATTGCCTCCTTTACTGAATGGCAACCCGCGGTGTTGGGTAGCAAATTTAAATTCAGTTCTTTGAGGAGGTTCCAGAAGTCAAGACCGCAATTTTTGGTCGGGTTTTGACGACGCAGCGAAACCGTAACCACTTCTGAGCCTGATGCTTTAATTGCGTCTTGCATAATTTGTGGCGACGGGTATAAAGCTGTACCGATCAAAAGTCGGTTGGATAGTTGTTTGTCGGCGAGTTGCCACATATCATGATACCTGTTTTGTTATTCACGGCCTACAGCCAAAACTTGCTAAGGATTACCCACCTTGCATCGGTGTTAATATTTCCAGTCGATCACCGTCTTTTAAATTGATTGAGTCATAATGGCTTTTGGGAATAAAGCTTTCATTTATTGCAATTGCGAAATCGCTCTGTCCACTAACTACGTCATTAAGCAGTGCTTGAAGATTGTTATGTTCGACTTGTTGGCTTTTGCCGTTTAGTACGATCTGGATCACTGTTAAGCTACCTGTTGAATTAAGTTTTCGAATGGAGATTGATACTTTCCTTCGTTGGATTGCAATTGATAAGACAACCATCGCACAACCTCTTCTGCCAGAGTTGGCGCTAATAAAAATCCATGGCGATAGAGGCCATTAATACGTACTAAACCATCGCTATAGCTTATTTTCGGCAAATTATTTTTTAAAGCCGGTCGACAGTTAACTTTAGTATCGATGATTCGTGCTTCTGCAAACCCTGAGTGCAAACTGTAGGCCGCCGATAAAAGCTCCAATGTGGAATGTACCGTGATGGGGCCTATGTCATCGCTTTCAATTTGAGTCGCTCCAATAATGTAATGATCCTTGTTCATTTGAGGCACTAAATAAAGCCGATAACGTGGATGCATTAAACGCACCAAGCGAGTAATATTGACTTCGGGGGCTTGCAACCAGATGAGTTCGCCGCGTACACCGCGTAGCTCTGACCATTGGGGTTTAGCGCCGAGTCCACGCGTATCAACCACTAAATCAAAGTTGTGTTTTTTGTTTTTAGTGACGACGAGATTCGGCGAAATGTTATCGATGAATGTGGATGAATGCCAGGTTACCTTTTTTTCTAAAAGGCTTTTTGCCAGCGAATCCATAACACATAAACTGTTTAACCAAGCTTCTTGCGGTAAGTAAGTGGCTTGGTTGAATTTTTCTGCCAGCTCTGGTTCAAGGTTTGCTAATGCCTGTTGGTCCAGTTGTTGAAATTGTTCGGCGTTGGCATCAAGTTTATGCAAGACGTGCTGATTAAAACGTAGTAAGTCAGTGCGATCATTGCCATGCGCAACCACCAAGGAACCACGTGCGTAAAAACCGATGCCGTTACCGAGTTGTTGGGCAATTTGAGGCCAAAGTTGCAGCGAACGCATACCCATTTGGTATATGGTTAGCTCGGCTGACTCTACTTCACAATAAGGCGTGAGCATTCCCGCAGCCGTATAGGCTGCTGCCGTTCCATGTTCGATGGGATCTTTATCGAACAAAGTTACTTTATGTCCGGCGTTTACCAGTTGCCATGCCAGTAACCGACCCATAATGCCGGCTCCGGCAATGCCTATATCAAGATGTTTGGCGTTCAAAATTTTATCGTTTAACTTTGTTGTTCAACATAAATTTCTCCCCCTTGCGCTTTAAACTCCGCCGACTTTTGCTTCATACCTTCTTCCGCAATTTTTTGCTGTTCCGATAGTTTTTGTTGGTCAGAGTAATCGCGCACCTCCTGACTGATTTTCATGGAACAAAATTTGGGGCCGCACATGGAGCAGAAGTGAGCGACTTTGGCGGAGTCTTTGGGTAATGTTTCATCGTGGAATTCACGTGCACGATCGGGATCGAGTCCCAGATTAAATTGATCTTCCCATCGAAATTCGAAACGCGCTTTTGAGAGCATATCATCACGATAGCGTGCACCCGGATGACCTTTAGCGACATCCGCCGCATGAGCTGCAATTTTGTAAGTGATGATGCCTTCTTTTACATCGTCACGATTCGGAAGACCAAGATGTTCTTTTGGCGTGACGTAACACAACATCGCACAACCGAACCAGCCGATCATGGCGGCACCGATGCCGCTGGTAAAATGGTCGTAACCAGGAGCTATATCTGTGGTTAGAGGACCCAGTGTATAGAAGGGGGCTTCGTGACAATGCTCTAATTGCTTGTCCATATTTTCTTTGATCATATGCATGGGCACATGACCCGGACCTTCAATCATGACCTGCACGTCGTGCTTCCAGGCAATTTTGGTGAGTTCACCGAGTGTTTCCAGCTCGCCAAACTGTGCTGCATCGTTAGCGTCTGCCAAAGAGCCCGGGCGTAATCCATCACCTAAAGAAAAGCTGACATCGTACGCTTTCATAATTTCGCAAATTTCTTCGAAGTGCGTGTAAAGGAAGTTTTCTTTGTGATGAGCGATACACCATTTCGCCATAATGGAACCGCCGCGTGAAACAATGCCTGTCACGCGATCGGCCGTCAGCGGAACGTATCGCAATAATACACCGGCATGAATGGTAAAATAATCCACGCCTTGCTCGGCCTGTTCAATTAACGTATCTCGAAAAACTTCCCAAGTAAGATCTTCGGCAACACCGTTTACTTTTTCTAATGCCTGATAAATAGGAACCGTACCAATTGGTACCGGAGAGTTACGAACAATGTAATCTCGCGTGGCATGAATGTGTTTACCGGTAGAAAGATCCATTACCGTATCGCCGCCCCAGCGGATAGACCAAACCAGCTTTTCCACTTCTTCTTCGATACTGGAAGTGAGTGCAGAGTTTCCAATATTGGCGTTAATTTTTACTAGAAAATTGCGACCAATGATCATGGGCTCCAGTTCGGTGTGATTAATATTCGCCGGAATGATGGCGCGACCTTCCGCGACTTCTTTACGAACGAACTCCGCTGTAATGGGTTGCAGATTTGCACCCATTGAATTTCCGGCTAAGCGTTTGTTGCGTTCTTCAGTGGTAAACTCATTGCGCAACGCTTCGCGTGCCTGGTTTTCGCGAATGGCAATGTATTCCATTTCTGGTGTAATAATGCCGCGGCGTGCGTAATGCATTTGCGACACATTTTGTCCTGTTTTTGCACGGCGCGGTTTTCGTTGTAAGTTGGGGTTAAAATATTGAAAGGCTTTTTCTTTGTCAGTCATTCCATTATCGATGGGTTTAATTTCACGTCCTTCGTAAAATTCACTATCACCTCGCGCTTCAATCCATTGTGATCGAATGTCTGGTAATCCCTTGTGCACATCGATATCGACGGATAAATCAGTATAAGGGCCGGAAGTATCGTAAACGGTTACATGGCTGCCATCGGTCAAATCGATTTGTCGCATTGGCACTTTCACATCGGGCATCGATTCCGAAGCGACATAAACTTTTTTGCTCGCCGGAAGGGGATCACGAGTAATTATCTTAGAATTCTTTTCGCCGATGGGCGCTTTGCTGTTCATTTTTTGTCCTCACTGTTGGCGTTAGCGAGGCGTAGTAGAGAGGTTATAAGCCGATTGATGTCGCTCATCCCTACGCCGATACTAACCGGATCAGGTTCTACGGGTTTGCCGACGACCGCTTATTCAACGGTGTTTGGCATCTCAGCAACTGCGAACCAAAGTAATTGGCTCTGGCACCCCGAGAGCAGATGTGGCAATTATAGGAGAAAGTCGGAATATTAGAAAGTAATGCCTTATTTCCATTTAAATTTCTGAATGTCTTGTGTTGAGCAAAATATCATCAGGCTTCAATTGACAGCCGATAATGATAAATCAACATTTCCTCATTCCTTTATAGTGTGAATAACACCACGCGAGATTATCGCTCGTTTGATATAATGCGTCGTTTTTTTAAGCAATCTTTAAGAACGGATGAAGCACTCTCTTTTTTTCTTAACCTTGATGGCCTCGTTTTTCATTCCTAAATCGTATGCCTTTGATGCGGGAGAACATGCCTTGCTGGGTGACTTGGCAATGAAGCAATATTTTCCTGAGTTCGATAATCGTATCGTTAACCTCGAAGCCGATATTGACTTTCGTTACGGGCAGTTGGTTGCAATGGCAGCCGATATGTACAAGAGTGTGGAAGAAATGGCACTGGATGAACCCAAACACCTGAAAGATTATTACTTGCACAATCGACGTAAATTGAAAGAGTGCATTGATAAGGAAGTTCGGTCCATTCGCGAAAAAGAACAGTATGAGAAATGCAGTGAAACAAATTTGGTGAAGCGAAAGTTTCGATACCTGACCTTAGCGCACGACAACTTTTCTCATTTTGCGTGGCATAACATCAAGTATTATATTCAATACCACGAGCAAGCATTATGGTTTGCGCAGTTAGCTTATTTAAAATGTAGTGAAGAGTCTTGGCAAGAAAACAAAGTCGAGTGCGATAAAAAACACCATCAATTAGTAGAACTGGTCAATCAATCACACTACAAAGCGCGTTTATCCAAAAAATATAAGTATCTGAAAAAATTGTTAGCGCGACGTAAATTAACCAAGAAATATCTGATTGAATTACCAAAACAAAAAATGATTCATTTGGCTCTGTTCGCTAATGCTTATGCCGATCATTTTCTTAGCGATGCTTTTTCCGCCGGCCATTTACGTATTCCACGTTCGCAAATTGATGCGTTTGTTGAGGCCAGTGATAACTTAAAATCTTTAAACGAAATAACGCGTCGAGAAGAGGGCAGTGTTATATCTGGTGCGCTAACCCAATATTTACATAACCTGGATGGTGACCGAGTCGGCGTTAAAGTACGTAACGCTCGTGGTGATCGCTTCGAATTACGTGGCGATAAGCAGCTGTTTGCCGTTAATAATGATATTCAAATGGCTGGACAACCCGGAAAACAGCCGAGAGCACAATTACCGGTAGAGGCGATTGGTATTTCCTTAAAACAAATATTTGATGTAATCGAACAAGGCGCGCAGTCGAAGTCAAAGGTTTACCCTGCTTTAAGGCTGGTTCCTTTTGTTGATCTTGAAAATGAAAAAACTTTGCATCAAGTGGTTGCACAACATATAGAGCAAAGTGGTTCAATTAAAAATGCGCTTGATCAAATGAGCCCGGAAATGCAGAACTTATACCGAAGTGCCATGTTGTTTGAAGACGATGGGTACAAAACCTTTTTTAAAAAGTTTTTTGATAATATCGAGTCGATAATGAGTGTCTTTCGGCAACAAATCAGAGATGAAATGCAAGAGCTGGATTGGGCAGAGCGAATACCCGAGCCTTTGAAGCAGGCATTGATAAACATTCGATAGGTTGTACCTAACCTATCACTTTCAGCTTGAATGGGTGCAAAAGTTGCTTTACCAGCCGTATACTTTGTGCCAAAGTTAGCCGCTGCTACTTGGTAGTGAATACTTTAAACAGAAAGAGACAACTATGAAGAAAACCACATTCACTTTAGGATTGGCGTTGCTGGCCGGTTGGGCAAATGCGACACAACCTCATCAAGCCGTACTTGATGTTAATTACGTTGATGCTGAAGACGCCAATACCGATGGCCAATCTTTAAGGTTGCAGCTGCCTGTAAAACAGGGGATGTATTTGGTAGCCGGAAAAACCAACTTTGATGCCAATGGCGAAACGAGCAAGCGAAAAATAAAAGAGTTGGGTGGTGGATTTTTTTGGACAGCAACGGCAACTTCGAGCATGTACTTGGGTTACAGCAAGGTCGACTTTGATCCTGGCGTTGAGGCAAAAGAAAGTTTGAATCAATATTCATTAGGATGGCGAGGACGTTTTAGCCATTCAGTTGAATTAAACCTCGAGTATAACCAAACAGAGTTTTCTGAGTCGGAACTGGATAAGGAAGGGTATAAAACAGCTTTACATTTTTATTTCAGTCCTAACTTTGCGCTGACTGCCGAGAAACATAAGTGGCGCGAAGAAAATATGTTATTTTTTGGTGTGCGGTTTACATCGGGGAAATAACGAACCTATTCGATAAAAAAAAGGCGAACATAATGTTCGCCTTTTTTAGGATTGGTGTAAATCTTTCTAAAAAATATTAAAAGATGGGTTTACACCCATCCTACAAAAGCTAATATTACTCGCAACTCGCAACTCGCAACTCGCAACTCGCAACTCGCAACTCGCAACTCGCAACTCGCAACTCGCAACTAAGAAGCCGCTTCCGAACAACGCTCCAATTTCGCTTTACGGTTATTATTTAACGCCGGAATTTTAGGTTTAAATAATAAAATCAAGCGTGGCAATAACGTTAGGTTGGCAAGTAAAGCGGTGGCCATTGCTATACTGGTCAAAACACCAAAATAAATTGTCGGAATAAAGTTAGAGAATATCAACACCGAAAAGCCGGCAATTACTGTAAGAGAAGTGTAATACAACGCTTTACCAATTGAGTTGTGGCAGGCTTGTACACAAGCTTCGTAATCTTCACGATTCGAAAACTCCTTACGGAACCGGAAAATATAGTGAATCGTGTTATCCACACCAATGCCAATCGCAATGGCTGCGATCATTATGGTCATCATATCCAATGGAATTCCAAACCAGCCCATGGCACCTAAAACCATTGCTGCTGCTAATGCGTTAGGAACTAACCCTATAATGGCGAGCTGGACCGAACGAAATATCGGAATAAACATGAGCAGAATAGCAAGAAATACCGTGGCAATGGTTTTAATTTGTGAATCAAACAAGCTGTCCAGCATATTATTATAAAGCACGAACATTCCAGTAATAGCGTAGTCGTTTGGTTTTAGTCCCAGATCATTCTGGAAGTAATTGTCGAGCATGGTCAAAAACTGGCTGCGTTTTAAGTCTGGGTGCGAGTCGATCATTCGTACGGACAAGTGAACTTCGGTACCGTCGTCATTATGATAAGGATCGACTAATTGACGGCGAATGTCCGTCGACATGCGCTTATAAAACAACCCCAACAGAAAGTCATCGAGCGGTTTGCCACCGTTCAAATCGTTTAATAATCGAAAGCTTGAAGTAAGGGATAGCACTTTGCCCGTTACCGCGTGTTGCTCTAAAAAGCTGTGTACTTGAGATAAGGTTTGGGCACCCATTTGAGTAAATACGGGAGAAACTTTTTCGGCTTCTTCATTTTCAAAGTCATCAAAGCCTTCACCGAAGTCTTCTTCTTGTTCAAAGTCATTCTGGATTAAAGCTTTTGTTTTTATGATGACATCGAGTGGGGTGGTGCCTCCTAAATGTTGATCAATGGTTTTCATACCCTGATGAATTTCAGTATGACTTCTAAAATAATCGATAAACCGGTTATCAACCGAGAGTCGAAATAACCCACTAATGGCAAAGCCTGCAACCAATATAGCGGTAACCATAATGGTGGTATTGTTACGAAGTGTCCAACGACCTAAAGCCGATGTAAATTCGGTGAGTACCGATTTCAATTGTTTTTCTTTATTCTTTTTATAAGTGACTTTTACAAATAGCGGAAATGCAAAAAAGGCTATCACAAACGCTAACGCCAACCCCATCGACATCATAATACCAAAATCTTTTACTGGACGAATATCACTCACAACCAATGAGCCGAATGCGACCATGGTGGTTAATGCGGTAAACAGACAGGGAACAAACATGGTACTTAATGTGGTTTTTAGTTTTTCAGTCACTGACAAGTCGCGGTATTCAAAAGTGAGCTCGCGAAAACGGACGATTAAATGAATGGTTAACGACATGGTCATGATCAATAACAGGGCGATAAAATTGGATGAGATCACGGTTGCTGGCCAATCAAGCCAGCCCAGTAAGCCGATCATTGAGATTACGGCTAATGAACAAATTCCAAGCGGTAACAAAATCCAATGAAGCTGACGGAAAATCAATGTCAGAATTAAAATTAATATTACGAAAATAAGAGAACCGAAAATAACCAGATCACTTTGAACATAGTCCATCAGGTCGTTAGCGATCATGGGAACGCCACCAAGAAACAGCCTTAAGTGACTGGGTTGCTCTTTTATAATGGCTCGTAATTCAACGATGGTTTGCTTCGTTACTTGACTGTAAGCAAGGTTTTGCTCTCGTACTTTTTGTTTGAGTGTTTCTTTTTTGAGTTGCTCGGGTTCGGTTAATGTTTTGTTGCCATGAGTAACCTGAAATTCGGTAAGTGCCCGAATGCTTTGTTTGAGCGTTTCTGGAATATTCAGGTTGATTTGTAACGCTGTTAAATGGCCATCACTTGATATGATCAAATCTTTATAGATGGGATTTTTAATCAAAATTTGTTTGGCTTTCTCTAAATCAAACTGACCTTGACGCAACGTTGTGGACTTGCCTTCCACCGTAAATATATCGGTTTCTTCTGGATCAAATAACGGGATATCCAGAATTGAGGTAACCGATTCGACCGCTTCGATCTTGACTATTCGATCTTGTAATTTCGCCAGAAGATCAAGGTTACGTTGAGTAAACAGCTCATCTTCAGGATCAAACAGTAAAAATAGATAATCATCGCTGCCATATTGCAAATAGGTATTGCGATACGCGGTTAGCGAGGGATCGTTTTCCAGTAGCAAAGAGTCGGCGGACGCATCCAGTCTAAAGTTATTCAATTTAAGCGATAGGCCCACGACGCAAAGCGATAACAGGATAAAAGTAAGCGTGGTTTTTTGAAGTGCGAAATTGGCAATCCAATGACCAATTTTTGAACGAAATTCCATCAAGAGTCCCCGGTTTCGGAAGGTTTTATTAAGTAGCTGAATTCGTTAGTGTCTATTCTAAGCGCTAGACGTGATTTTTGTAAATTTATACTGAACAAAGGCTGAATCGTATCACCGGGAGCGCTCTTCGTTTGAAGGTTGAATAAAAAACAAGCGACCGAAGCCGCTTGCAGAAATTTTCAATAGAAAACTCAAGCTAATCCATAATGATGGACACCTTATAAGCTGCAAATTGCGCGGTGTCGTGATTAAATCCTCCTTGAGCGTGAATCATTTTCACATGTTCACCAGCATTTATGCGAGATTGCAGTTCGACACTGAAGTCTGCGAAGTTGGTGAACAGCGTGACACTGTCTCGGTCTTTAATGCCATAGATACCGCGTTCGAATCGAGCATTTATGGTTGTTGCGGTGTCGAGTTCGGTTAAATCGATGCGTAATCCGCCCTGGCCAACGTGATGATAACGACCCAATTCGTCACTCGCCAAGTTTAAAGTCAAGCGACTATCGCTGATTGAGCTAAATGGTTCATGGGCTCCATGGTCTAGCCAGCTTACGGCAAGATGACTGTGTGCATCGGCGTAATCAACAATGGACCAAGCATCAAAGTCTTCCGGAGCCTGACCGTATTCTTGTACGAAACCGATCACTCGCACCGGATCGTTCACTTCCATATGTTCAGTAGACAATACGTCAAAGTTAACCTGATAGTTTGTCGGATCCGCATCGAAACTGGGATCAACGCCTGTACCGGAAAAGTTGAACAAATCATCGGGGCGTCCTTGTATGGATTGCAGATCCAGCGCAATTTCAGCATCGCTTTTACTTACCAGGTGACCGGCAATGTGTGTCAGACGCATGCGCACGTAACCTTCACTGGCATCGATTTGATCGAGGGTATCTCCATTGTCGGCAGGCGTGTAAACTCCGGCAACCGTAATGGCTTGACCGGGTGACAGACTATCGATGGAAACCGGTGCATCGAACCGACGCGCTTTGACCACTTCGGTATTTTCACTGACCAAAACAGTAATGGTATCGCGGAAGTTAACACTGCCTTGTTCGCGAATTAACACCGCACCTTTGAGAGTCAGCAGATTGTCATTGCGAGCGATGATCACGCCTTTTGCCGCGTCGAGATCAAAGCCGGGGACGCTGCTTCCAGCGAGCACTTGTGCTGCAGTAAAGCGCTTTAATTCGCGGTTAAAAGTACCAAAGGCCACGGTTACTGTACCTTGTTCCAGCTCCGCCAAAGTGTTTAAGCCCAGTGAGTTTTCAATTTCTTCGCCGTTAATTTCAAAGTGTGTTTCGTCATCCACATGAATGTCAACTCCACCGTGTCGGCGATCGCGATTATAAAAAGGACGTACCGCGATACGGTAACGATCATTTTCCAAATCAACGCTGATCAGTGGACCTCGTAAACGAAACTCTTTTTCCATAACCGGTTCCACTTCGGCGCTAATGAAAGGTTCAGTGGTCACCGTAATTGGATCCGCCTCCAGATCGACGTTGTGTGATGCGGTTAAATTAAAGTCCAGTTCCAACAGTGCGGGAATGCCGCGTGCAATTCGCAATTGGTTTCGATTATCCAATCGCATTTCGAGCGTCATGACACCAGCTGGATTACCTTCGGCATCCATCATGGTTGCAGCAACGGCTTCACCGTCTTTTTCTACCAGAATGCTGGCACTGCTGTAATCGAGAGTGATTGATCCTGATGTATAAACACCGGCCGGAACGGTTGCTGCGGTGACCAGTTCGGTTAACTCAACGTATTGGGCAAAGTCGACGGTTTGTGAGGCGGGCAATAACTCGACTTGTGTGCCATCGCGTCGGGTCAGGCTGATGGATTGAACATCCACGGAATAACTGAGGAAGTCGCCATCGGCATCGGTTAAACCGAGTAAAAGTGTGCCGCAATTTTCGTTTTCGTTTTTGTCGTCTTGAGTCATGCATTGCTTTTCTTCGGCATCCGTTAGGACGTCGTTGTTACTGGAGCTACAGGCCAGTAACGAAATACTTAACAGTAAAGCGAGAAACATTTTTAGAGAGAGGGTGAATGGGTTCATGATTAACTCCTGGTTCGTTAGCCGTTTCTCGAATTAACGTGTTTAATCAGAAGCGGTTGACAGAACCTTTATCCGTATCGTGACGGACATCACACAATAGAAGCGCTAACTAATCAGTTTTAAAGTGTTAGGAGTAAAATGAAAAAGTGCGATTAACATTTAAAAACAACCCAAACAGTACCATGTAGGAGTCGTTTTTAATTTTATAAAAGCAAAGAGAAATTGGATTGCACAAGTTAAACGAAGAAAGGTTAAGCGACTTTGACCTGATCGCGACCATTTTCTTTGGCAGAATAAAGCGCCTGATCAGCTCGATGAAACAACGTGTTTCCGTTTTCTCCGTTTTGCCATTCAGACACACCAATACTTGCCGTAATTGAAATGTTCAACTCCAACGCCTTTATGGGCGTTTCAGCAAGTGTCATGCGAATGCGTTCTGCGGTCAATCGAGCGTTCGGTAAGTTGGTAGCGCTCAACAAAATTACAAATTCTTCGCCGCCATATCGAAAAACATAGTCTTCTTTGCGTACGGCTCCTTCGAGCTTGGTCGCGACCTGTTTTAAGACCTGATCACCGGCTAAATGCCCGAATCGATCGTTAATGGACTTAAAGTGATCGATGTCGACTACCAGCATACAAAGTTTGCCGCCATGGCGTTCGGCTCGGCTGATTTCCGTATCTACAGCCTGATCAAAACCGCTGCGATTCGCTAATTGCGTTAAAGGATCGCGATGTGCTGATTGAATGGCCGCTCGATAAAGTAACGTATTGCGGAGCGGAAAAAGCAAAATATTCAGTAGGTGCTCCAGTCGCTGCAGTTCTTTTTCGGTAAACGGTCGGCTGGAACTGCATTCAATATAACCCAAGGATTGCTCTTCAATTTCAAGGTTGTACTGGCAAATCGATTGATGTTTTTCACCATGGTAAATAAACAATTGAAGCTCATCATTGCGATAAGCGACGCTTTCACAAGGAATAATATCTGCAGCGCGCTGGCAAAAAATCGACAGCAAAACTTCGACATCCAGAGTTCGCTGTAACGCCAACGCCAGTTTTTGGCCAGCCAAAAGCAAAGGCTCGTTGGTGTTGTCCAAATGCGGAGCTATGTATTCCAGTGTGGCTGTTTCAGTGCCAATAGTCTTATTGTGTGCGAGATTCATAGGTTGTCTGTTTCAAAGTCATGAACTGAAATTGAGAATAGCGAAAAGTGTGCCAGCTCCCATAAATACCTGAAAAGGTATTAAATATCAACAATATAAGTATCTATGGTAATTTCGAAGTAGATGTAAAGTCAAAAAATTGACTGTTTTGAGTAAAGTGAATGCTTAGAGTTGAGATTTAATTGGAGGTACACCGGCAGTAGATTGCCGGCGTTTTTCAAGTGTTTAACCGTTAAACCGTTGACCTTTAATGGCTTTACTCTCGTCCGCCATTAAATAGGTGTAGAGCGGCATCAATTTTTCGGGGAGTTTAAGTTGTTGCGGATTTTCTGCCGGGTAAGCCTTGGCGCGCATGCTTGTTCGGGTTGCGCCCGGGTTAATGATATTGACCCGAATCGATGTGTTTTCCAATTCGTCTGCCAGTACTTGCGCTAATCCTTCTGTTGCAAATTTGGATACCGAATAGGCACCCCAGAATGCGCGACCTCGATTACCGACACCCGAACTGGTAAAAACCAGAGAGGCGCTGGGCGCTTCGCGTAAACAAGGCAGCAAAAACCGAGTCAGTAAAAATGTCGCGTTAACATTAACTTGCATTACATTGTGCCAGGTTTCGATATCGTATCCTTCGATGGGTGATAAATCACCGAGTTGGCTGGCATTGTGTAACAGACCGTCGAGTCGGCCGAATTCACGATGTACGGTTTCTCCGATTTGCTGTGCCTGTTCTGGAGACATGTGCAGTAAATTGATGGGAATAATCGCCGGTTGTGGTCCGCCGCTGGCTTCAATTTCGTCGTAAACGTGTTCCAACTTTTCGGTGGTTCGACCCAGCAAAATGACGGTTGCACCTAACCGAGCGTATTCTTTTGCTGCAACTTTTCCAATACCGTCACCAGCACCGGTGACCATAATGACTTTATCTTTTAAGCAGTTTTCTTTGGCAACAAAATTTTCCAAGGGTTGAATCTCTTGTTGTGTTATGTCGATTTATTCTAGCATTCTACTCAATGTGTGAACATGGCTTTCAAAAGTTTCTCAACCAAACGGTGATTAATTTTCGTATGGCACTGGGTTCAAAAACTTCTTCTGTTGACACAAAATTTTTATTGGAATGGAGCCAAAGCTTAATCAACGCCAAATAATTACGAGTTACTGTCGAAATAGGTTTCTGTTGATTCGGTGATTGCAGTTGTTGCCATCGTTGTTGTATCCATGGATGATTCCGAGCATGCATATGTATTAAATAATGTTTCAATAACCAGTAGCTACCTATATACGCATGCAATTCTTCACTGGGTGATGGCTCATGAAATGCGGATAACAATGTACAACCTATCATTCTATCAATTTTTACGGTTGAAAATTGATTCATATCGTGCGCGAGCCTTAGAAAAGAGTGAATCAGTGGCGAAAGTGTTTGCAATAGCCAGTTTTTTTCGTTTTGCTGTTGCAGAAAATGAAGTAAAGGATGTTCGCTATCCCCAGTGATTTCTGTTTGCCACCAATTGAGTTGTGCCGATAGCAAAGTGGGTTCATGAAGGTTATGCAATGTTTTGAGTAATACAACTACGGCCGAAGTTTTAATCAGTAACAGAGGCTGTTTTTTGCGCGAAGAGAGCAAACTGTAATACAAATCGTCACCAATCGGGATTTGCTCTTGCAAGCACCAGCTTTCAATATCCATTTATAATCAACGGTTGAAATTGAGGGAAATTATTATGAGGAAACCGGATGAAAAACACCAGCTACGATTGATGAGTTCAAAAAAGAGCACAAGGACGGAATTTTCAATCTCTGTACCGAGTGCTCAAGGGGGTTGGAGAGGTTGTCGTTAACTTTCGATATTTTCCTCCTTGTTACTGATAAGTTGTTGTCGACTACTTTAAGTTGATACGGCTACCTAATGGCAGCCTGATGTTTGTAATCATGCGTTTATTCGTTGCTCGCGAAGCTGGGTTCCTGTTGATCTTGTTCAGGGAAAAAACGGATGCTGACTCGGCGCTCTAATGCGTAAGCATCAATATCACCTTTTGGAGCAATTGAGTTTGCTTCACCATGCGCCGATGAGAAAATGCGTGTTTCATCGATTCCGTGAGATACCAGCAGTTGTTTTACGGATTCAATACGAGCTTCGGACAATTGCTGATTTTGTTGTTGGCTTCCACGCGGATCAGCGAATCCATCGAGTTTAATGGCCAAATCTGGGTAGCGCTTCAGAAAACTGGCTAATTGTTCGACACGATTTCGGTCGGCATCATCCAGTGCGCTGACGTTGGTATGAAATAGCAGATCCAGTTGCAGCATTTCCGCACCGGCTAAACCGTTTTGAGTGGATTTATGTTCTGCTTCTTCTTTGAGTCGTGCTACTTGCTGTTGCAGTTCGGCCTGGTAAAAGTTCGCTTGTTCTAATTGCGACTGCATACCATCCACTTGGTTGGCTTTGTGAACTTCGCCACCCAGTAAACCGCCTAAAGCAGCGCCAATAATAAAACCTACCGGTCCACCGGCGGCTGCCCCAACAAGTGCACCGCTGGCGACACCCACATTTTCTTCTTTGGTGGCTTCGCGGGCTTCAGAGTTGGCAGTGTAGCCGATTGCGCTCATAATAAGTGTGCTGATTGCGATTGCTTTTTTCATTGTCTTTTCCTCTTTCGATCGGTTTAATACAAAATTCGTGTTAGTCGGTTAAAGGGGCCTTCCCTGGCTAAGCACACAACTTTTGTGTTGCTTCCTCGCTTCGGGTTGGTCATCGGTGCCTTTCTGTCGGGCACGTGTCTATTAAAACGAACCTGGCAGACTATTTAATGGTCGAAAGAGGGCAAAGCATTGGCGAAATGTGGCAAAAAAATGATGTGTGAATTGTTTCAATTGAAAAAACGCTATTCAAAAAAATAGGGAGACAAGAAGTGGCAAAACGTATCGCTTTAGTCGAAGACGAACCCGCCATTCGCGAAAATTATCAGAACGCGTTAACCAAGTATGGTTATGAAGTGACCATTTATAGTTCTTTGCAACAAGCGGAGCAAGGGTTTAACGGGCGATTACCGGATATGGCAATACTCGATATTAATCTCGGAGACGAACCGGAAGGCGGTTTTAAACTATGTCAATTACTGCGACAAAAATCGGCTGGTTTACCGATACTGTTTTTAACCGCACTCGATTCCGATTTTGATGTGATATCGGGCTTACGACTCGGTGCAGACGATTACATCACCAAAGACATCAGTTTGCCGCATTTTATGGCACGTGTCGCAGCATTGTTTCGTCGTGTGAGTGCAATGGAGCAGGCTAGTGATAAAAGTGAACAACTGGAGGTCGGCGATTTGCTACTCGATCTTGATAGAATCAAAGTGTTTTGGCAGACGCAACCAGTCGATTTAACGCTGACCGAGTTCTGGATGGTGCATGCACTGGCGAAAAATCCTGGGCATGTAAAGTCGCGTGATCAATTAATGGAAATCGCTAATGTTGTGGTCGACGATTCCACTATTACTTCGCATATAAAGCGCATTCGTAAAAAGTTTATCGCAATTGATGATGCCTTTGATTGTATCGATACGGTTTATGGCATGGGTTATCGCTGGCAGTGAAGGTTTTTTGGACGCTCAAAAAGAAACTGTTAATTTTTTCAGCAGTATTAATGTCGATCCCATTTTTGGGTGTCGGCTTTTTAAAGCAAGTCGAAGATATGCTGGTCGAAAACCTGCTGCAAAATTTATCTCAGTTTGCTCAATCCATTGTTTTTACATTGCAAGAAAACACCGACATAACATTTTCCGAACGATCCGATACTGCATTGAATCGACTTTATATTCCAACATTAAAACGTATGCCTGTCATTGATGGTTTTGTAGATGATTGGATCTCTGTTGCAGGATTTAGCAATCGTTTTCACAACGATAATATCGAGTTTCGCGTTAATCTAGCGCGAAGTGACAATCAGTTGTTCATTCTCGTTACGGTTATCGATGATGCAATCAGTTATCGCGAAGTGAATGACCGTTTTGCTGTCAGTGATCAAATAGACGTTCGGTTGCAGGATGAAGACGGTAGGTTTGTGCATTTATTATTTGCACCGGCAGCTGTGGGAGTGGTTCGCCCCTTTGTACTCAAAAATGAACTTTCTGACTTTTGGGTGTCGCAAGCGCATTGGCAAGAAAGTGATAGCGGTTACGTTTTGGAAGTTCAGCTTCCATTGCGACACAACTGGCAAGCAATGGGAGTGACCGTAAAAAATTATCAGGCGACGAGTCATCAATTTACTCAACTGTCCAGTTTCGATCAACAACTCAATCGATTGCAATGGCCAGTACCTGAGCTAGAACAAAAACTGAACCGACTTTCCGTTGCTGATGGTAAACGCGTGTGGGTATTGGATCCCCAAGGACAAGTTAAAGCGCGAACGGGAGATCTTTTTCCCGATTTAACCTTGGACGCCGTCAATCCGGTGATCCATTTTTTATTGGCACCGCCGATGAGCGGATTTGATGATCCACGTGCTCGAGCAATCGAGTTGGATCTTCCCGCCGTAAAGCAGGCTTTAGAGGGAAATATCGGCGTGACACTGGAGTCTATCGCTGGAACAGAAACCGCCATTGCGTTAGTTGCGGTGCCTATTTTTAAAGAGCGGCAAGTGACTGGGGTTGTAGTGGTCGAAGAAACGGTTGCTGCCATTCAAATGATTCAGCGTCAGGCGATGAATGTGTTTGTTAATACCACTTTGGTTATTTTAATGCTGGTAATTCTGACCTTAATTGTGGTGGCGACGCGAATTACTGGTCGTATTATGCGGCTAAACCAAAGTACCTCTGAGGCGGTCGATGCCTATGGTCGAGTTGTACAAACCATTCCTGCGGAAAAAACGGGCGATGAGATAGGCCAACTGTCTCGCAATTTTGCGTTAATGAGTGAACGGCTAAAAGAGTACAACGAGTACATGGAAAAATTGGCATCTCGACTGACCCATGAACTACGCACGCCCATTGCTATGGTGCGTTCATCCATTGATAATATTGCGTTGTCGACGGATCCAGAGATAAAACCTGCAATTGAAAATGCGCAAAAAGGATTGCTTCGACTCAGTAATATGATCACTCGAATGCGTGAAGCCGCGCGCCTTGAACAAAGCATTCTGACACTCGAAAAGCGCTCGGTTGATGTTGTTGACTTTGTGACGCAATATATCGACGCTTGCATCTCTTTGTATCCTGAGCACACCTTGAGCTTACGCTGCGAAGGTAAACCTTGGAGCTTAATGAGTAATGAAGAAGTGATCGCTCAGTTTTTAGATAAAGTGCTTTCTAATGCAAAAGATTTTGCTGTGCCAAGTACGAATATTGAAATACTGCTTCAGTTTAGTACCGAGTATTTGACTGTTGCCGTTGTTAATGAAGGGCCGGCACTTTCTTGTGATGATCCTGATTTGCTTTTTCACTCCATGACTTCTCAACGAAGCGAACAATATCGTACGGAACAACAAGCCAATTTGGGATTAGGGCTATACTTAGTACGATTAATTGCTGAATATCATCATGGGCGTTGTTTCGCTCGAAACATTGAGCAACCTTCAGGCGTGATGATTGGTATCGAGTTACCTCGTCGCTTTTCGAGTTAGTCAGAACGATATTTGTTCTTTAAGAGAGCGTCAGGACGAAACGATATATCAACACCGATATTTGAAACTAGCCGCTGTGTTGGCAGCGGAGTACAATGTCATCTTTTTTGTACGAACCTAAAATGGAGTCTTGTCATGTTTGATCGTTTACACGCATTACCCGCTGATTCACTACTGGGATTGATAGGATTGTTTCGTGATGATACCAATCCCAATAAAGTTGACTTGGGGGTTGGGGTATATCGCGATGAAAGCGGGCACACGCCACTCATGTTCGCGGTTAAAAAAGCAGCTGAACAACATTTACAACAAGAAGACTCCAAAACGTATATTGGGCCGGTGGGCGTACCGGGGTTTGTGTCAGGGATTCAAGAACTGGTTCTGGGTGAAAATTCGTTGGCGGTTGCCAATGAACGTATTGCTGCGATCCAGACGCCGGGTGGTTGTGGTGCTTTACGTGTTGGCTCTGAGTTATTAAAGCGATTAGGTGATGATTTGAAAGTTTGGATGAGCGATCCAACTTGGGCCAATCATATGCCATTAATTCGCTCTGCCGGATTGGCGATAGATGTTTATCCTTATTTTGATTCTGCAACGGGTGCAGTGAACTTCGAAGCGATGGATGCTCAATTGGCCAACCTCGGTAAAAACGATGTGGTGTTATTGCACGGTTGTTGTCATAACCCAACCGGAGCTGATTTATCGTTTGAACATTGGCAGGCCATTGCAGACCGTGCGCAAAAGCAAGGGTTTATTCCCTACGTCGATTTGGCTTATCAAGGTTTAGGCGATGGGTTGAATGAAGATGCGCGTGGTTTGCGTCATCTTTCGGAAAACGTGGAAGAAATGGTGATCGCAACGTCTTGTTCCAAGAACTTCGGATTATATCGCGAACGTACGGGTTGCTTGATGATTCAAACGGCATCGAAAGATCATGCTACTGCAATCCAGACGCAAATTCAGGACGTTGCCCGTGCCAACTATTCGATGTCACCGGCCTACGGTGGTTATTTGGTGGATTTAGTGCTTCATCAAGCGGATTTGCGAAAAGAATGGGAGTCGGAATTAAATGCGATGGCTGAGCGAGTTAAATCGTTACGTTCAGGGTTGTTAGAGAAAATTCAACAACGAAATATTTCACAAGACTTTAGTTTTATTACTCAACAGAAGGGCATGTTTTCTTACTTAGGAATTTCCAAAGAACAGGTTCTTCAGATGCGGAAGGAGTTTAGTATTTATATGGCGGATTCGAGTCGGGTGAATATTGCGGGGTTGAATACGCATTGTTTGGATTATGTGGCGGATGCTTTGAAGAAGGTTTGTGGTTAATACTTTTTTCTTTTATTTTGAAAAGGCGCGAAATTCTTTCGCGCTTTTTTGTTTTTGATTTAAAGTTTTTGAAATTTATTTCGCACACAGCGTAAGCGGTGCGAAACCAATCGATTTAAAAATTGAATTCCTGACTTTTAAAAAGCTCAAACAACTGCTCCGCAGACTCCAACCACAAATCCGCATCCCACAACCGGGGATTCTCTATTCCAGGAATATACCCCCAAAGCGCAGCAACCGCCTTCATACCTGCGGCACGAGCTGCAACCATATCTCGTTCATCATCACCAATATAAACGCACTGCGTAGGATCAACTTCCATCACTTTACATGCTTCTAAAAGAGGCAGAGGGTGTGGCTTTTTTTCATCAAAGCTATCACCACTAAAAGTAATCGCACTGCGACTGTGCATATTTAACTTCTGCATTAACGGTGTGGTAAGAAACTTCGGTTTATTAGTCACAATACCCCAGGGAATGGATTGCTGCTCGAGTTGATCAATAAAGCTTTCAATACCCGGAAACAGACAGGTGTCATGACAAATGCGGCGCTGGTAGATGGTAAGTAATCGTTCGCGCAAAGGTGCGTAGTCGCGATCTTTTACCGTTAATTGAAAGCCGAGTTTGATCAGCCCCGGTGCGCCTTTGGAAACCATGGGGCGAATTTCCTCATAGGGAAGAGGCGATTTACCTTGCGAAACCAGAACTTCGTTTAATGCAAAAGCAAGATCCGGCGCGGTATCGGCAAAGGTGCCATCAAGATCAAACAGAACAGCTTTCATAATGTTTTTTTCTGGGTTAGCGTTTTCGGTAATGACACAGATAATTGACATCGACATTACTGTCCGACAACCAGTAGCGTTTAGTGAGTGGGTTGTAATGCATGCCGGTCATGGTTTGTAATTCAAGGTGGGCGTCTCGAGACCAACGATCAAGTTCTGATGGTCGAATAAATTTGGCGTATTCGTGTGTGCCTTTGGGAAGCATTTTTAAAATGTATTCGGCGCCTACAATAGCCATCAAAAAGCTTTTTGGATTGCGGTTAATGGTCGAGAAAAACACATCACCGTTTGGTTTCACCATAGTGTGGCAAGCTTTGATCACTGAGCCGGGATCCGGTACGTGCTCTAACATTTCGAGGCACGTCACAATATCGAAGCCATTCGGCTCTTGTTCAGCCAATTCTTCTGCAGTGATTAGCTTGTACTCTACTTGTTGGCCCGATTCCAGTTGATGCAGTCGAGCAACCGAAAGCGGCGCTTCGCCCATATCAATACCGGTCACTTCAGCACCTTTGGCACTTAACGCATCAGCAAGAATACCACCCCCGCAGCCAACATCGAGAATACGTTTACCGCGTAGCCCATTAGCGTGTTGATCAATAAAGTCAACGCGTAACGGATTAATGTCATGCAGTGGTTTAAACTCGCTGTTTTTATCCCACCAGCGTTCGGCAAGCGCTTCAAATTTACGGATTTCACCGAAGTCTACGTTTTGTGTCATTTTTTCAACGTTCTATGTTATAAGAGCTAAGTATGCGGTAACTCAATGGTATTGAACTCGAAACTCGTTACTCGTCACTCGAAACGGCTTTTAGTTTCTGTTTCCAGAAGTGAGCAATTTCATAACACTCATTTTCATCCAAGCGAGTCAGCTGACCATTTTTAACCTGTAATGTGCCGTTACTCCACACATGGCTGACCTGATTGCGAGTTGCGGAATACACCAGCTGCGATACTGGATCAAACACAGGTTGGGTAGCAATATCGTCAAAACAGATAGCGCATAAATCGGCCAGCTTTTCTAACTCAATGGAACCGCATCGGTTATCTAACCCCAGCGCTTTTGCGCCACCTAGCGTTGCTGCGTAAAGTGTTTCTTTGGCACTGAGGGCGCTGGCATCGCCGGAACCAACTTTCGCTAGCAAAGCAGCCGAACGCATTTCACCAATCATATCGAGATCATTATTACTGGCACTGCCATCGGTGCCAAGCGCAAAGTTCACCCCGGCTTGTTGTAACTTGGGGATAGGGCATATGCCGCTGGCGAGCTTCATATTCGATTCTGGGCAGTGCATGATGTGAACGCCATTATCTTTGACAAGCTGTAAATCTTCGTCATTGATTTGTGTCATATGTACCGCTTGAAATTTAGGAGAAAGCAATCCCAATTTTTGTAAACGCGCCAATGGCCGCACTCCTTTATCTTTCACGGACTGCTCTACTTCAAATGCTGTTTCGTGCACGTGCATATGAATGGTTAATCCTAATTCGTCGGAGAGGTTTGCAATGTTGCGCAATGGCTCATCGGATACGGTATAAGGTGCGTGTGGTGCCAGGCTGAATGTCAGGTCACGTTCAGCTTTAAACTGGTTGTAAACGGCCAGACCCTTGTTGATGTATTCGTCAGCGTCTTTGGCCCAGGCGGTAGGAAAGTCGAGTATTGTAAAACTGATATTGGCTCGCATACCGGTTTCAAGCGCGACTTTAGCGGCCATATCGGGCATAAAATACATATCGTTAAACGTAGTGGTACCGCTTTTTAACATTTCTGCGATGGCGAGTTTGGTGCCATGGTAAACAAACTCATCACTCATCATCTTTCCTTCGGCGGGCCAAATGTGATCTTGTAGCCAGGTCATTAAAGGTAAGTCGTCGGCGTAACCTTTCAATAGGTTCATCGCGGCGTGAGTATGTGCGTTGATAAATCCAGGGATTAATAAGTGATTGTGTAAGTCAAAGGTTTGAGAGGCTTGATAGTTTTGTTTGAGATTTTTGTTGCTGTCGATGGCGACTATTTTTTCGTTTTTAATCGCAACACCGTGATCTTCGAGAATGGAATGTTCGGAATCTATCGGGGCTAACCAGCGGGCAAAAATTAAACTATCTACGTTTCGTGTCACACCATCACCTTAGAAAATTTTGAGAATTGCGGGAGTATAGCATTTGTCGTCCGTTAAAGTAATTGTTTAACCTGCCTAAGCCATTGATTTTTATTGACACTCTGAGTACTTTCTGTTCGATTTTTGATGCATTTTTAGTCAATTTATTCCATTTTTTTTGACTCGCTGATTTACCTCGATTTTTATCATTTAGTTGTTCGCCGTGAGCGGCGGCCTATGGTACAATCGCCGGCTTGTGCGAGGATCAAAATATCAACAATAACGAGTACCAAACGCCGCTTATATCGAGCTCTGCGGAGCAATTAAAGGTGATTAGGTAATACTCGAAAACTGAAGGTTTTTTTGTTTTTATGGGTGAGTTTGCTAAAGAAGTCCTGCCGATTAACATCGAAGACGAGTTAAAGAATTCCTATTTGGATTACGCCATGAGCGTTATCGTCGGTCGAGCGTTACCCGATGTTCGGGATGGTTTAAAGCCGGTGCATCGTCGTGTGCTCTATGCGATGAATGAATTAGGTAATGACTTTAACAAGCCCTATAAAAAGTCAGCGCGTGTTGTTGGGGACGTTATCGGTAAATACCATCCGCATGGTGATACTGCGGTTTACGATACCATCGTTCGAATGGCGCAACCTTTTTCGTTGCGTTACATGTTGGTGGATGGTCAAGGCAACTTTGGTTCGGTAGACGGTGATTCACCGGCTGCAATGCGATATACCGAAGTGCGTATGGCCAAAATGGCTCATCGACTGCTGGCTGATCTTGATAAAGAAACCGTCGACTTCGAAGAAAACTACGACGGCAGCGAAAGTGAACCCACCGTTTTACCGACGCGCATCCCTAATTTGTTAGTCAATGGTTCTTCCGGTATTGCCGTAGGCATGGCGACGAACATCGCACCTCATAACCTGACGGAAGTGATCAATGGCTGTTTGGCAATGATCGATAATCCAGACATCGAATTGAGCGAGCTGATGGAACATATTCCTGGGCCGGATTTCCCGACCGCCGGAATCATCAATGGCCGTGCCGGCATTCTCGAAGCTTACCGTACCGGTCGTGGACGTATTTATATCCGTGCTCGTCATCATATCGAAACCGACGAAAAATCGAATAAAGATAGCATCATTGTTACTGAGCTGCCTTATCAGGTAAATAAAGCGCGGTTGATCGAAAAAATCGCCGAGTTGGTCAAAGACAAAAAAATTGAAGGCATAACCGGCTTACGCGACGAATCGGATAAAGACGGTATGCGCATGGTTGTCGAGCTACGTAAAGGTGAAGTGCCGGAAGTGGTGCTCAATAATCTATACGCTCAAACACAAATGCAGACAGTTTTCGGGATAAATATGGTTGCGCTGGACAATAACCAGCCGCGAATTTTTAACTTGAAAGAAATGCTCGATGCGTTTGTGAATCATCGTCGTGAAGTTGTTACCCGCCGAACGATTTATGAGTTGCGTAAAGCTCGAGAAAAAGCGCATGTTCTGGAAGGGTTGGCGATCGCATTAGCCAATATTGATGAAGTGATAGAGCTGATCAAAAAGTCATCCAATCCTGCTGAAGCAAAGCAACAATTAATGGCTCGTGGCTGGGCTCCTGGTCAGGTGAGCGAAATGCTGGCTCGTGCTGGCACCGATGCTTGTCGTCCGGAAGGGCTGGATGATGCTTACGGTTTTATTGACGGTAAATATCATTTATCGCCAGAGCAGGCGCAAGCCATCCTTGATTTGAGACTGCACAAACTGACCGGCCTTGAGCACGAAAAACTGATTGCCGACTATCAAGAATTGTTGGCGACCATTGCTGAACTGTTGGCCATTCTTTCAAGCAATGAACGGTTGATGGAAGTTATCCGTGAAGAGCTGGAACAGGTGCGCGATGAATTTGGGGATGATCGCCGTACCGAGATTACCAACAGCAGTGCCGACTTATTATTGGAAGATTTAATTACCGAAGAAGACGTTGTGGTTACTCTTTCGCATCACGGTTATGTGAAGTATCAACCGCTGGCTGACTACGAAGCGCAGCGTCGCGGTGGTCGTGGAAAATCCGCGACTAAAATGAAAGATGAAGATTTCATTGAAAAATTGGTGGTGTGTAATACTCACGACACTATTCTGTGTTTCTCCAGCAAGGGTAAAGTTTATTGGCTGCGTACGTTTGAGTTACCGCAAGCGGGGCGCGGCTCTCGTGGAAAGCCCATCGTCAATATATTGCCATTGGAAGCCGACGAACGCATTTCCAGTATTTTGCCTGTTGAAGATTACGACGAGAATAAATTCGTGTTTATGGCGATGGCTTCGGGAACGGTCAAGAAAACATCATTGGAACAATTCTCCCGCCCGCGTAAAGGTGGGATCATTGCCGTCGACTTGAACGACGATGATGCGCTGATTGGTACTGTGATCACCACAGGCGATGATCAATTAATGCTGTTTAGCGACGCTGGTAAGGTTATTCGTTTTAGTGAGCAAGATGTACGAGCTATGGGGCGAACCGCTCGCGGTGTACGGGGTATGCGCTTGCAAGACGGACAAAGAGTCGTTTCTTTGGTTTTGGCTGCCGATGAAGGTGAAGTCTTAACGGCAACCGAAAACGGCTACGGCAAACGAACGTCAATGGAAGATCATCCGGTACGTGGTCGCGGAGGTCAGGGGGTGATATCCATCATCGCCTCGGATCGAAACGGGAAAGTGATCAGTGCCGTGCATTGTTGTGATGGCAACGAGATTATGCTGATCACCAGTAACGGAACACTGGTTAGAACTCGAGTTGATGAAATGCGGGTGATGGGGCGAAACACTCAAGGTGTGCGTTTGATTCGTCTGGATGAAGGCGACTCTTTGGTTGGCCTTGAACGAATTGAAGAGCTTGAAGATGACATTGAAGTTGGCAGTGAAGGTGAAGACGTTGCGGTCAGCTCTGATAGCGAAAACGATTCCGATAATCCTCATCAAGAGGATGACTCTTCAGATGATGGTGACGTTGAATAATTATTTTGACTATAGTTCAGCCACTTTGCCTGAACTTGAGATAAGTTATACCGCACATAGAAAGCTTATCCAAAGTTGGGAGTCGTTTGGCGGAATCGATTAAGCGAGTATTGAAAGTAAAAAAGGGGCCGTACTGACGGCTCTTTTTGATCCTGGTGAAGAGGAATTGCAAACGATGCAAAAACATTGGCCTCCCTTTAACTTCAGTGCCGGCCCTGCTTTATTACCTCGTGAGGTGATGGAAACCGCGCAGGCTGAATTTATGGACTGGCGTGGAACCGGGTTATCCGTACTTGATTTCAGTCATCGCGGTAAAGCGTTTACGTCGATTGCTGAAAAAGCGGAGCAGGACCTTCGACAACTATTGAAGATCCCTTCAAATTATCGAGTCATTTTTTCCGCCGGCGGCGCAAGTTTACAGTTTTCCATGCTGGCGATGAACTTGCTTAAAACTCGGGCTGTTTATGTCGATAGCGGAATTTGGAGCAAAAAGGCACTGCAAGAAGCGCAAAAATTTGGTGACGTTACTGTTATTGATGCGTTAATGAAAGATGATGGATTGACATCAATTAAACCAGAGTCGAGTTGGGTGTTTCCGGAATCGTTCGATTATCTGCACTTTGCTCCCAATGAAACCATTGGTGGTGTCGAGTTTGCTGCAGCACCCACTTGTGCACCTGGTAAGTTGGTTGCTGATATGTCGTCCAATATATTATCAAGGCCGATCAATGTTGAAGATTACGCGCTGATTTATGCCGGCGCTCAAAAAAATATCGGTCCGGCGGGCTTAACTCTGGTCATTGTGCAAGAAGACTTACTTAAACACAGCAACGCTCGGTTACCTAGCTTAATGCAATACTCAGTGCTGGCGGAAAACAACAGTATGTACAATACACCACCTACCTACAGTTGGTATTTGGCTGGGCTGGTTTTTGACTGGCTATTGCGTCAAGGTGGCGTCAATGAAATGGAAAAGCGAGCGAATGAGCGTTCTTCCTTGCTTTATCATTTTATTGATCAGAGTGATTTTTATTCCAACCCTATTCATCCTTCGGCCCGTTCGCGCATGAATATTCCCTTCATTCTGGCGGATGAGTCTTTAAATGAAACGTTTTTGGCGAAAGCTGAGGAGTGCGGCTTGGTTGCGCTTAAGGGACATCGTAGCGTAGGAGGTATGCGTGCCAGTTTATACAATGCCATGCCAATGTCGGGAGTACATGCGTTGATTGAGTTTATGCGGGAATTTGAAAAGTGCGTCTAGCGCACAGATTCGAGTAACGAGTTACGAGCTTCGAGTTAAAAAAACGTTGTAGGGGAGGATTTGAGCCCCGGCCCGACTTGACCGGATTAAGTGGAAACTCAAAATCTTTCGCAACTCGCAACTCGCAACTCGCAACTCGCAACTAAAACTTGAATGTTTTATACACTTGTCTAAAATAGCGCCACCTTTAAACAGACGGCCTACTCATGTTGAATTCTCCTGTTGTTACCATTGATGGACCCTCCGGTGCTGGCAAAGGCACTATCGCATTTAAAATGTCTCAAGCGTTGAATTGGCCTATTCTCGACAGTGGTGCAATATATCGAGTACTGGGATTGGCGGCGAGTCGGAACAGAATTACACCGGAGCAAGTGGAGCAACTGGCATCGTTGGCGCGTCAGTTACCGCTCACTTTTAAGGCGAATGGTAAAACGGGCGAAGTTGAGGCATACCTGGATAAAGAGTCGGTCGGCGACTTAATTCGTACCGATGAGGCAGGCCAGGCAGCAAGTCGGGTTGCTTCCATACCCCAAGTGCGCGAAGCTTTACTTCAACGGCAACGAGACTTCCAGCAGCCACCTGGATTGATCGCTGACGGACGCGATATGGGGACAGTGGTTTTTCCTGACGCAACAGCTAAAATATTCTTAACGGCAAGTGCTGAAACCCGCGCTGAACGGCGCCTTAAACAGTTGAAAGAAAAGGGGATTAGTGCTAGTCTTAGCGCCCTTTTAGAGAGCATCAAAGCGCGCGATGAGCGTGATCGGACTCGCACCGTGGCACCATTGGTACCAGCGGCGGGTGCTTTTGTTATCGATAGCTCAAGTTTGACTATCGATGAGGTGTTTTCGCAAGTATTTGAATTTTCGATGAAAAAGCTAAAAGCCACATCATCAACGTGAATTTGAATATAACCAACTCGTTGCACGATATCAATACGGGTTTGAAACAAATTTTTTGGTGCTTACTGCAAGGACGATAGTGAGTTTTTTAATTGCCCCGGTTTTTCAGGATTCGATTAACTGGACGACATATGGCCAAACTTTTTGGCTAAACTATCTAGGAATCAGGTAATGAGCGAAAATTTCGCAGAACTGTTTGAACAAAGTCTTCAAGAAGTAGAAATGCGCCCCGGTGCCATCATCAAAGGTACTGTTGTAGCGATTGATAGTGAAATGGTCACTGTTAATGCGGGTCTTAAATCCGAAGGTGTTATTCCACGTGAGCAATTTATCAACTCCAGTGGTGAGTTGGAAGTTCAAGTTGGTGATGAAGTAGAAGTTGCTTTGGATGCCATCGAAGATGGATTCGGTGAAACTCGTTTATCTCGCGAGCGTGCGAAGCGTTTCGAAACTTGGAAAGAGTTAGAGAAAGCGCATGAAGCGGGTGATAAAGTTATTGGTGTTATCACTGGTAAAGTGAAAGGTGGTTTCACCGTTGAAATCAATAAAATTCGCGCCTTCTTACCTGGTTCTCTAGTTGATGTTCGTCCTTTACGTGACACAACGCATCTTGAAAATAAAGAGCTTGAATTTAAAGTTATTAAATTAGACCAAAAGCGCAACAATGTTGTGGTTTCTCGTCGTAGCGTTATCGAAGACGAAAGCAGTGCAGAGCGTGAAGAACTGCTGAGCAAATTACAGGAAGGTGCAGAGGCGACCGGTATCATCAAAAACTTGACCGATTACGGTGCTTTCGTCGATTTGGGTGGTGTAGATGGTCTATTGCACATTACCGACATGAGTTGGAAACGTGTTAAACATCCTTCTGAAATCGTTCAAGTTGGGGACGAAATCAAAGTTAAAGTCTTAAAGTTCGACAAAGAAAAGCAACGAGTTTCTCTTGGACTGAAACAATTGGGTGAAGATCCTTGGGTGGATATCGCTCGTCGTTACCCTGAAGGTGCGCGTATTTTCGGTCGTGTTACTAACTTGACGGATTACGGCTGCTTTGTAGAGATCGAAGAAGGTGTTGAAGGTCTCGTTCACGTATCTGAAATGGATTGGACCAACAAAAACATTCATCCTAGCAAAGTGGTTAGCTTGGGTGACGAAGTGGAAGTGATGGTTCTTGATATTGATGAAGAGCGCCGTCGTATTTCTCTGGGTGTTAAACAGTGTAAAGTTAATCCTTGGAACGAGTTTGCGTCTAAGCAAGACAAAGGCGACCGCGTATCAGGTAAGATCAAGTCGATTACCGATTTCGGTATCTTCATTGGTCTGGATGGTGGCATCGATGGTTTGGTTCACCTGTCCGACATTTCCTGGAGCCTTCCTGGCGAAGAAGCCGTTCGTGACTACAAGAAAGGTGACGAAGTAGAAGCGGTTGTTTTGGCGGTTGACGCTGAGCGAGAGCGTATTTCTTTGGGTATCAAGCAAGTCGACGAAGATCCTTTCTCAAGCTACATGTCGTCTCATTCCAAAGGCGCTATTGTGACTGGTAAAGTGACTGAAGTTGATTCCAAAGGCGCGAAAATTGAGCTGTCAGATAACGTAGAAGGCTACTTACGTGCTTCTGAGATCAGTGCTGAGCGTGTTGAAGATGCGTCTAAACACCTCAATGTTGGTGATGAAGTTGAAGCGAAATTCATTGGTGTCGATCGTAAAAACCGAGTGATTAACCTGTCTATCAAGGCAAAAGATCACGCGGAAGAGCAAAAAGCCATCAAAGAGTTTAGTAAAGAGCAAGCGGATGATGCAGCTCCAGCAACTTTAGGTGATCTGTTGAAAGAGCAGATGAATAAAGAAGACGCCTAACAAGAAACTCATAAAGAGATTAAATGCACTTAATCCTTTGATTAAGTGCATTTTTTTTTGATCTCTGCCCCCGTTTTGTACTATTTTAAAGGGACATAACCTTTTGAATAACAAGGAAAACGGGTTTCCTATGACCAAGTCAGAATTGATTGAACGTTTGGCATCGCATCAGACGCAGTTGTCTGCTAAAGATGTTGAGCTGGTGGTTAAAAGCCTGTTAGAGCATATGGCTCAGGCTTTGGCCCGTGGAGAGCGAATTGAAATCCGTGGCTTCGGTAGCTTTTCACTGCATTTCAGAGCACCCAGAACCGGTCGCAATCCCAAAACAGGTGATGCGGTCACTTTAGCGGGCAAATATGTCCCTCATTTTAAGCCCGGCAAAGAATTGCGTGATCGTGTGAATGCCAGTATTGAAGAACAAGATTAGACAAAGATTTTATTAAGAATCGAGGCATGTCATTGACCTGCCTTTTTTTATGCCTGAAAATTGAGCGTCAAAAATTAGTTGGAGTTAAGTGTGCGATTTTTAATCCGGTTTTTATTGTTCTTGCTGATATGCACACTGTCGGTTCTTTTTTTCGCGCAAAATGACCAGAAAGTGGTTTTAAGTTTCTTTATAGGCCAAGCTGATGTTCCTTTGGTCTTCGTTATGGTGGGATTTTTGGTGTTTGGTTACCTTTTTGGCGTAGTGAGCTTAAGCAGTACTTTGTTTAAGCAACGGTGGCAACTGCGCAGTACCGAAAAGCGCTTAATGCAGAAAACCAAAGAGCTGGAAAATTTACGCACAATGCCCATTCGGGATGACTATTAATGACGGAATTTTTGTTTTATCTCCTGGTGGGGCTGTTACCTGTCGCTGCGTATTCAGGTTATCGGCTAGGGCGCCGAACTCAGCTTCGCCGAGATAATCAAAAGCATGGCAGCCTCTCCAGTCGATATTTTGATGGTCTGAAGTATTTATTAAATCAGGAAGAAGACAAGGCGATTGACGCGTTTGTCAAAATGTTTGAGGTCGACTCCGAAACCATCGAGATTCAACTTGCACTTGCTAACCTCTACCGAAAAAGGGGGGAAGTGGATCGCGCTATTCGGCTGCACCAAAACCTGATTGCTCGACCATCTCTACCGCCAGAAGCACGAAAGTTATCCTTGTTAGAGCTTGGGCTCGACTACATGGCAGCGGGCTTGTTTGACCGTGCTGAAAGTATTTTTAAAGAGTTATTGCTGGAGTCTCAGCATAAGGCCACCAGCTTACGGCAATTGATGTTAATTTATCAGCAAACCAAAGACTGGGAACAAGCCGTTAAAGTCGCTGAGCAATTGCAAACCACTGACAACGAAAATCATGCCGCAGAAATTGCCAACTTTTATTGCGAGCTGGCGGAACAACAGGCCGATAAAATGCAGTTCAAGGCTGCGCATGTTTCACTTAAACGTGCCGTTCAAATCGATCCTCAATGTGTCAGGGCGAATATTTTACGCAGCGAGTTAGCGCTTCGACAAAACCAGCCGAAGTTAGCGTTAAAGTTTTATCGTGAATTAGCTCGGCAAAACTCGGCATTTGTTTCGGAAGTGCTTGAGCCTTTAGCGGATTGCTTTAAGCAGCTGAAGGATGAAAAAGGCTATCGTAATTTTCTGGAACTGAGTTTAACTCAAGGTGGTGGCATTTCGGTTGCATTGGCGTATGCTGATGTAATTCAACGTGATCAAGGCGATCGCGAAGCGGCCGAGTTTATTGCTCGTCATTTGCATGAAAAGCCATCGCTGAAAGGGCTATTAAGGTTGATTGAGTTGCATATTAAACATGCTCAAACCAGTGCTCGGCCGAGCCTAGAAATTCTTTATCAAATTGTATCGCGTTCTTTTGAGTCGAAACCTGTGTATCGATGTGATCATTGCGGCTTTGGAAGTAAAACGTTGTTTTGGCAATGCCCCAGCTGCAAACATTGGGGATCGGTCAAACCCATTTTAGGGTTGGAAGGCGAATAGAGGTTAGTCAACGTGTCGAAAACAAGCAGTAGAATTATTGTTGCACTGGATTTTGATGACAAAAACTCAGCGTTGCAATTGGTTGAACAATTGGACCCTGCTCGGTGTCGTCTGAAAGTCGGTAAAGAAATGTTTACTCACTTTGGGCCTGAGTTTGTCAAACAACTGGTGCAACGAGACTTCGATGTTTTTCTCGATCTTAAATTTCACGATATCCCCAATACGGTGGCGAAAGCGTGTCGAGCTGCTGCCGAGTTAGGTGTCTGGATGGTGAATGTCCATGCGAGCGGCGGTGCCGCGATGATGACAAAAGCTCGAGAAGCGCTTGACGAATTAGGTAACGAAGCCCCCTTATTGATTGCGGTAACCGTGTTGACCAGTATGTCAGAGAGCGAACTTCATCAGGTCGGTGTGGCCGGTTCGTTATCGAATCAGGTAAAACAACTGGCGGGTTTGACGCAAAACTGTGGTCTGGACGGTGTTGTTTGTTCTGCGCAAGAAGCGGGTGAACTGAAAGCCGAATTTGGCCCATCTTTTCAGTTAGTCACTCCGGGGATCAGACCCGCAAATGCGGCGCAGGACGATCAAACTCGAGTTGTGACACCCGAACAGGCCATCAAAAACGGCTCCGACTATCTGGTTATTGGGCGACCGATCACGCGCTCAGGAAATCCACTGAAAAGTTTGTGCGATATCTCTGATTCTATATATTCGCTATTGTCAGCCCCGTAGAGGCTACCTACAATGGCTGCGTTTGTTACAGGAATGTAACAAACAGGAATTGAAACACTAACTCACAACATGGAATCATGGAGATTTGTTATGAAACACTTTGTAATGCTGGTATTGGCTTCTTTACTTTCTTTCGGAATGGTTACCGATGGTATGGCAAAGGACTTGCCGAAAAAGAAAGCCACTTCTGAAGTTGCTATTACCCACATTAATATCAATAAGGCTACTGCCGAAGACATTGCCAAAGCTTTGAAGGGCGTTGGCATTAAAAAGGCAAAAGCCATTGTTGCTTTACGTACAAAGCTTGGTGGCTTTAAAAAAGTTGACCAACTTTTGGATGTTAAGGGCATCGGAGAAGCAACGCTTGAGAAAAATCGAAAAGTGATTCAGATATGATTGAAGTTTAATCACATTGAAAGTGAATCAACCGGAAAGGGCGAATCTCGCCCTTTCGTCGTTTTTATAAGATGGAAACTTGGTGTAGAATAATTCTTACTACACGTTCTAAACTTCATAACAACAGAACAATTCAAGGAAGTCACAATGAAATTATTCCCGGTTATATTGTCAGGTGGATCTGGTACTCGTTTGTGGCCGGTTTCGCGCGAACTTTATCCAAAACAACTGGTTCAATTAACCGGTGAAACCAGTTTGTTTCAACAAACTCTGCAACGCTGCGCAATGTTGCCGAGTATAACCAAAAAGCTGGAAGTTCAAGCCCCTATCGTGGTGTGTAACGAACAACACCGATTTTTAATTGCTCAGCAAGCACAAGAAGTCACACAATCACTCACGACCATTATTTTAGAGCCCAGTGCACGCAATACCGCACCGGCGCTCACTTTGGCTGCGGAATTCATTGCACAAAACAGTGAAGATGGATTGATGTTGGTTTTGGCTGCTGATCATGCCATTGAGCAACCCGTTGAGTTCGCTAAGGCCGCATGCCAATTATGTGAATCGTTGGCCGGAACACAGTCGATCGGTGTATTTGGTATTAAACCGGAATATGCGCATACGGGTTTTGGTTACATAGAAGTGGGTGAATCGAAAGATCATAACATTAACCAAGTCACCTCGTTTAAAGAAAAGCCCGAGTTGTCTGTCGCAGAAACCTACCTGGCCGCAGGGAATTATTACTGGAACAGCGGTATGTTTGTGACCTCTGCCAAAACCTGGATAAAAGCCCTCGACTCATTAAACCCAGCAATGGCCTCGGCGTGCCAGCTCGCGGTTAAAAATGCCACCAAAGATTTGGACTTTCTGCGCGTCGAACAAAGTTCCTTTGAAGCGTCACCCAGCGACTCCATCGATTATGCAGTGATTGAAAATGTTCAGCGATTACGAAAGCTGGGAATTGTTGTTGATATGATGCCATTATCTTGTAATTGGACTGACCTTGGCGCGTGGCCCAGTGTTGCGGATTACTTAACGGCGGATGAGCAAGGCAATGTTTCAGTAGGTGATGTCATCCACGATCAAACATCCAACACATTTGTCATGGCTCAAGAGCGTTTGGTTGCAACTGTTGGTGTCGACGATCTGGTCATTGTCGAAACGCCAGATGCGATTTTAGTTGCTGATAAATCGAAAGCTCAAGATGTTAAAAACATTGTGACAAAACTAAAAATGAATGGTCGTGGCGAGCACCTAGTTCATCGTCGAGTGTATCGCCCTTGGGGTAACTATGAAACGGTCGATTATGGTGATCGTTACCAGGTAAAACGCATTGTGGTTAACCCTGGCGCATCGCTCTCCTTGCAAATGCATCATCATCGTGCCGAACATTGGATCGTGGTACACGGTACGGCAGAAGTCACTTGTGACGATAAAACGTTTTTACTGTCGGAAAATCAATCCACTTATATTCCTATTGGCTCAACGCATCGCTTGGTTAATCCGGGAAAGTTCCCGTTGGAGTTGATTGAAGTGCAATCAGGCAGTTATCTGGGTGAAGATGACATTGTTCGCTTCGATGATGTTTATGGTCGGGAAAACGAGAAGGTAATAGGCTAACTGACAATATTGCTGGAACGAGGAGCGAGGTATCGTATTGTCGAACCTCGAACCTCGAACCTCGAACCTCGAACCTCGAACCTCGAACCTCGAACCTAATTAAATGGTATTAAATGATTAAAAAAGTACTCGTCGTTTTCGGCACGCGTCCTGAAGCAATTAAAATGGCACCCTTAGCAAAAGCTTTAATTGCAGACCGTCAATTGGAAGCGAAAATTTGTGTTACGGCCCAACATCGTGAAATGCTGGATCAGGTGCTGAGCTTGTTCGAGCTCACTCCCGACTTTGATCTCAACTTAATGAAAGCCGGCCAAACACTCACCGATATTACCAGCCGCGTCATTCATGGTGTCGGCGAAGTGATTGAACAATGGCAACCGGATGTCGTTTTAGTGCATGGCGATACGACCACCACATTTGCGGCTTCGCTGGCTGCATTTTATCACCAGGTAAAAGTTGGGCATGTTGAAGCGGGTTTGCGAACCGGTAACCTCTATTCACCTTGGCCTGAAGAAGCGAATCGACAATTAACCGGTGTATTGACGCAGTATCACTTTGCACCCACCGAGTCTTCGAAGCAAAATCTGTTAAGTGAAAATAAAAATCCAGCAAACATCTGGGTGACGGGGAATACGGTGATCGATGCGTTGCTTTGGGTGTCTGCCAAGTTATCCAACGATCAATCGTTGGGCAAGCAATTTCATCAACAGTTTTCATTTCTTGACCCCAATAAAAAGATGGTTCTGGTAACTGGGCATCGACGAGAAAACTTTGGCGAAGGCATTTTACAGATTTGCAAAGGACTTAATCAACTGGCGCATCGAGAGGATGTTCAGGTCGTTTATCCTGTTCACCTGAACCCTAATGTGCAAAAACCGGTGAATGATATTCTGGGCGAAAATCCCAATATTTTTCTTATCGAGCCACAAGATTATTTACCCTTCGTCTACCTTATGACTCAAAGTCATTTCATAATTACCGACAGTGGTGGTATTCAAGAAGAGGCGCCATCATTAGGTAAACCGGTGTTGGTCATGCGCAATACAACCGAGCGTCCAGAAGCTGTCGATGCAGGAACCGTGAAACTGGTGGGCGCCGATGCGGAAAATATCGTGCGAGAAGCCAACATTTTGCTCGACGATAGTGCGGCTTTTGAAACCATGTCGAAAGCCCATAATCCATACGGCGATGGAAAAGCCGTGGAAAAAATAATTAGAGTTTTAAAGCAATAAAAATAAAACGCCACAAAGTACAAATAAAATGAAATTTAATTGATTTTAGAGAGTTTACAATGAGCGAAAATACGTGGCGAGAACTCACTCAAAAAGCCAAAGCATTGGATGAAAAAAGAATCATCGACTTGTTTTCCGAGCAACGATTTGATGCCTTTTTCTATTCGGCGTTAGGTATCAATATCGACTTTTCCAAAAATAAAGTGGATAAGCAGTCTCTTGATCAACTGTTTAAATTGGCTGAACAAAAACAGCTAGGCATTGCGATTGAAGCGATGTTTTCTGGACAGCCGATCAATAACACTGAACAGCGATGTGTGTTGCATACTTTGCTTCGAGCGAGTGATTCGAAGCTTCCACAATGGCACGAAGTTGTCGAACAAAAGAAAAAAGCGAGCGACTTTGCACGAAAAGTTCGCCAGGAAGAGCTGATCGGAGCAACCGGAAAAGCGATTAATACCATCGTTAATATTGGAATTGGTGGCTCGGATTTAGGGCCGCAATTATTGGTCGATGCGTTTCAGGAAAAAATACCTGAGCAACTGACGATTCACTTTTTAAGCGATGTGGATCACAACCGTATTGAGCAACTACTTGGTTCCATCGATGTTGAGCGCACCTTATTTATTCTTTGTTCCAAATCGTTTACCACCTGGGAAACGCAAACCAATGCGTCAATTGTGATCAACGTATTAAAGCAAAAACTGGGTGAAGCGCGTTGGGCAACGCATTTTGCAGGTGTCGCGGTCAATCAAGCCGCAATGAACGACTTTGGTATCCCACCGGAACATCAGTTTTTAATTTGGGATTGGGTCGGTGGTCGATACTCGGTATGGTCGTCGATTGGTTTGGTCGCGCGAATCGCTTTAGGTAATGAATGTTTTGAAGAGCTTCTAGCCGGTGCCGAAGCAATGGATCAACATTTTCAATCGACACCTTTCCAACAAAACCTACCGGTGCTGTTAGCGTTAATCCAAATTTGGAACATTAACTTTCTTAATCATTCGGTATTTATAACTTTACCCTATCGACATGGGCTGAAGCTTTTTCCAGACTATCAACAACAATTGGAAATGGAAAGTAATGGAAAACGAGTTGATAAAAAGGGCCGTCCTTTGTCTCACTCAACCTGTCCGTATATCTTTGGCCAACTCGGCCTCAATGCGCAACATGCGTTTATGCAATTGGTTCATCAAAGTCAGCACAACACTTATTTGGAGTTTATTGCCGTACCCGAGCAAGACACTCCATTTGAAGAAGATGTTGCGTTCCGTAGTTTTTTGGCGCAATCGCGAGCGTTAATGCTGGGAACGGAAAATGAAGTGAACGAAGCAAAAGTCTGTCCAGGTGATCGACCGTCCACAACTTTGATACTCGATGAGATGTCTCCTCGAGTTTTGGGATCGCTCATCGCTTTATATGAACACAAAGTATTTGTGCAAAGCGTTATTTGGGAGATTAATGCCTTCGATCAGTTTGGTGTTGAGTTGGGTAAAAAAATTGCTGTTCAATTGGATAAGTCGGCAGCTTCCGATCCGCTTGTGGATGAGTCGACGCGAGAATTGATTCGGCGATTTGGGAAATAAAGTGACGCGGTACGGGGAACGAGGTGAAATTTTATCGAACCTCGAACCTCGAACCTCGAACCTCGAACCTCGAACCTCGAACCTCGAACCTCGAACCTCGAACCTCGAACCTTATTTTTCTTCAGTATCCCGCTTATGAAAGAGAAGAAAAATAACGCCAATCACGATTCCACTCACAGCGCCCCAAAGGTGCGCATCAATGGCGACTTCCGCGGCTATCATTTGTTTTACCGATTCTGAACTGCCGTAAATTTGTTCGTAAACCAGCTTGATACTCACCCCTATCAGCAAACCTATCGAAGTGAAACGGTTTTTGAGGATATCGGCAATTCCGAATGCGACGATTGTTCCGTGCAATGCGCCCGATAAACCAACGTAATTCATCATTTTCTGGCTAAAGATTAACAAGAGCAGGGTATTAACGAGCATCGGCCAGACTAGGAATGACGATTGCCAGCGGGCGTTACCTATGTCCCAAAATATCAACCAGATTAAAAACAAACCTCCCATGTTTAATAACAGATGATTCCAGTTGGTATGTAACAAGTTAGCGGTAAATAAACGCCACAGCTCACCATCCAGAATGGCACTTCGTTGGTAAGCTAACCATTGTTCCAACTGTTCGTTAAATAAATGCAAGAGCAGGCAAATAACAGCAACAACGATCGGGATTGAGTATCGGTAAATAATTGTTTTCATGGCGGTTATTGTAATCATCTTTGGTTTGGCTGCAAGCTGAAAAAGAAAATGGAGCGGGGTAGTCGGTACGAGGTGCAGGGCAGAATGTAAAAGTACTAGGTTGCAAAAAAAACGATTGATATCCTGGTAAGCTCAATACAATGTATTTATAGAACTTAGAACTTAGAACTTAGAACTTAGAACTTAGAACTTAGAACTTAGAACTTAGAACTTAGAACTTAGAACTTAGAACTTAGAACTTAGAACTTAGAAC
Organism: Pleionea sp. WD8-19; assembly: GCF_055326765.1. Classification (NCBI taxonomy): domain Bacteria; kingdom Pseudomonadati; phylum Pseudomonadota; class Gammaproteobacteria; order Oceanospirillales; family Pleioneaceae; genus Pleionea; species Pleionea sp. WD8-19. The sequence continues at coordinate 287,490 of NZ_JBUZOU010000002.1, read as the reverse complement.
TTGAAAACGAAAAAAGGCCACGATTTCTCGTAGCCTTTTCGATTACCCTAATTTGGCTCCCCCTCCCCGATTTGAACGGGGGACCTGCGGATTAACAGTCCGTCGCTCTAACCAGCTGAGCTAAGGGGGAATAGTCCGTCCCTCTCGGAACGGAGCGCAATATTATAAGAACAATGTGAGTCGGTCAACAGGGAATATGGGAAAAATTTAAAAAAATTAACGGATTGTATTAACTATCGGCAAATTGTTGAAAAGATGAGCAAAATTCAGTTTCGAGCCGCGAGTGACGAGTTTCGAGTAAAAAATCGTCAAGTTTCACTTGACAGAAAATTATGAATTTTCATTATTTTCGCAACTCGCAACTCGCAACTCGCAACTCGCAACTCGCAACTCGCAACTCGCAACTCGCAACTCAACCTCTGGCTTGTGTATAATTGCAATCCCTAAGTCAATTTGGCTCAATTATGTCAAAATCCTTCCAATTGAACACACCTTTCAAACCTGCGGGTGACCAGCCAGCTGCCATCGAAGCGTTGTTGGAAGGATTGGAAAACGGTTACGCACACCAAACATTGCTTGGGGTTACTGGGTCAGGGAAAACCTATACCATGGCCAATGTCATTGCTCGCTCTAATCGACCGGCATTAATCATGGCTCCGAATAAAACTCTTGCGGCGCAACTGTATGGCGAAATGAAAGAGTTTTTTCCTAATAACGCCGTTGAGTATTTTGTCTCTTATTACGATTACTATCAGCCCGAAGCCTACGTACCCACGACCGATACCTTTATCGAAAAAGACGCTTCGATTAACGATCACATTGAGCAAATGCGGCTATCCGCCACGCGTGCCATATTAGAGCGACGCGATGCCATTATTGTGGCATCGGTTTCAGCGATTTATGGATTGGGTGATCCGGAGAAGTTTCACGCCATGGTGATGCACTTAAAGGTCGGCGATGAAATTGATCAGCGTGGGGTACTTCGGCGATTGGCGGAGCTGCAATACACGCGAAACGATCTCGATTTGCAACGGGCAACTTACCGGGTTCGTGGAGATGTCATCGATATTTTCCCTGCTGAGTCCGAGCGTGACGCTATTCGAGTCGAACTGTTTGATGATGAAATCGAACAAATCAGTCAGTTTGATCCTCTGACTGGTGAAGTGATTAAAAAGTTGTCAAGAGCAACGGTTTTCCCCAAAAGTCACTACGTCACCGGCCGACAAACCGTACTGGATGCCATTGAAGACATCAAAGAAGAGTTAAAAGACCGGCTGACGTTTTTCGAAAAAGAGCACAAATTAGTTGAAGCACAACGATTGGAGCAACGCGTAAAATTCGATATTGAGATGATGATGGAGCTGGGCTATTGCTCAGGTATAGAAAACTATTCACGCTATTTATCAGGACGTAAAACGGGCGAAGCGCCTCCGACATTGATTGACTATTTACCTGAAGATGCGTTGATGATCATTGACGAAAGTCACGTTACGGTGCCTCAAATCGGCGCCATGTTTCGAGGCGATCGCTCACGGAAGGAAACGCTCGTCAATTACGGATTTCGACTGCCTTCGGCTCTCGATAACCGGCCATTGAAGTTTGAAGAGTTTGAGCGTTTGGCGCCACAAATGGTATTTGTTTCCGCGACGCCGGCGGATTATGAAAAAGAGCATTCCGGACAAATTGTCGAGCAAGTGGTGCGACCGACAGGGCTACTGGATCCGGAAGTCGAAGTTCGTCCGGTGGCCACTCAAGTGGACGATTTAATGTCCGAAATTAACCTGCGTGTTGAGAAAAATGAACGGGTATTAGTGACTACGTTGACCAAGCGAATGTCAGAAGACTTAACCGAATATTTGATGGAGCATGGTGTAAACGTTCGTTATTTACACTCAGATATTGATACGGTCGAACGCATGGAAATTATTCGCGATTTGCGATTGGGAGAGTTTGATGTGCTGGTTGGGATCAACTTGTTGCGTGAAGGTTTGGATATGCCCGAAGTGTCGCTTGTTGCGATATTGGATGCCGATAAAGAGGGCTTTTTACGCTCAGAACGTTCCCTGATCCAGACCATCGGCCGAGCCGCTCGAAACTTACAAGGCAAAGCGATACTTTATGGCGACCGAATCACCAAATCCATGCAAAAAGCGATTGATGAAACGAATCGTCGTCGCGAAAAACAAGCGGCTTTCAATCAACAACATGGCATAACGCCAAAAGGAGTTTCTCGCGCCATTGGCGACGTGATGGATCTTGGAAACGCTTCGCGACGCAGTAAAGTGAAACTGACGAAAGTGGCGGACAAGAAGGGGAAGTATCAAGTTTTGACTCCGGCTCAAGCGGAAAAAGAAATTGCAATGTTAGAGAAGCAAATGTACGAGTGTGCGAAAAACCTCGAATTCGAAGAAGCCGCTAAAATTCGTGATAAAATCACTTCGCTTCGCGAACAGGCTTATGTGAATTAGGACGACTTTGTCGGAGGGGTGGGTAATTGGCAAATTGTTGCTATAGCGTGTATGCTTTCAGTAACAGGTTTTTTAACATTAGGTAAACCATACGAGTTTCGCATGAACATCGAAAAAATGTCATTACATCAAAAAATTGCATTAATGGAAGATTTGTGGACTTCATTATATAAGTCTAAATTAAGCTCACCATCTTGGCATAAGGAAGTACTAAATGAGCGTAAGAAAGTTATGGATTCTGGTAATGCTGAATATGTCACGTTGGATGAGATAAAAAATAATAACAGTGAACATTAAGGAAATTTTATTACTCAAGGAAGTGGAAAGCGACCTTTTGAGCGCCAGAGATTTTTATAATCAACTTGAACAAAATATTGGCGATTACTTCTTTGATTGTATAATTTCGGATATTGAATCATTAAGAATTTATGCGGGGGTTCATGAGTTACACTTCGGTTTTTATAGAATGCAGTCGAAGAGATTTCCTTACTTTATTTACTATGAAGTGCAAGAGTTAACTGCAATCGTAGTTGCGATACTTGATACAAGACAAAATCCCCAAAGGCATACCGAAAGGCTTAAAACTTAGGATAATATTAGAATGAAAAAAGTACTGGTAACCGGAGGGACCGGTTTTATAGGCAGTCACACCGTAATTCAACTGCAACAAGCTGGCTTTGAAGCAGTTATCATCGATAACTTAAGCAACTCGAAAGAACTGGTACTGGATCGTATTCAGGCAATTACCGATATACGCCCAGCGTTTTATCTTTGCGATATTCGAGATCGAGCGGCATTAAATGAATTATTCGATAAATATGCATTTCACTCGGTTATTCACTTTGCGGGCTTAAAAGCGGTTGGCGAATCAACCGAGTTACCGCTTAAATATTATGAAAATAATGTTGCTGGCACAATAACTTTGTGTCAGGTAATGGCAGAACACGGGTGTAAAAATATTGTCTTCAGTTCATCGGCAACTGTATATGGTGATCCGGCTTCGGTCCCAATTAAAGAAAACTTTCCTACCAGTACGACCAACCCCTACGGCGCCAGTAAGTTGATGGTGGAAAATATTCTAACCGATATGCAAAAAGCGGATCCTGAATGGACTGTGATATTGCTACGCTACTTTAATCCTATCGGAGCCCATAAAAGCGGTACCATTGGTGAAGATCCGAAAGACATTCCTAACAACCTATTACCTTATGTGACTCAAGTTGCTGTAGGAAAACTGCAACAACTCTCCGTATTCGGTAACGACTACCCAACGCACGATGGTACGGGTGTTCGCGATTATATACACGTCGAAGACTTGGCTGCAGCTCATGTTAAAGCGGCACAAAAACTCGAAGGGCTATCAGGCACGCGAATCTATAACCTGGGCACTGGTCAGGGCTATTCGGTACTGGATATCGTTAACACCTTTGAAAAAGTAACTGGACAAAAAGTGAACTACCAGATAACCGACCGTAGATCGGGAGATATCGCTGAGTGTTGGGCCGACGCTTCACTTGCGGCAAAAGAGTTGGGCTGGACAGCAAATCGTGGATTGGAAGAAATGCTGAAGGATGCTTGGCGTTGGCAGTCTCAAAATCCTGAAGGCTATTAATCGGGAGTGAGGGAGCGGGTAACTAGGAGCGAGGTAAAATCTTTTCGAACCTCGAACCTCGAACCTCGAACCTCGAACCTCGAACCTCGAACCTCGAACCTCGAACCTTAAAATCAATCGTGTTGATTTTACGCTTGCATTGGGCATATGAACTCGTTACTATACGCGCCTCTTTTTGAGACACTTCTCAAAATAGGCGCGTAGCTCAGTTGGTTAGAGCACCACCTTGACATGGTGGGGGTCGTTGGTTCGAATCCGATCGCGCCTACCAATCTTCCTCTTTTGAAATAAGCACATTCTCTAAGCGCGAACGATGAGAACCAACGAAGTTGGTTTGACAAATTTGTCGGGAACAAATTTGAACATCGCGATAGCTATGGCCCCAAAGGGGCAGTCTACAGGACGTAGGCTGTAATCCGATCGCGCCTACCAATTTACCCCCATTAAAAAAATCATAATTTTCTCGCAACTCGCAACTCGCAACTCGCAACTGATTTAATGTATAATTCAACCGTCTCATTGAAGCTAAGAAAAGAAATGAACTATGAAGTTAGCTCGGCTCAGCTGTGTTTTTTCTTTTTTCCTATTTATCAATAATTTAAGTGCAGATGGTGGCGTTCGAACCTATTTCGAGACGCGCATGGCGGCTGTTTTTGATCAACTGCAGCAATACCCTGATAAATACAAAGATCCCGTCCAACTCAGGTCGTTGGCTGAAAAAGAAATTATCGAATATTGGGATATTGACTCAACGTTACTGTTGTTAATTGGACGCAGTCAGTGGTCTTTGATTGAAAGCGATCAAAAAAACTCCCTAAGGGGCTCCTTTAGAGATACTTTGGTGCGTTACTTTATGGAAACGCACGCTTATTACACCGGTCAACCGGTTTCGCTTGAAAGCGTTAAGTTGAACCCGGAAGAAGACAAAGGCTGGATCACTTTGAAAATAAAACTTGAATATATGCCCGATATCACCGTCGATTTGAGCGTCATAAAAGAAAACCAAAAATGGTTGTTTCGAGATTTGCGGTTTCAAGGGATCCGCTATACCAAAATGAAACGAAACTATTTCCAAACGTTGCTGAAACAAAAAGGTGTTGAGCACCTAATCAGCGACTTATCATCAAAAAACCAGGCATTTTTTCAATCATTGAATAGAAGCCAACTTGCGGATCCATCATGAGTGACTATCAATGGTACCTGGTGGCTACTAAGCCCCGGCAAGAACAACGCGCCCAGGAGCATCTTAACAACCAACAAATTGAACATTTATTACCCATCGCTGAAGTGGAAAAAATAGTGCGTGGAAAACGCGAAATTAAATCAGAGCCACTTTTTCCTGGTTATGTCTTTGTGCGGTTGTCGGCTGACTCTATACAATGGTCTAAAATTCGCTCAACACGTGGCGTTCGGGACTTTGTGCGTTTTGCGGGACAACCGGCGATAGTTCAAACGCCAATCATCAAAAGTATTCAGCAACGATTCGGAGATAACGGTCAAAAAATCTCGCTCTCGAAAATACCAAAACAAGGTCAAAAAGTTCAGGTAAAAGAAGGGCCGTTTAAAGGGCTTGAAGCTATTTTTAGCACCTTAGATGGTGAGCACCGGGCTATTATTCTTTTGGATATATTAGGTAAGCAACAGAGGTTAATTGTCGAGTTGACTGATGTGGCGATTTAATAACCAAGTCAAGCACTTAGCGTAAAATAAAGTGTTGCTTTTCGTTTCAATGTCATAAAACATTCATTACAATAGCGGCTCTCAAAATTTCGACGGATTTCATATCTAGGCACACTGAAAGCCTGAATTCAGGGGCGGTAGCGTGCTTAATCTCATCCATAACACGTATTCATTGATTCATGAAAATTATAAAAGCAAGTATTTTATTCTTTGTTGGGCTTAGTAGTGTCTTTGCGGCTCAGCAAATGGATACTTCAAAGGCAAAGGAAATGTGCTCGAAAGCAACGCCACAGCAAAAGCAAATGGCGAAAGCTGCCGGATACGATTTGGACTCTTTGTGTGCGTCTCTAGAGATCTCCCAGCAAAGTGTAGAAGAGCTTCAAGCGACGGATAAACCTTTGGTAGTCGCAAGAGACGCAATGACCGAATTGGAAAAGAAGGAAGAAGAGGAAGTAGCCAAGGAACAACTAGCACAGGAAAAAGTCGCGTTAGAACCCTTTGGTTATGATTTATTTGAAGGAGCTCCAACAACTTTTGCTCCCGCGACTTTAATACCCGTCCCTGCTCAATATGTGATTGGTCCGGGAGACGAAATTCGCATTCAGCTTTTTGGAAAAGTCAGCTCGCAACTGTCTTTGATGGTGAGTCGAGATGGGAATATTCAGTTTCCGGAGTTGGGACCTATTTCGGTGATCGGTTTAAGCTTCGAAGAAGCTAGAACCATGCTATTAAAACGCGTTAAAGAGCAAATGATAGGGGTTGATGCCAGTATTTCTTTGGGAGAACTGCGGAGCATTCAAGTGTTTGTGTTGGGCGAAGCCTATCGACCAGGCTCCTATACGGTTTCATCCTTGTCTACGATGACCAATGCGCTTTTTGTTAGCGGGGGCGTAAAAACGATTGGCTCATTGCGTAATATACAATTAAAGCGTCAAGGTAAGCTGGTTACAACGCTCGATCTCTACGATTTATTGCTTAAAGGTGATACCTCGGGTGATACACGGTTACTTCCAGGTGATGTCATTTATATTCCACCTGTCGGTAAAACGGCTGCCATTGATGGTGCCGTTAAACGTCCTGGTATCTACGAGTTAACGTCTGAGTCTTCGGTTGGCGACTTGGTTCGTTTAGCGGGCGGGTATCGAACCACCGCTTACAAAAAAGACTCTCGACTGACTCGGATTAGCGATGATGGCTTCACGCGTGTCATTGATTTGGATTTAACGTCCAGTGCTGATAATCGCGCAAAGTTGGAAGCTGGTGATCTTTTATTGGTGACTGAACGACTCGAAGTGAAGCGTAATTGGGTTAAGCTTTCCGGACATGTTTATCGAGAAAAAGAGATGGCCTGGCGAAGCGGTTTGAAAGTTTCGGATTTGATTAAAAGCTACAAAGAGCTCAAGCCCTTACCGCAAATCAATAGTGCGATTTTAGTGCGTGAGCAACAGCCGTTGCGCAACCTCTACATTGAACTGGTTGACTTAAAGCAAGCGTTGGACAACCCTAGAAGTGAAGCCAATATTACATTAAAACCGCAAGACGAATTGATTGTGCTGGGGTACACAGAGGAACGCGAAGAGCAACTTATGGAGCTGATCGATAAGCTGTTTAAACAAGCCAGTTCAACAGAACATTCTCAAGTGGTTGCTGTTAGTGGAACCGTACGTTATCCCGGTCAATACCCGTTGGCGAAAAACATGACTGCTCAAAGCCTTATCGAACTGGCTGGAGGATTAGCAGAATCTGCTTACACCTTAACGGGCGAAATTACTCGTGTTTCAATGGACGATCCCGAAAAAACCGATGTTCAACATTTTTCTATTTCTTTTGACGTGAATTCAACAAATGCGTCGAACAATTTTAGGTTAAAATCGCGGGATGTAGTCAATGTACGTCAGCGCCCAGAATACCGCGAATTTGCTCTAGTTGAAGTGAAAGGTGAAGTGAAGTTCCCTGGAACGTACCGAATCAAAAAAGGTGAAACCTTAAAAGATTTAATGAGACGAGTGGGCGGGTTTACTGACTTTGCACACATTGAAGCATCTGTTTTTACCAGACAAGAGCTCAAAGAACGCGAAGAAAAACAACTGCGCGAATTGAAAGAAAAACTAAAATCGGATATTGCCAATGCACAGCTCGAACAGTCGAATGTGGGTAAAAGTACCAATTTAAGTGGACTTGAGCAATTGTCGGAATCATTGGATGCGACAGAAGCGCTTGGGCGTTTGGTCGTCGATATCAAGTCCATACTTGCCGAAAAATCTGAAGACGTAATCCTAAAAGACGGTGATCAATTAATTGTACCAGCCTTTCGTCAGGAAGTCAGCGTAGTCGGAGAAGTACAGCATCCTGCATCTCACTTGTTTGATCCATACATTACCTTTGAAGAGTACATCGAACGAAGCGGTGGTGAAACCGAGAAAGCTGACGACGAACGCATTTACATCGTGAAAGCCGATGGCTCAGTCGTATTGCCGTACAAATCTGGTTGGGTGAATGCTCTCGGTGTTCAAATTGAGCCGGGCGATACCATTGTCGTTCCACTTGATGTTGATTCCATGAATAGCTTGGCGTTATGGACACAGGTGAGTCAGATTATTTATCAGTTGGCTCTTGGCGCTGCAGCGATTACCCGACTTTAGTCGGGTAATCAGTTTCTAGTTACGAGTTAATAGTTTCTAGTTAAATGCAATTCCGACAATTAGAAATCTGGAAACGTAGCAAAGCTTTATCTGTTGATGTTTATAAATTAGCATCGAAGATGAAAGACTATGGGTTTAGAGATCAGATTACTCGATGTGCTTTGTCAGTACCCTCCAATATCGCTGAGGGATTTGAAAAAGACTACACAAAAGAAAAAATTCGATTTCTTGCCATCTCCAAAGGCTCATTGGCCGAATTTATAACTCAAACCGAAATTGGTATAGAGATCGAATACATAGATTTAAATAAAGGTTTGCATTGGATTAAAGAAGCTGAAGAGTTAGCAAAAATGATTGCAGCCTTAATAATTAAACTAAAATCTTCTAGCAACTAGCAACTAGCAACTAGCAACTAGCAACTAGCAACTTAAAACTTTTAGGGAATAATGAAGCAAGTACGTTACATAATTATCTTGGCTGTAATGCTGTGGGGAGTTCTAGCGAACTCCGAACCGTTTATAAAAACAGACAACCTATGGTTACGCTCAGATATCGAAACCTTGGCAAACCTAGGGGTCATTAAAACACCAATTTCCACCTGGCCGTTAACTTGGGGGCCCATTTTAAAAGATTTGCGCGCCGCGAAATTAACGTCGATTCCAGAAGAGTATCACAGTGCCTATTTTCGTGTTTTAAGAAAAGGACGGTTAGAAACCGGTAAAGAGAGTACTTTTACTGAAGTTCGGCTGAGTTTAAATCAGGAACCCCAATTATTTCGATATTTTGGAGATAAATCGCGGGAAAAAAGAGAGTTCTCTACACGTAACGCCGGTATGACGAGTAATTTTGCTTGGAACGTTGAAATTACAGCCGTTCCTGAAGTCACTGGAAATAACAAAAAAAAGCGGTTTGATGGCAGCTATATCGCAGGTATTGGTGGAAATTGGATCTTCTATGCAGGTGAAGTAGAAAAATGGTGGGGCCCCGGTTTTCAAAACTCACTCATACTTTCTAATAATGCGAAGCCAATTCCAGCGATTAACTTTCAACGCAATTACGCCGAAGCTTTCGAGTCTCCTTTGTTAAACTGGATCGGTCCGTGGTCTTTTCAAGCTTTTGTTGGTCAGTTAGATGACGCAAGAACTGTTAATGATGCAAAGTTACTTGGCATGTCGGTAACACTTAAACCTCTGGAGTCGTTGGAAGTAGGTTTTCGCCGTACCGCGCAGTGGGGTGGTGATAATCGACCAGAAACCTTCGACTCGTTAATTGATATGTTTATAGGGTTAGACAATTGCGATGAAGGAGATTTGTCGTGTGAAGGTACCCGTAATGAGCCGGGAAACCAATTAGCTGGAATTGACTTAACTTGGCGAGCCAACTTTGGCATTCCTACGAAACTTTATGTTCAAATGGTCGGTGAAGATGAAGCTGGATATTTTCCTTCGAAAAAGTCTTACCTCTACGGCTTATCGTTTAATACTTCAATTTTTGACTCCCCACTGCTAATTAATTTGGAAACATTAGAAACTACCGTCGATGGGGATGGTAATGACCTAGAAATTCCATTTGAAGGATATAACACGCTATATGAGCATTACCTTTATCGTCACGGCTATCGATATTATGGTCGCTCTATGGGAAGCACTATCGATAACGACTCAAAATCAATCGGAGTTACAGCAGTATATCAAACTTCAAAATGGGGCAAGGTCACGTTAGGTAATTCGAGTGTTCGATTGAATAAAGATGGCGCGAGTGTTCCATCGCCTGGCGGTCATTCGATTACTCAGCAATCCGTTAAATTTTCTGAAGTGATATTTAAATGGCAATATCCAACGCAGCAGTTTGGTGATTTTATCTTTATTGCCGCGTCGAGAGATGAAGACTTATCAACAAAGCTTGGTTTTTATGAAACAACGTCTCTTGGTGTTGACTGGATTATTCGATTTTAAGTATAAACTTTAGACGACGTTTCCTAGTGGCGAATTTCGCGCAATCGGAAATTGTTAATTCAATCTAAAACTCTAATACTTTTAAACTTGAAACTCAAAAATATTCTATGTCAAACGAAGAAACTGTTACCTGCAGCTCAAAGCTAGAAACCCGAATTTGTGATCTTGAATTACAAAACAAGAAACTTAAAGCTGAAGTTTCTATCCTCGCATCTCATAACTCGTACCTCTCTCCTCAATTTGACTCGTCTGACGAGATTAACTTAACTGAATTATGGAATGCGATATGGAAAGGAAAGTGGATAATCTTTATTATTACCTCTATTTTTGCTCTTGGCTCCGTTCTTTATGCACTGTCGCTTCCTAGTGAATACAAGTCAACTGCAATTTTAGCTCCAGCTTCCTCCTCAAGCTCATCTAATTTATCAAAGCTAGCAGGTCAATTTGGTGGCTTAGCTTCTCTAGCTGGAATTAATCTTGGAGGAGGGTGGGCTGATGATAAGGCAACTATTGCCATGGAAATTATTAAGACCTGGGGGTTTCTGGAAGATTTTATTAAAGAGAACTCTATTGAGGCAGAAGTATTTGCCGCCAAAAGCTGGAGTCGAGCTACTAATACTTTGATTTATGATTCTGATATATATGATGTCGAGAATAAAAAGTGGGTTAGAAGTTTTGACCCGAGTAAAGGAGAAGTAGCGGAGCCAAGCAGTTGGCGGTTATATGAAGAATTAAAAGACCGAATTAGTATTAGCCAAGATAAAACATCCGGCTTAATAAGTTTGTCTGTAGAATATTACTCTCCAAAAATTGCAAAGGAATGGGTAGATAAACTAGTTATTGCAATTAACAGGCATATTCAAAAGCAAGATAAGTCAGAGGCTCTAAAAAGTATAGACTATTTAAATAAACAAATTCAGGAAACTAACGTTGCGGATATGCAATCGGTATTTTATCAGTTAATTGAAGAGCAGACTAAATCATTGATGCTTGCAGAGATAAATGACGAATTTGTTTTAAAAACGGTTAGTCCTGCAAAAGTACCAGAAAGAAAATCAAAACCTATAAGGAGTTTGATCGTAATTTTAAGCACCATCTTAGGAGGTATTGTGTCCGTCGGGTATGTGTTAGTCATGAGGTTGTTTATGTCGAATGACAAAACGAACTAATTTTTTTAAGAAGGTTTTTGTTCTTTATCAAAAAAGATAGTAGAAGAAATTTGTGGAGTATAAATTATGAGCAAGGCTAATAAAACAGCTTTGATTACTGGAGTTACAGGACAGGATGGTTCTTATCTTGCAGAGTTTCTGTTAAAAAAAGGTTATGAGGTTCATGGAATAAAACGGAGAGCTTCTTCTTTTAATACAGAGAGAATTGATCATATCTTTCAAGATCCGCATGAGAAAAATGCCAACTTTTTCTTACACTATGGAGATCTGACTGACTCATCAAATTTAACTAGAATATTGAAACAAGTCCAGCCTGATGAAGTTTATAACTTGGGAGCTCAATCACATGTTGCTGTTTCGTTCGAGTCGCCCGAGTACACTGCGGATGTTGATGCGATTGGTACACTAAGACTACTGGAGGCAATTAGATTTTTGGGTCTAGAGGAAAAAACTCGATTCTATCAAGCATCAACGTCTGAGCTCTATGGATTGGTTCAAGAAGTACCTCAAAATGAATCCACACCTTTTCATCCTCGGTCGCCGTATGCTGTAGCAAAAATGTACGCATATTGGATAACGGTTAACTATCGAGAAGCTTATGGTTTGTACGCATGTAATGGTATTTTGTTCAACCATGAGTCTCCTCGCCGGGGAGAGACTTTTGTAACTCGAAAGATCACTCGTGGTATTGCGAATATAGCGCAGGGTGTTGAGAAGTGTTTATACCTAGGTAACATGGATGCATTAAGAGATTGGGGGCATGCAAAGGACTATGTTCGAATGCAGTGGATGATGCTACAACAAAATATGCCCGAAGATTTTGTAATCGCAACCGGGAAGCAGATTTCTGTACGGCAGTTTGTTGCAATGAGCGCAAATGAAGTAGGAATTACGATTGAATTTAATGGAAAAGGAGTTGACGAAGTAGGAACTGTAGTTGCAGTTGAAGGTGAAGATGCTCCTGGAGTTAATGTCGGCGATGTTATCATAAAAGTAGATCCTCGTTATTTTAGACCAGCAGAAGTGGAAACGCTTTTAGGGGACCCGTCTAAAGCTAAAACAAAACTCGGCTGGGAACCTGAAATAACGGTTGAACAAATGTGTACTGAAATGGTGGCTTCAGATCTAGAGGTAGCTAAACGGTTTGCTCTTTTGCAAGCGCATGGATTTGATATTTCAGTTGCAAAGGAGAATTAACCAAGGCTATGAAGATACTGATAACTGGTGGTAACGGAATGGTGGGACGTAATTTAAGGAACCTTGCCGAAACACGCAATGTTGAGGTTATAGCCCCCGAGCGCAAAGAGTTGGAATTAAGTAACTTTGACCATGTCCGAGACTATTTTGATAGGGCTAAACCTGATGTAGTCGTTCATGCGGCTGGGCGAGTTGGTGGTATTCAGGCTAATATTGCCGCTCCTTATGACTTTTGTAGCATTAACCTTACCATTGGGCTAAATGTGATTAATGCTGCGTTCCAGGTTGGTATTGATAAGTTGATTAACTTAGGTAGCTCATGTATGTATCCTCGATCAGCGGAAAATCCGCTAAAAGAGAAGTTGATTCTTACCGGAGAGCTGGAGCCTACTAATGAGGGGTATGCAATTGCTAAGGTCGCAGTGGCAAAGTTAGCGGAATATATCTCGACGCAGCATAACGTGCACTATAAAACAATTATTCCATGTAATTTATATGGTTACTGGGATAAATTTGATATCAATAGGTCGCATATGATTCCAGCTGTCATTAGAAAGTTGGATGAAGCAATGACTAGTGGTTCTAAGGTTGTCGATATTTGGGGAGATGGACTAGCACGTCGCGAATTCATGTTTGCTGAAGACCTTGCGGACTTTATTTTATTTTCACTTTCTAAGTTTGAAAGTGTTCCACAAAATATTAATGTGGGCTTAGGTTTGGATTATTCTATTAATGAATATTACGAAGCGATAGCATCAGTAGTTGGATATAGTGGCGTGTTTAAGCACGATCTAACCAAACCTGCAGGGATGAAGCAGAAGTTAGTGGATACGAGCTTACAGAATCAACTAGGGTGGAGACCTAAAACTGAACTTCTAAGTGGGCTCTCAAAAACATATCAATTTTATAAAGGAGAGGTTCTCTGATGTTACCCCTTGCAACAACTACATGGGACAAAAAAGAGCTACAAGCACTGCAGGGTGTTATCGAAAGTGGCATGTTTAGTATGGGTGATAAAGTAGCTCAATTTGAAAAAGAGTTTGCAAAATTTGTCGGCAGTCAATATTGTGTTATGGTGAACTCCGGCTCATCTGCGAATTTATTGGCTGTTGCGGCCTTATTTTATACTAAAGAAAATTCTCTTAAGCAGGGTGATGAAATAATTGTTCCTGCGGTCTCCTGGTCAACTACTTATTACCCGTTACAGCAGTATGGTTTAAAATTAAAGTTTATTGATATTGATAAAGAATCTCTAAACTTAAATTTAGATGACCTTGAAAATGCAATTAGCGACAAAACTAGAGCGATATTTGCCGTTAATTTGCTTGGCAACCCTGTTGACTATTATAGGGTTTACAAAATTATTAGTGGAAAAAATATTTTACTATTGGAAGATAATTGTGAGTCATTGGGAGCAACACTCAACGAAAAACAGACTGGAACATTTGGTTTAATGGGGACTTATAGTACTTTTTTTAGCCATCATATATCAACTATGGAGGGAGGGATGGTTGTTACCGACGATGAAGAACTTTATCACTTGATGTTGTCCATCCGATCCCATGGTTGGACACGTCACTTACCAAAAGAGAACCAGGTGTGCAAAAAAAGTGATAACCAATTTGACGAGTCGTTTCGTTTTGTTGTACCAGGTTATAATTTGAGGCCGCTCGAAATGTCTGGTGCTCTGGGGATTGAGCAGCTTAAAAAGTTACCTAGTATAATCGAAGGCCGAAGAAGAAATGCAACTTCGTTTAAAAAGTATTTCTCAGATATACCGGGGATTTCTATTCAGAAAGAAATGGGGGAGGGAAGTTGGTTCGGCTTTGCTATTCTAGTTAAGGGAGGTAAAAAAGTGAGGGACGAATTGGTAAATAAATTGTCAGAAGTTGGAGTTGATTGTCGTCCTATTGTAGCTGGGAATTTCTTACGTAATTCGGTGGTTAAATATTTTGATTATACAGTTCATGGAGAATTAGAAAATAGTGATTATATTCATGAGCAAGGATTTTTTATTGGCAATCATCATTTTTCGATAGAAAATGAACTAGAAACTATTGCTGGAATAATTAGAAAAGCTACTTCATAATCAACACATAAGAGTTATTTTAATTATGGTCTTTGCATAAACGATCTTCAAAGAAGATAAGAAAGCTTTAGCTAAAAATTTTTGCCTAATGTTTACTATTAAGCACGTAAAGATAATATTTGAAAATCTAAAAAAATAGTTCATGGCGTATACAATTGAAATAATACCTTCTAAAGTAACTTTTACTAGCGAAGATAACTTACTGAACGATGCTCTATCGCAGTCAGTTCCTCTTGAATATAGTTGCAAGAATGGGAGCTGTGGTGTTTGTAAAGCAGAGCTACTTTCAGGAGTAATTGAAAATGAACATGGTGAATCGGTTACATCCGGTGAAATCTTAACTTGTTGTAGTAAGGCAAAATCTGATCTAACTCTCCGCGCCCAATATCATCCTGAGTTAGTTGGTATTAAATCACAGGTTGTGCCGTGCAAAGTGGATACATTTAGTATTGTATCCGATGATATAATTCTACTTACGTTTCGTTTGCCGCCTACAAAAAAGTTTTCCTATTTGCCTGGTCAATATATCGACTTAGCTTTTAATGGAATTGTTCGGAGTTACTCTATTGCTAACGTTCAAACTGTACCGTCGCGAATTGAACTTCACATTAGAAAAGTTAATGGGGGAATGATGTCTAGTAGTTTATTTAGCGGAGTCAAAAATGATGTACTAATGAGAATAGAAGGCCCCAAAGGCTCTTTTTTTGTCCGCAATGATAACAAACCATTAATTTTTCTTGCCGGAGGGACAGGGTTTGCGCCAGTAAAAGCAATGGTTGAAGGTCTGATTGCAGAACAAGATTCTCGAGAAATTAACATTTACTGGGGGATGCCTAAAGCTGCCTCCTTTTATAGTGACGTAGCTGAACATTGGGAAAAGGAATATGAAAGCATCAAATATACTCCAGTGCTTTCAGAAGTTGATGATACTTGGCAGGGCAGAACTGGGTATGTCCATCAAGCTGTAGTTGAAGATTTCGCATCGTTAGAAAAGTATCAAGTTTATGCATGCGGTTCACCTATTATGATTGAAACAGCGAAAAAATCATTTTTAGAAAAAGGGCTTGATGCTCAAAATTTCTTTTTTGATGCGTTTACAGCTGCAAAATAAATATTCTAGATATTAGGAGATAATATGAAAGCGGTTATTTTAGCAGGGGGATTTGGTACTCGTCTAAGCGAGGAAACTGCACTTAAACCAAAGCCGATGATAGAAATCGGCGGTAAGCCTATCCTTTGGCATATTATGAAAATGTATTTGAAGCACGGTATTAATGATTTCGTGATTTGCTGCGGGTATAAGGGATATCTAATTAAGGAGTACTTCGCGAACTATTTTTTACATATGTCCGATGTAACGTTTGATATGCAAGAAAATCAAATGCACATTCACAATCGTCGGGCTGAACCGTGGAAAGTTACTTTAGTTGATACTGGGGAAGCTTCTATGACCGGTGGGCGCTTAAGAAGAGTTTCTGAGTATTTAAAAGGAGAAGAGGCTTTTTGCTTTACTTATGGAGATGGAGTTGGTGATATCGATATTTCCAAATCAATTGAGTTTCATAATAATCACGGTAAACTAGCGACCTTAACCGCTACTTCTCCTCCTGGTCGGTTTGGCGCTCTAGATATTCAGGCCGCGCAGGTGAAAAGTTTCCAAGAAAAGCCTAGAGGAGATGGAGCTATGATAAATGGCGGCTTTTTTGTTTTGTCACCAAAGGTTATAGATTATATTGAAAATGACTTGACAACGTGGGAACAATACCCATTAAAAAAATTGGCTCAAGATGGACAGTTAATGGCCTACGAGCATCATGGATTCTGGCAACCTATGGACACTCTGCGGGATAAAATGTATCTCGAAGAATTGTGGGAATCTGGTAAAGCACCATGGAAAACTTGGAAGTAGAGTAGTGATAAATAATCAGTTTTGGAAAGATAAGCGAGTATTTCTAACAGGGCATACAGGATTCAAAGGAAGTTGGTTGTCACTCTGGTTGCAAGACATGGGGGCGATATTAAAAGGATTTGCATTAGCCCCTCCAACAACGCCAAACTTATTTGAGGTAGCCGATGTAGGAAGAGGAATGGAGTCGGTGATTGCTGATGTTCGCGATTATAACTCGCTATATAAAAGTATCGAAGAGTTTCAACCTGAAATTATAATTCACATGGCGGCCCAACCACTTGTTAAACTTTCTTATAAAGAACCAGTGGATACTTATTCTACAAATGTTATGGGAACAGTAAATCTTTTAGATTGTGTACGAAGAATTGGTGGAGTAAAAGCTGTTATTAATGTTACAAGCGATAAGTGTTATGCAAACAATGAGTGGCCATGGGGGTATCGGGAAAATGAGCCTATGGGCGGACACGATCCATACAGTAACAGCAAAGGATGCGCCGAATTAATAACTGACGCATTTCGAAAATCGTATTTTTACGAACAAGGGCTCGGCAGTAAATGTGGTATCGCTTCTGTGCGAGCAGGAAATGTTATTGGGGGAGGTGATTGGGCTATGGATAGGCTTATTCCCGATATTCTAAGAGCCTTTGAAAACGAAGAAGTTGTAGAAATTCGAAGTCCGCATTCGATACGTCCGTGGCAGCACGTTTTAGAACCGTTATCGGGGTATTTATTAACGGCCCAAAATTTATACTCGGATTGTGATGGATATGCAGAAGCATGGAACTTTGGTCCTGTAGATGAAGATGCAAAGCCTGTTGAATGGATAGTAAAAAGGCTTGTAAATTTATGGAGTAATAATACCTGCTGGCGTCTTGATGAATCAGCACAGCCTCATGAAGCTAACTATTTAAAACTTGATTGTTCTAAAGCTAAAGTACGTATGCATTGGGAGCCGAGATGGTCTTTGGAGCATACACTGAATAAGATAGTTGCTTGGCATAAAGCTTGGCTAACGGGCCAAGACATGCGTGATTACACGTTAAATGAAATTGGTCTATTCGTAGACTCCGAGCACTAATTTTGAAATTTATAAAGGTAAGATAATGAGTCAACAAGAATTGCGCTCCAAAATCAGTGAGTTAGTGGCTGAATACTCCAAATTAGAGGACGCTCAAAAACTGTTTGTATCCGGTGAAACTGTAATCCCCCCATCAGGTAAAGTTGTAGGCGTTAAGGAACGACAACTAATGGTCGAAGCTTCTCTTGATGCGTGGCTTACAACAGGTCGGTTTAACGAAGAGTTTCAGAAACGTTTAGGTAAATATTTAGGTGTAGAGTACGTCTTGACTACCTGTTCCGGATCATCTGCAAACTTGTTAGCTCTTACAGCTTTAACGTCACCTTCATTAGGCGCTAGACAGTTAAAAGCAGGAGATGAAGTAATTACCGTAGCAGCGGGGTTTCCTACTACTGTGAACCCAGCTATTCATAACGGATTAATTCCTGTTTTTGTTGATGTCGATATTCCGACATATAATATTGAACCAAGTATAATCGAAGCTGCAGTAAGTGAGAAAACTCGCGCGATAATGGTTGCGCATACTCTTGGTAACCCATTTGATTTGACGGAAGTCCGTCGCATTGCTGATAAGTATAATCTATGGTTAATTGAAGACTGCTGCGACGCATTAGGCTCCACTTATGATGGTAAGCTAGTAGGTACTTTTGGTGATATATCTACTGTGAGTTTTTATCCGGCACACCATATTACAATGGGGGAAGGGGGGGCTGTCTTTACAAATTCGAAGGAGTTAAAGAAATTAGTTGAATCTTTTAGAGATTGGGGGAGAGATTGCTATTGCGAGCCTGGATGTGACGATACTTGTGGTAAAAGGTTTGATCAACAGTTAGGTTCACTACCTCATGGGTACGACCATAAATATACATATTCGCACTTAGGCTACAACTTGAAAATAACTGACATGCAGGCCGCTTGTGGATTGGCTCAACTGGATAAGCTCGAAAATTTCGTTGAACAACGTAAGGCTAACTTCGCATATTTAAAAAAAGGTTTGCAAACGTGCTCTGAATTTTTAGAATTACCTGAAGCGACACCAAACTCAGAGCCATCATGGTTTGGCTTTCCTATTACTCTAAAAGAGAATAGTGGCATTTCTCGCGCCGAGTTACTGAGGTTTTTAAACGAAGCGAAAATTGGTACTCGTTTACTTTTTGCTGGCAATTTGACTCGACAACCCTATTTTGAAAATATTAATTATCGTGTTGTTGGAGAACTTACAAATACTGATAGGATTATGAATCAAACTTTTTGGATTGGTATTTATCCAGGATTATCAAATCAACATTTAGATTATGTTATTAGTAAGTTTGAAGAAATATTCGGATTAAACTTCTAAATATGTTATTTGGTTTTTCCGGTTCCTTATTTTTATTATTAGTTGATTCAACTATTTTGCGTGAAGATCGTTAGCTAACCTTACGGTCTAAAGAGCTAAAAAAGTTATATGAAGATATTTGTTTTTGGTTCATCTGGTTATCTTGGGAGTAACCTGGTCAACTTTCTTCAAAAAAATAATGAGGTATTTGCGCTTGTTCGAAATGCCTCTCATATAAGTCGATTGAAATGTTCTGATAAAAACATTATTAGGGGTATTGAAAGCGAAGATGTTTTGGCAAGTGCGTTTAGCGAAATTAAACCTGACCTGGTTATTAATTCTGTAGCTAACTATGGTCGTAATGATGAGGATATGTCAAAATTAGTTGAGGCCAATATATTATTTCCTACTCGACTGTACGAATTGTGTAAGAAATATAAGGTTAGTTGTTTCTTAAATATTGGGACTTCTCTTGCTGATAACGTGTCCACTTATGCTCTGACAAAAAACACGTTTGTGAAATTGGCTAATCTTCAATGCGACGACGATTTGAAATTCGTCAATGTTTTTCTGGAACATTTTTATGGGCCAAATGATGATAGTAGTAAGTTCTCCACTTATGTAATAAATAGTTGTTTAGAAGACAAGGATTTAAATTTAACCTCCGGAATCCAGAAGCGTGACTTTGTATACATCGAAGACGTTCTTTCTGCTTTTAGTACAATAATCGATAACTTGGATGAAATAGCCAATGGTGAAAATATACCGTTGGGTTCTGGTGTCGCTCATACAGTTATGTATATAGTGCAGACTATTGCAAATATTACAAATTCTAAATCGGCTTTAAATTTTGGCAAAGTTCCTGAGCGCGAAAACGAACCGATGCATAGTTGTGCGAATACTGAAAGATTGAAGTCGCTTGGCTGGGAATGCCGCTATAACTTAAATACCGGTATGGAAAAAACAATTATGCTTTGTGATAAGAAGAACAAAATATTGTAAGTTAAGCATAGTGTTTAAAGAAAAATATTCGATTATATTAAAAATAATGTCTGTTTTCTTTTCTTGCAGTTACGATACGGCAATCTGAGTTTACTTATTTTTTATTTCAGGACCAATAATGTCTTGGACGCTATATGTTCAAAAGGTTTTTTTCAACAATAAAAATTGACTGATGATAATTAGGTGTTTACGTGAAATTGATTTTACCTAGGTTTTTCTTTAGGGTTTTATATAAGTTATTCTCAACTCAAAAGTATAAAGACTGGTTTATGTCTAAGTATTTCGAGTATGTGAAAAACTCAGTAGGGATAAATATATATATTGGCGAGGATGTACAAGAGTTGCAAGAAAAGTTTCCTCAAAAAATTAGAATGACTAAAGAGGGCATATTATTTTCTGACGTGCACTTGTTTAAAGATGGGATAATCAGAATATCTAAAGATGTATTCTATTTAAGAGACTATTATTGGTACTATCAATTCTTATATTCACTTGCCGACCTTCGTAAAGAATATACGGATGTTGAATCTGTGGGTGATGTCGTAATGATGTGTGGCAATTACTCTAGTACCTTTAATATGTTTCATTTTCTTGTTGACAGCTTAATAGCAAACCTGCCTAAAAAAGAAGTCAATCGAAGTGAAATGTATGTGATTAATGATGTTCATGATAAGACTCAAGAGGAAGTGCTGGAGCGGCTTGGCATTGTCAACCGTATAGAGCTTGGTAATAGAACGTTACATTGCAATGAATTAAAACTTAATCTGATAGAATCAAAATGGGACCCTTCAAACGCTAAGTTACTAAGAGATGCTATTAACGTTAAATGTCCTGAGCCATGGAGAAAAGTTTATATTGCAAGGAGAGGGGCAAGGAGAAGTTTTAGAAACGAAGCCGAATTATGTTCTGTTCTTGAAGGCATGGGAATAGAGGTTGTCGATTTTTCTGTTTTGTCATTTTCTGAAAGGCAGAAACTATTATCAGAAACGATTTTACTTATCGGGCAGTATGGTGCAGGAATGACTAACATGGTATTTCTCCCCGCTGGAGCAAGAATTTTAGAAATACATCATGGACGCTGGGTAAAAGAAGATTATTGTAATCTGGCCAAAATTTGTGGCTTATCATATATGTTTTTCGCAATTCCGATAAAGCTATTTTCCAATGATGATAAATACTTGTTTTCTAATGATGACATATATCGTTTACAATTCCTGATCGATCTATCTCTTTCTGATTATGAAAGAATTTCTCTAGCGAATTAAATTTTATATTTATTACCTCAACTTTATTGCTAATTTTTTTAACTTATAGTTTAGGTTTAATTGTAGATGATAACTTCTTGCAATGTGATGAAGATATTTGGCTTTTCAAATTAAGTGTTGTTATTTGACAATATTAAAGTACTGGCTGGGTACATTTTTTGTTATTAATAGTTTTGTAAAAGTTGAGTAATTGTGTTGAGACGTTTGTTAAAATCTCTTTTAACGTCACAGTTTAGAACGAACATATCATTCGGTATTTTGTTTGTTGTTATATCGAGTTTTGTTGCTCTAGTTTTGACCGCTATTACTATTAATAATATCGGCTCAGAGTTATACGGCCTATGGACTTTGATAATAATGATAATGTTAGTGGGTACGATAGGTGACCAGGGGTTAGGAGTTCCGATAGTTCGCCACATAGCGGTTTCTTATGCTAAGAAAGACAAGGTGGCCATGCAGGAATATTATTCCACTTCGGTGGCAATCTTAGTATTTATAAGCTTATTATTTTCTGTTTTATTTGCATCATTTGCAGATGACTTTGTAAGCCTTCTAGGCATTCCTGAAAAGTATGGCACTATAGCAGAAGAATTAATCAAGGCCGTTGTCGTTGTAATGATTTGTTTTTTGGTTAATGTCATTTTTAGTTCGATATTAGCTGGAATTGGTAGAATAGATATTGTTCATAACTCAAAAAGTTTGGGAAGAGTCTTACAATTATTAGTAGTGTGGGTTGGGTTTCAGTTTGGGCAAGGTATTTGGTCTGTTTTATATGGATTAGGTGTCTACAACTTGGTCTCACTTACTATAACCTTTTGTTATGTCGTTGTGAAAACAGATATTCGTTTGTTTGAACTTAATCGATTTTCAAGTCTTAGAGCACTTGAACTATTTAAGATGGGATATAAAACTGTACTGGCAAGACTTATTTCCTTGGGTAGTGACCCCTTACTCAGGATTATCTTAGCGAAGTATGTGGGATTGAACGGAGTAAGTGCATTCGACGTTTCAAGTAAGGTTATAGGATTTCTAACGCAAATTCCAGTGTCTACATTTAGTAGTGTTATGCCTAAGATAAGTAGTATAGATGGAAAGGGGATTGATGTTCATCAAAAACTTGAATCTATAAATTCTCGCCTATCGAAATTCCTCTTATTTTATACGCTCCCCGTTTTTGTGATCTTTTTCATTTTTTCTGAAGAAATACTGACGCTTTGGCTTGGCGACTCCTTCAGTAGCACAATGAGTCTTAGCCTCAAGATATTACTTCCTATTTATTTTGTTCATGTATTTTCACACTTGAAATTGAACATGCTAATAGGCTTAGGAAAGACAGAAGTGTTGTTAATGTCATCTATCACAACTGTAGTCTCTTTGGTAATAGGAATTGCAGTAAACTTTGTTTTCCAGTTTGAACTTGGATTTGTGGGGGTTGTTCTAGCATATGGCATTGCGATATTATCGGGATGTATTTATATTCTTAGCTCCTATCAGAGGTCATATAAGCAACTAACTTATTCATAAGGTGAGTTACGTAATTATCTCTTTTGATAAAATTGTACTCGAAGAAATTGCCTTTCTTTCACATTCATACTAATTTGATAATAGTCTGTGTTTGGCTGCTGGGTATTAATTGAGTGTGTGAAGATGAAAACTTAGAGGAATAGTTGAGTGGAAAGTGAAACTCTTACAAGAAAAGTTTGGATTGTGACACCATTTTTTAATAGGTTTGAGACTTTAAAAAGATATTTTAAATGTTTGGATTTACAATGCTTTAAAAATTTCTCATTGGTATTGGTTGACCATGGAACGATCCCTGTGGAAACTAATATTATCTTGCCTGATTATGTAAAATTAGTTAAGGCTTCACCAGAACATTGGTGGACTGCGGCGTCTAATGTCGGCATAAATTACGTTTTAGATCACGAAGATTCGACAGACGATGATATTATTATCTTGCAAAACGACGACTCTACGTTTTCTTCTAATTTCGTGAGAAATCTCTCGTTAGCTGTATGCAATGAAAATGCATTTGTAGGGGCTGTAGGTGTGAACAGAGATTCTCAAAAGATTATTCATGCGAATATGGTCTTTAATCCCAAAAAAGCCAATTACACCTATCTACACCGAGGAAAAGATGTTTCAAGTTTAGGGAGCGCGGCGTTGGAGAGTGATGTACTAAAAGGGAGAGGTGAGGCATTTACTATAAAGATGATCAAATCTGTTGGACTCTTAGAAGAGAGACTACCTCAATATAAGGCTGATCACGAAATTGCTCTTAGGGCAAAAAGAAAAGGATTTTCCGTCGTTGTTACACCTACCGCAGTAACGGAGACAGTGCTTGACACTCAGGAAGACAATATAGGTGGAACAAATGCGTTCAGTAAGTTTTGGGTGATAATGTTTGGTAGGAGAAGCACGTGTAATTTAATTGACTCAGCTAAGTATTTTTACATCAGCTATAGCTTTTTCAAAGCTACGAGATACTTTTTAACTTCATCGATCATTACTGTTTCTTTCGCGTTGTATGTGTTTTCTTCTATGTTTTTTAACGTCGGTAAATATAGAAGAAAAAAGTGCCTAGAAGGCTAAAGTAAACACATTATCTAGAAATGATTAAATGAATTGATCCTGATTTTTTAAGCCTACCCTTAAAGTTTTGAGCTCATATTAGTGAGTCATTAAGGGGGCTAGTTTCAGTTTTTTCATAATCGTTCATCAAGTATTTTTGTTCGAGTTTTTATCTTTTGGAGAGCCTTTAATTTGTGCGGCATTGTGGGATTTTTCAGTAGAGAAAAATATATTGGAGTAGAATCTATTGTTCGAATGAACAATGCGATTCATCATAGAGGACCTGACGACGAAGGGTATGCCCTTATACGGAAAGACGGGATACAGTTTGCTTGCGGTCATGATAGCAATTCACTTATTAAAGATAAGCTACCGCAGATAGAAGAGTATTATCAAGAAAGGTTTAACTTAGCGCTGGCACATAGAAGGTTTTCTATAATAGATGTGAGCCATGAAGCACACCAACCCTGGCTAGATCAAAAGTCTGGAAATGTTATAGTCTTTAACGGCGAAATCTATAACTATATCGAGTTAAAAAAAGAGCTTTTAGCCAAGGGAGAAGGCCCCTTTATTTCAAATTCAGATACTGAAGTATTGGCAGTGGCGTTTCGTGTATGGGGAGAAGAATGCTTTAAAAGGTTTAACGGTTTTTGGAGTGTAGCAATATATGATAAGCAAAATAATCGGTTGTGCCTATCAAGGGATAGAGTAGGTAAAAAACCTCTCTATATTTTCCAGAACAACCAAGGGCTATACTTTTCTTCCGAAATTAGGTCGTTGAGGTTAGGTGTTGCAGAGGCCGGACAGTCTTTAAGTAGTGTCAATCGTGAGTCTGCATTCCTTTATTTGCAGCACGATAGACGAGATTCATTTCACCATAGCATGATCGAAGGAGTTGAGCAGATTCCAAGGGCTAGTTATATGTTAGTAAATATGGATACCGGAGAGTCAAAGGTTGGCGAGTACTGGAGCCTGCCCAAGGAACGGTACAAGCAACAAGACATTAGCATTGAGAAAGCCTCCGAAGAATTAAAGGAAAAGATTTCGAACGCTGTAAGGATACGTTTAAGGGCAGATGTACCGATCGAGGCAAATTTAAGTGGAGGTTTAGACTCCGGTGCGATAGTTGCTCACGCGAGTCGTATCCTTGGTAGTTCCCGAAAAATAAGAACTCATACAATTCGGTATGAGAATAACCGTTCACTTGACGAATCTCAAGGAGCTCGAGATATCGCTAATTTTGCTAATGCGGATCACAGCGAAATTACGATTTCCTCTGACGATGCCTGGAAAAAACTAGATTACTTAATTGATGCAATTGAAGAACCAGTACATTCAATGGCTTCATACGTCCAATGGTTGGCTTGGAAATCCATTGCTGAAGAAGGTTTCAAAGTTATTTTGCACGGCTCAGCTAATGATGAGCTAATGATGGGGTATAGTTACTTAGCACAAATTGAAGACGTTCATAAAATAAACCAATTTCGCTTTCCTATGAAAATGCAGGGAGAATATATTTTTTCCTATAAGAGCTTGGGGCGTTTGGCGAAGTGGTCATTGAACGGTACTATTTTTCCAAAGGTGACACAAAGAAAGAGCAAAAAGTCGACTGAAAATACTCTTGTTATGGATTTGTTCAAAAAAGATTTTATCGAAGAGACTGCTCAGATAAATCGACAATTTGAATCTTATTTTGCCGAAGCTAATACTAGCGGTGGTTCCCGAATGCGAGCAGACTTCGAGCAATTAAGAATTCCTTATTGGTGCAATTTTATGGATAAAAGTATGATGAGTATTCCTGTTGAAGTCAGAATGCCTTTTTTAGATCATAATCTTGTAGATTTTGCTTTTAAATTGCCGGTTGATTATCACTATCACAATGGGACAACAAAATTTCTATTAAGAAAAAGCCTAAAGGGAATGCTTCCGAAGCATATTCTTTGGAATAAAGTTAAAACTGGATTTTCCGTACCCAAGCGAGAGTGGATTTCAAAGAATAGGAAGCTTTTTGAAGATGTTTTCGATAGTGATGAACTTAGTGAGTTTATAAATACCAATTATTTTAAAAGTAATTTGGATAAAATCCCGGTAGATCACATATGGAGAATAATAAACTTTTCCAAGTGGCTAAGAATTCATAGACTTAGAGGATAGTATGTCATCAAATAAAGAGTACTTAAAGTCAGTACTGTTAAAATCAGCAAATGCCGGGTTAGCCCTTCAGGATAGTCAATCTGGCGCAATGCCTTCTGGGCATAATGGGCCCTATAAAGATGAAGAAACTCCCATTAGAAATACTGGGCATTGGCTAATTACTTTCTCAAGGGCCTATAAAGTGTCAGGCGATAAGCGGTTTTACCTGGCTGCAAAAAATTGTAAAAAATTTATTATGGATACGAACGGTGATAAAAGAGGAAGAACTTTTTTACATCGATTGAAAGAAGGAAAAGACCAGTGTAATGGGCTGATAGGGCAGGCATGGACAATTGAAGCTTTAGTTGAAGCTTATCATCTTTTTAATGAGAAAGAATGTATAGATGTTGCTGTTAATTTGTTCAATGCGCATCCGTTTTGCGAAAGAAAAGGCTTGTGGAAACGGAAAGAACCTAACGACAAAGTACTTGGGTTCGACACAACTTTTAACCACCAACTTTGGTTTGCAATGGCCGGCGCTTTGCTTATTGGCGAAGATGATAATATTCGTGAAAAAGTAGAAGTGTTTATCGCCAATATTCCGAGTAATTTAGTTTTGAGAAATAATGGAAGGATTGGACAAGAGATTTATTTAGGTTTCGTTGAATCTGTTATTAAACCCAGTATAAAACTACTTGTTAGGCCCTCGGAGTCGAATTATATGAAGCTTAAAGAAGTTGGATATCATGCGTTTAATACCTTTGCATTTGCAATTCTTAAGACTACCCTTCCCAACAGTGAGTTTTGGAAAACTCAACCACTTAAAAAGCTTATTGACTACTTAAACAGCGAAGAGTATAGGCGCTTTATTTATGAAACTAAATATGGTTTTGAGTATAACCCGCCCGGTTTCGAAGTGTTCTTAACTCAGCAGGTATTTTCGGCTGAAGGACTTGAAATTAGTTCAGAGCTCGTTAATGACTTGTTAGCATATCAGCTAAAACACGGTTTCGACCAAACCAAAGGGATAATGAATGACAATTGTCATGATCCTCAAACTAATGCCGCTAGAGTATATGAACTAGCTCGTATTTTTTAGCCTTGTATGAAGAAGCGACTACTATTTTTATTTATATTAACTACACCGTTGTTTCAGTATAACATAGCTCTTGGCCCCGTTGGTTTATCACTTGACCGGCTTTTTTTTATTGCTTTAGTCGGTGTTTTAGTACTGTCGCAATTACTGAAGCCTAAATTACACATATCGATGTATACAGCTTTAGCTTGGCTGAATGTATTATTGGTTTTGCTTGGCGGAGTCATTGCCATTCAACCACAGAACAAGACGTTCTTGATGGCGATATACACTTCTATTACTCTGTTAGTGATTTCACAATCTGAAAACAGGCAAGACACAGTAATCAAAGCGCTAGTTTTTGCGTTTGGTTTTTATATTATTTTCACTATTCACGGTATATATCATTGGATTTCAGAGGGCAGTGCGGTAATAAAAATTCCATTCTCTGACTACATGCCTTTTTTGAAAAGTTCTACATTGGAGCATGCTGAAAAAATATCTAAGTCGTATTCAATTATACCAAGGTTGTCGTTTCCACACTCGACACCTCCGCACCTTTCGATTGTCATGGCGAGTTATACAATTTTTTTCTTTTACCTAACTAAGGAAAAGAGATTATTAGATGCAAATAGTAGTGTGCTTCCATTGGTAATATTATTTGTGTTGTCAATCATTATCAATTTAACGACGATTTCTAAAAGTGGTGCATTATCATTGATGGCCGGTGGGTTAGCTTACATGTTCGTTCTAGGTGGAAAGAGAAGTTTATATCCATTTTTGAAGTTAACTCTGGTAGTGTTGTTAGCACTTTTCATTCTAACAATAACTGAGAATGAGATGATTCTTCTGGTTGCAGATCGATTATTTGATACTGCTGATTACTCAACAACCTCCAGAGACTCACATTTAAGTGCTAGACTAAATGCTCTAAAGATTTTTTTTGAACAAGACTTTATATTTCAGCTCTTTGGAATAGGTGTTGGAAATTATCCTGGCTTACACAGTCATATGACGTCGCTGACAATTCTCGTTGAAAAAGGTATTTGGGGGTTTGTTGTTTTTAACATGTTGTTTGCCATTTTAGTGATAAAGGCTGTTTTATTGCTTCGGAATTTGGATCGCAGAACTGATGGGTTAAGGTTGGTTAAAAAGAATCGGATAGCATTTGTATTGTCGCTGCTAATCGTTTTGTTTGTAGGGCACGGCACTTATGAATTTAATTATGTAGTGCCACTATGGATTATGCTTGGCGTAGCATACTTGAGCCTACATAATTTAAATAGAATTTACGGCGTAAAGAGAAAAGTTTAATGATTAGTATTATTGTCCCTGTATACAATGGAACTTCATTTATAGAAAGCTTTTTCAAAGGTTTTGAAGGTTTAAAAGGAGAAGTTTTTTTTGAGCTTCTAGTTGTTGATAATAGTTCGACAGACAGTACACTTCAAAAATTACAAGCACTAAAAGATAAGTACTCTTATTTAAGAGTTCTTTCGTATTCGGAAAAGCAAAGTTCTTACGCCGCTCGAAATCATGGAGCCTCTAAAGCAAAAGGCAATATTTTAGTGTTTACGGACTTCGACTGTATCTTAACAAGTGAATATTTTGAAGGGTTAGAAGAGCTTTCCAAACAAAATATTGGTGCAAAATTAATTACGGGGAGCGTTGAAATATTTTATGTGGATAAGAATGTGTATGAGATTTTTGATAAATATACTTACTTAAAACAAGAACACTATGTTGAAAATAGTTACGCGGCAACTGCAAATCTGGTTGTTTCCCGTGATTCGTTTAACGCGATTGGAGGCTTTGATGAAATTACTTCCGGTGGAGACAATCGGTTTTGTAAAAAGGCGAAAGAATTAGGTTTTCTAATTGAATTTTATGAAAAGTTGAAAGTTCTTCACCCTCCTAGAGCTAACTTTGAAGAGCATATTAAGAAGTCTAAGAGGTTAGGTATTGGTCATGGTCAGATACACTTAGCTATTTCTTCAAATATAGTCGCTAAATTTGTATTTTTGATTAAACAGTTTCTTAATATAATATTTCCACTGCATCAAGCTAGAATTTTCTTCAGAATACTCGCGAGTGAAAAGTTGACTGTTGTTGAAGTGAGCCGCTTGCTGAAATTATGTTATTGGGTTGGGGTCTCTCAACGGTATAAAATTATTGTAACTGTATTAAAAAATCAGAAGTCTGGTTAACTAAATAAACTAAGGATAATTGGCAGTAAAAATGAATTTCCTATACAAAGTAAAGCATAATTTGAGGCCGTACTTTTCGACGCACAATAAGTACACTATTAATAAGAGCATTAGTTCTCGTGAGCTGTCGGTTGATTATTGGATCGAAGGTTTTTCAGAGGATTTAATTGGCAAAAAGTGGAAAGTTGAAAATGATATACCTCTCGGCTTATACACTTCAGAACTTAACTTGCCTCTTAAAAGACGTGTTCATGTTTCTGGGCTTTGTGAATACTGCTTCGCTTTGCAAGAGTTAAACAGATTTGAGGAGCGAAAGGCAGTAATTGAGCTGATTAAGTCCGAACTAATAAAAGCTGAAGACACAGAAAGAAACTTTAAATATGCCTATTGGGAAACTTATATTTCTAGTGACTCGGACCAGTATTATGTACATGGGATGGGGCAAGGGCAACTTTTATCTCTTCTTACTCGACACTCTCTTCTCAATAGAGAAGAAGAATTAGATGATATTTTAATCCAGATTTCAAATTCTTA
Organism: Pleionea sp. WD8-19; assembly: GCF_055326765.1. Lineage (NCBI taxonomy): Bacteria > Pseudomonadati > Pseudomonadota > Gammaproteobacteria > Oceanospirillales > Pleioneaceae > Pleionea > Pleionea sp. WD8-19. The sequence goes on along the minus strand of NZ_JBUZOU010000002.1, from coordinate 257,586 downwards.
TTTGGTGGATTTTGAAAATCCTAATGGGTTCGTACTAAGAAATGATAATCAAGTGTGCTTTGAGGAATATCCAAGATTCCAACATTTTGCAAGACATGTGCTAAATGGATGGATAACTTCGGTTTTAGGTCTATATGATTATCTAGAGTTTGCCAAGAAAACTGAACTGAATGATAAGCTTGTCGAAGAAAAGAAAGATTTGTTGAATAAAAGTATTGAAACATTAGCTTTGAAAGTTCAAGAGTATGATATTGGTTACTGGTCTTTATACAATTTACCTAAAAAGGCACAAAATATTTGCAGTATACATTATCATAGATTGCATATTGCCTTTTTGGATTCTCTTAAGCTTGTTACTGGGCGAAGATTGTTTGCAGAGAGTAGCACAAAATTTCAAAAGCAACTTGAGAGCGCTAGCTGTAGACTTTTTGCTCTATTTGCAAAGTTAGTACTGTGTAATTTAATTAAATATAAAAGAATCTATAAAAAAAGATAGCGCTATTGATTTAATATGATTCAAGCACGAATTACTTTCGATTAAATCGGCATGTGTAATGAGACATAAGAACATTAGGATTGTGATTTATGAAAGTTTGTCATTTGGCTATAATACATAACGTTTTCAGCGATTCGAGGATAATGGAAAAAATGGCTGCGACGACTGCTCAAGATGGCCATAAGGTTTCGATAGTAACATCTAATAGCGACGATACGGTATTCAATGATGTAAAAATCGTCAGTATATCAAAAAAGAAATTAGCTAGGTTAGATATGGCCAAGTCGTTGTTGAAAGTTTATAAAGCAGCGAAAAATGAGAATGCAGAAATATACCACGTACATGAAACACCGCTAATGCTTGTTGCTATATTGTTAGCTACTTTTAATAAGAAGAAGGTTATAATAGATTTTCATGAAGACTTTGAGTCTGAACTGATGTCGAAACACTATTTGTCATTAGTAATGAAATACATTTTTTTGTTTGGTTACAAATTAGTAAAAAAAATAACTTTGAAATTAGTAAGCGGTATCATTCTTGCTGAAGATAGTTATCAAGAAAACTATCTTAGCTATAAGAACACAAACATTGTTCGTAATTACCCATTGAGCAAACAAATAAAATATACGGAAATAGATGCGGGAACAAAAGTTCAATCATATAAATTGTGTTATGTTGGAACAATAACAGAGGATAGAGGTGCTCTTAATTTGATTGAGGCTGTAAAAATTCTCAATGATAAGGCTATAGTCAATTTTGAAGTGGATTTCATCGGTCCGGTCCATTGTTCTGATTTTCTAAAGAGATTGGAACAGAAAATTTCTAGCTACAAACTGACTAATAGAGTAAGGCTATTAGGGCAAAAAAAATACGGTTATATACTAGATAATTTAACAAGTTATCACATTGGGTTTTCAGCGTTGCATGATGACCCAAATTATAGAGGAAGCTTGCCAACAAAGTTGCTTGAATATAACCTTGCAGGTTTACCTTGTATTGCAAGTGATTTTCCTATAACAAGAAAATATGTCGTCGACGGGCATTCCGGCATAATCGTTAAGCCTGATAACTCAAAAGAAGTTGCGAGCGCAATTTTAAAACTGACTTCATCTTTTGATGAATATTTAAAGATGAGACAATTTGCGAGAAATCACGTTTTGTCAAAGTTTAGTTGGGAAGCCGAATATGAAGCATTGCTAAACACATATAACACTGCATTGAAGTCTTAGTTAACTATTTGTAGCAGTATTTTCCTAAACGCAAAGTAATAAACATTTAAGAGAAAAAAATATGTGCGGGATTTTTGGATATGTAGGAAAAACTCCACTATCTGAGAGTGTGTTAGCTGAAGCAACAAAAATACAAGGTCATAGAGGACCAGACGATTCAGGGATTAGGTCGATAAAAGTTAATGGCTGGCATGTTCAAGTGGCCCATCAAAGACTTTCTATTATTGACTTATCTGACGCGGGCCACCAGCCTATGGAAAGGCATGGCGAAAATCGGGTGTTGGTATATAACGGCGAACTATATAACTATAAGGAGATAAAATCGCAACTACTAAAAAAGGGTCGGGAATTTGAATCAAATTCTGATACGGAAGTTTTGTTAGCAGCGTTACACCATTGGGGAATTGAAGACGCAATTTCATTTTTTAATGGTATGTGGGCATTTTGTGACGTTGATATGGAAGCTGGACTACTAAATTTGAGTAGAGATCGTGCAGGAGAGAAGCCGCTTTATATATATCGCCAGGAAGATGAATTTTATTTCGCGTCTGAAGTTAAGGTCTTACTCCATTTAATTGGAAAACGATTGGGTTTAAATTATCAAACGGTGGGTGAGTATTTGTCTCAATCCTTACTAGGCGCGTCAACAGAAACATTTTTCAAAGGCATTGAGCAAGTGGCTGCGGCTCATGTGTTAACGATAGATTTAAATTGCACTCAGTTGAAATACAACGAGTGGTGTTATTGGCAATGCCCTGTAGAAGAAATTACTGAAGTTGACGAGGCTACGCTAGTTGAAGAGATTAGAGAGTTATTTTTTGACTCTGTTAAAATTCGATTTAGAAGTGATGTTCCTGTAGGGGTCTTACTTTCTGGAGGGATTGACTCATCAGCAATTGCCGCGGTTGCCAAAGAACTAAATCCAGACTCTTCATTAAGGCTTTTATCGGCGGTCAGTGAAGATAAAAGATTTGATGAATCTTACTTTATCGACAAGATGTCTGAGTATATTGGGCAGCCAGTCGATAAGCTTGTACTCAAATCCGATCCCATATCTTCTTTTAACGAACTGAATGAAGCTATTTATTTTAATGACTCACCTGTTTCAAGTTTTTCCACTGTCGCTCACTTTCAGTTAATGAAAAAGGCTAAAGAATTAGGTATTACCGTAATACAAAGTGGTCAAGGAGCTGATGAATTGCTTTGTGGTTATAAAAAATACCTTGGTTTTTATACTACTCAGTTAGTGCGGAATAAAAATTATTTAAGTTTAAGCCGAACTTTATTTGAATTTATACGTAACGGGACTGTAATTAATCAATTTTCATTTGCTGAGGCGAAGCGATATTTACCATTTTTTTCAAAGTCTGGAGTCTCTCTTCTTGGAAATAAGTTAGAAAGCGTTATTTCTCAAACTGTCGGATTGCCAAAAGGTATGACTGTACAACAAAGGCAATTGTTAGATGTGAAGAGATTTTCAGTTCCGGCGCTTACACACTATGAAGACAGGATGTCTATGGCTAGCTCTCGCGAGATACGATTACCGTTTTTAGATCATCGGCTCATGGAAAAGCTTATTCCACTTAGAGTAAATCTCAAACTTAAATCTGGCTGGACTAAAAGCATTTTTAGAAAGGCAATGGAGCCTTATATGCCTTCAGAAATAACGTGGAGGAAAGATAAACAAGGTTTTATCAATCCACAAAGTGAGTGGCTAAAGTCGGATCTTAAAAGCAGTGTACTTGAGTACTTTGGTAGCGAAAGTTTAATATTTAAACATGGACTTGTTGACCGAAGTGCGTTGCTAAATTCTTATAAGGAGTTTTGTAATCAACCTGTAAATGGAGGTAAAATTTGGTTTAGGGATATATTTGCACCAATTACTCTTGAAATGTGGTTAAGACACAATGAAAAATACATATCTTAATCTGTGTTTCCTTGTGTACCTGAGGTAAGGAATGAAAATATTATATTTACACCAATATTTTGCGGTACCAGAGTCAAATGGTGGAACTCGCTCGTTTGAAATGGCGCGGAGGTTAGTTAAGAAAGGTCACTCCGTGGAAATGGTTACCACATCTGCTTTTTTACCTAAGGACTGGAAGCTGATTGAAGGCTGGCAAACTATTGAACGTGATGGGATTAAGTTAAATATTTTACATTTGCCTTATTCAAACAAACAAGCTTTTTATAAACGGTTGCTTACGTTTGTAAAGTTCTCGATCGCTTGTTGGAAGAAGTCGCGTCAAATTCCTTGTGACCTGGTTTTCGCGACGAGTACACCCTTAACTATCGCCTTACCAGGTGTCTTTTCGTCTCGAAAGCATAAAGTCCCGATGGTATTTGAGGTGAGAGATTTGTGGCCGGAACTTCCTGTAGCTGTTGGGGCTATCCAAAATCCAATTGTGGTAAAGCTTTTAAAATTGTTCGAACAATGGGCTTATCGAAACTCTAGACAAATAATAGCTCTTTCTCCAGGTATGGCTGAAGGTGTTATATCTACTGGTTATCCAGCAAGGCAAGTTACTGTGATTCCGAATAGTTGTGATAATGAACTTTTCGACGTCAACAACGAAGAAGCTATTAAGTTCCGGCAAAGCTTTGATTGGTTGCAGTCTCGTCCAATGGTTCTCTATGCTGGAACGTTAGGGATTATCAATGGTGTTAGCTATCTTGTCGACTTAGCAGCTAAATTGAAAGCGATCAATTCGGAAATTAGAGTTGTTGTGGTTGGTACTGGCATGGAAGAGGACAAAATAATAAATAGAGCGAAGGAAGTTGAAGTTTATAATAATAACTTCTTTTTGCTTTCTCCGATGCCCAAAAAACAGTTGGTCAATGTTTTTAAAGCAGCAGATATCTCATTGTCTTTGTTTTTACCGATAAAAGAAATGTGGAATAACTCAGCAAATAAGTTTTTTGATACATTAGCTTCTGGAACGCCAATTGCTATAAATTATCTTGGTTGGCAAAAAGATATAATTGAAAATTCGGGTGCAGGATTGTTGCTTGACCCAGATGATATAGAAAGAGCCGCTCGACTTCTTGCCGATCGGATTGGAGATGAAGATTGGGTAAAACGGGCCGGTGCTGCTGCAAAACAGCTTGCAGAAACAGATTTTAGCCGAGAATTTTTGGCGCGTAAGTTTGAAGCCGTCTTACTTAATGCTAGGTAAAATTAGTAGTCATGATTAAGAGAATGTTTGACTTTACAGTGGCTTTGTCTGCACTAGTTGTTTTGTTACCCATAATTTTGATTGTGTGTTGGAAAGTCGCGACTAACCTAGGAACGCCTATATTTTTTATTCAAGAAAGACCTGGGCTAAAAGGGAAGCTTTTTAAAATGATCAAGTTCCGTAGTATGAAAGACTCAGTAGATGAGCAGGGAAGGTCGTTACCTGACAATGAACGATTAACCCCATTTGGAAACAAATTACGAGCTTCTAGTCTTGATGAACTTCCTGCATTGTGGAATGTATTAAAGGGTGATTTAAGCTTAGTTGGCCCAAGACCATTACTTGTTGAGTACTTGCCTCTTTATTCAAGCGAGCAAGCTAGAAGGCATGATGTACGTCCGGGAATAACTGGATGGGCACAAATCAACGGTAGAAATGCCATTAGCTGGGAAGAGAAATTTCAACTCGATGTTTGGTATGTAGAAAATCGGACATTTTGGCTCGATTTAAAAATTCTAATGATGACAGCGATTAAAGTATTAAAACGAGAAGGTATTAACGCTGAAGGTCATGTCACTATAGAGCGCTTTAAGGGAACCAAATGAAACTTGCTATATTAGGCGCTAGTGGTCATGGAAAAGTCGTGGCTGAGATTGCTGAATTAAATGGTTATGAAGTTGTTTTTTTCGATGATGCATTCACAGAAAAAAAAAATGTGGGGCATTGGGATATTCTTGGTAATACCTATGATCTAATTGAATCTCTTACAAAGTTTGCTGGTGTTGTGATTGGAATAGGTAATAGTAAAATTAGAGCTGAGAAATTTCATTTGCTTTATCAGGCGAATGCTTCATTACCTTATTTGATACATCCTCAGGCGACTATTAGTCGTTATGCTAGTTTAGAGAGTGGGTGTGTTGTAATGGCAAATGCTGTAATTAATTCATACGCTCGAATTGGTAGGGGTGTTATCGTTAATTCATCTGCAGTTGTAGAGCATGATTGCATTATTGGTGACTTTTCACATATTTGTCCAAATGCGAGTCTTGCGGGGCGGGTTTGCATATCTGAGCATGTTTGGTTTGGTTTAGGTAGCTGCGCAAAGCAACTAATTACAATAGGTGACGGGGCGGTTGTTGGTGCTGGTTCTGTCGTAGTTGAAAATATTCAACCGGGAGTCACAGTAGTTGGCAACCCGGCCAAAGAGCTGAAAAAATAGTTATGTTAAATACTCCTTTTTCCCCTTGGCCAAGCTTCACTGAAGAAGAAGCTATAGCTATTCGTGATGTTTTGCTCTCAAATAAAGTGAATTATTGGACTGGGCAAGAGTGTCGTGAATTTGAAAAAGAGTTTGCTTCATTTTCGGACTCTGAATACGCGATTGCGTTAGCAAATGGAACTGTAGCTCTAGATTTGGCTCTACATGCTTTAGGAGTTGGTGTTGGAGATGAAGTAATTGTCACACCAAGGACATTTCTAGCATCAGTATCAAGTGTTGTGATTGCTGGTGCAAAACCTGTATTTGCGGACGTTGATCTTAACAGTCAAAATATAGAGGCAAATACCATCGAGCCTCAAATTACTAAAAATACGAAGGCTATTATTGTTGTGCATTTGGCTGGTATGCCAGCCGACATGGAGCCTATTATGGAGTTGGCAGACAAGCATAATATTTATGTTATTGAAGATTGCGCTCAAGCCCATGGCGCTAAATATAAAGATCGTTCGGTAGGCTCGATTGGTCATGTGGGCGCCTGGTCTTTTTGTCAGGACAAAATAATGACAACAGGTGGTGAAGGCGGTATGGTGACAACCAATGACAAGGAGCTTTGGTCTAGAATGTGGTCATACAAAGATCACGGTAAGAATTGGAGCGCAATTTATGAGCGAGCACATCCGCCTGGATTTCGATGGCTACATGAAAGCTTTGGAACCAATTGGCGTATGATGGAAATACAAGCAGTTATTGGACGTATCCAATTACGAAAAATAGGTGAGTGGAGTAAAAAGAGACGGTCAAATGCGTTGATGTTGGATGTTGTTGCTAATAGTCATCCGTTGATTCGAACAGTTATTGTTCCTGATGGCTTTGAACATGCCGAATATAAACATTACTTCTTTATTCGGCCGGAGAAACTTGCTGAAGGTTGGAGTCGTGATCGGATCGTCGAGGAGATTAACTCGTTGGGAGTGCCATGTTTTCAAGGAAGTTGCTCTGAAGTTTATTTAGAAAAAGCATTCGACAATACAGCATTTAGACCACATCAAAGGCTCAACAATGCGAAACTTCTTGGCGAGCAGAGTATTATGATGCTCGTACATCCAACTATAACTCAAGAAGAGATGGGGAAGAGTTGTGAAGTTTTAGATGCAGTTTTGGCTCAAGCGTCTAAAAAAATTTAACAAACTGACAACATTATAAATTTGTTCTACACTTCACGCACTGGTTTAAAACGGATTTATGAGTTTGTTGAAAAATTGAATTAATGTTAAATGTAAAGATGTGCTACTTAGATATATTTTATTGTAAATAAATATAATTAGTTGATCAGAGCTTATTAATTAATAAGTGAGTTGCTTTGGGTTGAGTAGTAATCGGTTATAATTAAGCTTATTGCTTTAGGAATTCTGACCATTTTAAACGGATGTGACTATACTATGCGGCATACAATTGAGGTAAATTGTTAGAGGCTACAATGGCAAATAATAATTATCAAATATCAAAAGCAGTAATTCCTGTTGCAGGTTTAGGGACTAGAATGCTTCCCGCAACTAAGGCTATACCAAAAGAAATGCTTCCTATAGTAGATAAGCCATTAATACAATATATAGTAAGTGAATGTATAGCTGCCAATATAAAAGAAATTATTTTAGTTACTCACTCTTCAAAAAATGCTATAGAAAATCATTTTGACAAGTCTTTTGAGCTTGAAACCACGCTTGAAAAACGAGTTAAAAGACAGTTGCTTGAAGAAATTCAATCAATTTGTCCAAAAGACGTTACAATAATGCATGTTCGTCAGGGTGAGGCGAAAGGTCTTGGTCATGCAGTTTCAGTTGCACGCTCACTTGTAGGCGAAAATCCATTTGTTGTTGTTCTCCCTGATGTATTAATTGATGAGTCGACTTGTAATTTGAAAGAAGAAAATCTATCTGCAATGTTAAAGCGATTTAATGAAACTGGAACCTCACAAGTTTTAGTTGAGCCAGTTCCGAAAGACAAAGTGTCGAATTATGGGATTGCTGATTGCAATGGCTACAAATTGATAGCCGGACAATCTGCTCCAATGACTCGTGTTGTAGAAAAGCCTAGTGTTGAAGATGCGCCTTCTAACCTGGCTGTTGTTGGTCGATATGTCTTATCTGCAGAAATTTGGAAGCTACTTGATAAAACAGTTCCAGGAAAAGGTGATGAAATTCAATTGACGGATGCCATTGACTCTTTAATGAATAGTGAAAAGGTGGAAGCTTTCCATATGACAGGAAAATCCCACGACTGTGGAGATAAACTAGGCTATATGAAAGCTATTGTAGAATATGGCATGAAGCATAAAGGTATAGGGGTGGTTTTTTCCAAGTTTATTGAAGAACTTTCTTTAACCCAGAAATAAAAACATGGTGTAAAAATGAAAATTGCTGTAGTTGGTACAGGTTATGTTGGGCTTGCTAATGCTGTTCTCTTAGCTCAGCATAATCAAGTGGTTGCGTTGGATATTGATCAAAGGAAGGTAGATTTAATAAATGATAAAATTTCTCCAGTTGAGGACGATGAAATAGAGTCTTTTTTAAAAGGAAAAAGCTTGGATTTGTCTGCGACTACAAATCCAGACTTAGCTATTCGAAGCGCAGACTTTGTCATTATAGCGACACCTACTAATTATGATGTTGAAACTAATTATTTTAATACAGCCTCTGTTGTGGCTGTAATTGAAAATGTTCAAAAAATAAATGAAAATGCGTGTGTAGTTATTAAGTCAACTGTTCCTGTGGGCTTTACTAAAAATATTAGAAAAAAGTTTATCCGTAACTGCATACTTTTTTCACCTGAGTTTCTCCGAGAAGGTAAAGCTCTTTATGATAACTTATACCCTTCTAGGATTATTGTTGGAGATAACTCTGTGAATGCGAAGAAATTCGCTGAATTAATGGTGAAAGGAGCTGAAAAGAACGATATACCTGTTTTATTTACTGATTCAACTGAAGCTGAGGCAATTAAGCTTTTTTCTAATACATACCTAGCAATGAGAGTTGCGTATTTTAATGAGCTTGATACATACGCAGAAACCCATAACTTAGACACCCGACATATTATACAAGGTGTAAGTTTAGATCCTCGGATAGGTGATCATTATAATAACCCATCTTTTGGATATGGCGGGTATTGCTTACCTAAAGATACGAAGCAATTATTAGCAAACTATAAAGATGTACCAAACAATTTGATAAAAGCAATTGTAGATGCCAACTCCACAAGAAAGGACTTTATAGCAGAGTCGATTTTAAAACGGGCACCTGTAAAAGTTGGTATTTATCGGCTTGTTATGAAGACTGGATCAGATAACTTTCGTTCTTCTTCGATTCAAGGAATAATGAAAAGAATTAAAGCGAAAGGTGTAGAGGTTATTGTTTATGAACCGGGTCTTGATGAGAAAGAGTTTTACCACTCTAAAGTCACAAACTGTTTAAAGGAGTTAAAGTCAACCTGTGATGTAATCATTGCAAACCGGATGGTTGATGAGTTAAAGGATGTAGAGCATAAGGTTTATACACGAGATTTGTTTGGAAATAATTAGAGGTCATTCATTGTGTGGTCGGCTGAAACATCTACACAAAGTGACTCTGAATGCTTGATTTTTAGAGATGGCTGTTCGAGTTTAAAAGAGTTTAGTGTGGATGATGAGTAAATTAACCTTAAAAACAGGTTACTCGCTAGCGTAATCAATATAATAGTCTATCATTTATGCAGAGTTTAGAATTTAGAATTTAAAAAAGGAACAACTTTGAACATAATCTCAGAAATAGCCTCCTCGTTACTCGAGTCTCCGCGTCCTATTAAGAGGCTTGTAACATTAGGGTATGACACGCTCTGTTTGCCTTTTTGTATTGCTTTAACTCTGTGGGTAGAAAAAGGTTATGCAGTAATATGGCAACTTTCCGATGTGTTGATTGCATTTGTTACAATAGTTTGCTCAATTCTTATTTTTGTCAAACTAGGTTTTTATAGAGCGATTTTGAGGTATATTGGGGTTGCATCTATATCATTGATTTTACTGGGTGTTTCTCTTAGTTCTGCAGTGTATGGGGTGAGCTATAGATATGTTCATGGGAGCTTCTCTATCTCTCAGATATTGTTCTACTGGGCGTTTCTTACCATTTGTATTGGTGGTTCTAGGTTAATTTTTAAAGCCTATATTGAAAGTAAGAATAAAAAGAGTAGTCATGTCGTTATTTATGGAGCTGGTGCGGCAGGTAGACAACTTGCGTCGGCATTAAGGTATGGGGATCGTTACTCTCCGGTCGCCTTCATCGATGATGAACCGACACTTTTTCAATTAGAAATTGAAGGGCTGAAAGTTTATTCACCCTTGTTGTTATCTGACATTCTCAAAAAGCACAAGGTTACTTGTGTATTTTTAGCTTTACCATCGGTATCGCACGCTAGGCGCAGTGAGATATTAAATCAACTAGAATCGTTTCCAGTTAAAGTAAAAACTATTGCTGGAATGGAAGATATTGTAAGTGGAAAGGTACGAATTGAAGAGTTAAAAGAAATAGATATAGATGACTTATTGGGAAGAGACGCTATTAAACCAAATTCAAAATTATTAAGTGCTTGTATTGCTGGTAAAGTGGTAATGGTAACTGGAGCAGGGGGTTCCATTGGTTCGGAGCTGAGTAGGCAAATATTGAGCTTACACCCAAAAACTTTGTTGCTTTATGAGATATCTGAGTATGGGTTGTATAAAATCGAACAGGAGTTGGTTGAATTAAAGAAAGAGCTTGATATAGAGACAGAAATTATTGCTTTGATTGGTTCTGTACAACACAAAAATCGATTAACTTCGACAATGAGTTCATTTAAAGTGCAGACTGTCTATCATGCCGCTGCTTATAAACATGTACCTATTGTGGAGCATAATATTGTTGAAGGTGTACGGAATAATGTTTTTGGTACTTGGTATGCGGCAGAGTCAGCTATTGAAGCGGGTGTTGAAAAGTTTGTTTTAATTTCTACCGACAAGGCTGTTCGGCCAACTAATGTTATGGGGGCAAGTAAGCGACTTGCAGAGCTAGTATTACAAGCAATAAATCAAAGAAATGTCTCAACCATTTTCACCATGGTTCGGTTCGGGAATGTATTGGGTTCATCTGGCTCTGTTGTACCTTTATTTCGAGAGCAAATTAAAAGTGGTGGCCCATTAACCGTAACTCATCAAGATATTATTCGTTACTTTATGACCATTCCTGAAGCGGCTCAATTAGTCATTCAAGCCGGTGCAATGGGAGTTGGCGGCGATGTTTTTGTTTTGGATATGGGGGAGCCAGTAAAAATTACTGAGTTAGCAGAAAAAATGATTCACTTAATGGGGCGCTCCGTAAAGTCTAAAAATAATCCAAATGGAGATATTGAAATTAAATATACCGGTCTAAGGCCAGGTGAAAAACTGTATGAAGAGCTCTTGATAGGCGAGAATGTTGAGGGAACGGATCACCCTCGAATTATGACAGCCCAAGAAGAGTATTTATCGTGGCCGGAAATGGATAAAGCTCTCAAAATACTCGATAGTTTCTGTTCGAAGATGGACTGTGACAAAATTATTCAGTTACTTTTGAAAATGCCAACGGGGTATAATCCCCAACATGCTGTTTGTGATTTATTATGGATGATCGATAGAGACAAACGTGTTGTAGAGTCTGAAAAAGTCGTTAACTTCAAAACCCTTTCATAAGCTACCCGACTCTATAAACACTTTATCCCGATTAGTTATCCCAAAATAGCTAATCGGCATACGCCTTTCTAATTTCCTTCCCTTACAATACTTCCCATCCAAATTTACCTTAAACCTTCTGGTTTACGAGGTCGCTAAATGACGCATTTAATTACACCGCACGGTGGAGAGTTGGTTAATCTTCTGGTTTCCGAACAGGAACGGTTAGAGATAAAACAACGGACACGTTCGTTACCGTCTTGGGATTTGTCGCATCGGCAGTTGTGCGATGTAGAACTGTTATTGAACGGTGGTTTTTCTCCGCTAAACGGTTTTTTAGGGCCGTCGGATTATCAATCGGTATTGGATTCCATGCGTTTGAATGACGGTACGCTTTGGCCAATTCCAGTGACTTTGGATGTGACAGCTAAGTTTGCTGACTCGGTGAACTCCGGTGAAGAAGTGGTCTTGCGAGATCCGGAAGGGGTCGCAATTGCTATTCTTCAAGTTTCAGATATTTGGTTGCCTGATAAAACTGAAGAAGCGAAAAAGGTGTACGGAACTACGGATGAGTTGCATCCCGCTGTTGATTATTTGTTCAATAAAGCCGGTGATTTTTATATAGGTGGGACACTTAAAGGGCTGGAATTGCCAAGTCATTACGATTACAAATCGCTTCGCGATACACCTGTTGAATTACGCGCTAAGTTTGAAAAGTGGGGTTGGAACAAAATTGTAGCTTTTCAAACTCGTAACCCTATGCATCGAGCCCATCAGGAGTTAACGTTTCGTGCTGCAAAGCAAGAAGAAGCCAACCTGTTGATTCATCCAGTAGTGGGAATGACTAAGCCAGGCGATATCGATCACTACTGCCGGGTGCGCTGTTATGAACATATTCTTTCGCGCTATCCCGAGCAAACAACCATGTTGAGTTTATTGCCGTTGGCGATGCGAATGGGGGGGCCGCGTGAAGCTTTGTGGCATGCGATTATTCGTAAAAATTACGGATGTACTCACTTAATTGTTGGACGTGATCATGCCGGTCCGGGCAAAAACTCCAACGGTGAAGATTTTTACGGGCCCTACGATGCTCAGGATCTTTTAAAAGAATTTGAACATGAGGTTGGTATCAAAATGGTGCCGTTTCATATGATGGTGTATGTGAAAGAACAAGCGGAGTATATGCCGGTAGATGATGTGCCCGAAAATATGACCGTAATGAACCTTTCTGGTACCGAAGTTCGACGACGTCTGCAAGAGGGGTTAGACATTCCCGAATGGTTTTCCTATCCCGATGTGGTGGAAGAGTTGCGAAAAACCAAGCCTCCTCGTCATAAGCAAGGCGTTACGGTGTTCTTTACCGGATTGTCCGGTGCAGGAAAGTCCACCATTGCGAACGCTTTAATGGTTAAGTTGCTTGAACTCGGCGGGCGTGCCGTCACCTTGCTTGATGGTGATTTAGTACGCAAGCACTTATCGTCTGAGCTGGGATTTAGCAAAGAGCATCGCAATATTAATATTTTACGAATCGGTTATGTGGCCAGTGAAATCACCAAAAATGGCGGGTTCGCTATTTGCGCGCCAATTGCGCCTTACCGCCAAACCCGTCGCGAAGTGCGACAATTGATCGAGCAAGAAGGCGGTTTTGTTGAAGTTCACGTTGCAACATCATTGGAAGAATGTGAAAAACGCGATCGTAAAGGGCTTTATGCCAAAGCTAGGCAAGGCATTATTAAGGAGTTCACGGGGATCAGTGATCCGTATGAAGAGCCGGAAAACCCTGAAATTCGCATCGACACCATTGATTGCACGCCCGATGAAGCCGCTCAGCAAATCTTATTAAAGTTGGAGCATATGGGTTATATCAAGTAAAAAAATAGCTCCGAGTTGCGAGTTACTAGTTTCGAGTTAAAAACTAAAAAGCCGATTTTATCGGCTTTTTTAATCTTAAGAGCTAGGATTTTTTCGCAACTCGCAACTCGCAACTCGCAACTGGTCTATTTATGGAACCAACAATTGTCTTAGCAACGGTACTTGCGTGTTTTCTTGCGTTACTCTTCACGCGTCGAGAACCCGAAGCTATTTTTGGAGCGGGCCTGCTGTTTTTAATGCTCATTGGATCGGTATCCATCAGTACCGCTTTGTCTGGATTTTCCAATCCTGCGTTCATTACGGTAGCTTGCTTGTATGTTGTCGCTGCTGGTATTCGAGAGTCCGGTGCATTAAAGCCGGTGATGGGTTGGTTAACCCAAGGTGTTTCATCTCAACAACTCGGAATGGTGAAGTTAACCATTCCCGTGGCATTTTTGAGCTCTATTTTAAATAACACACCGATTGTCGCCGCGCTTATCCACGAAGTGACCAAGTGGTGTAAAAGAAAAGGATGGAGCTCGAGCCAGTTTTTGTTGCCATTGAGTTATGCGGCAATTTTGGGGGGCACTTGCACCCTTATCGGAACCAGTACCAATTTGATTGTTTATGGCTTTATTCAGCAAACCCAATTTGCCGATGCGATTGGATTTTTCGATATCGGGTATATTGGTTTACCCATTACGATTGTTGGTCTTTTATACCTTACTTTTTTTTCGAAACGGTTATTAAAGCCACGAGATTCTATTCAGGCTTCGTTGGGTAAAACGCGCGAATATTGTGTAGAAATGTTGGTCGATGCGAACAGTCCGTTGGTCGGTAAGTCCATCGAGCAAGCAGGGCTACGTAACTTGCATGGCCTTTACCTTATCGAGATCATTCGCGGTAAACTCGTATTAGCGGCAGTTGGTCCAGGTACACACCTCGAAGCGAATGATCGGCTGGTGTTCACTGGATTAGTGGAGTCGATCGGAGAGCTCGTTGATATTCCCGGGTTAATTCTGGCCGAAAAGCAAGTATTCAAGCTTACTGGCAATACCGGCAAAGCGCGTTTGATAGAGGCGGTGATTGGTAATCATAATCCTCTGGTCGGTAAAACGGTAAAGCAGGGACAGTTCCGAAAAAAATACAACGCAGCGATAATTGCGGTTGTTCGCTATGGACAGCGCGTTCGGCAGAAAACAGGTGATATTCAACTTCGTACCGGTGATACGCTTTTATTACTTGCCAGGCGCAGTTTTGTTGAGCAGTTTCGATACTCTAGAGACTTTTTATTAATTAATGGACTCCATGATTTCAATTTTTCCAATGGCAAAAAAGCAATATGGGCCTGGTTGTCTTTGGGGGCTCTGTTGGGTTTGGTTATGAGTGGTTTGGTTCCTGTTGTACTGGCCGCAATGAGTGCTGCTGCAATAATGTTCGTGAGTGGCTGTCTCAATGTGAATCAAGCCAAACAAAGTTTGGACTTGCAAGTGTTGCTGACGATTGGGCTTGCGTTTGGTATTGGAGGCGCTTTAAATGAGTCGGGCGGTGCCCGCTTATTGGCGCAATCAATCCTCTCCGTTTTCGGAGACTCACCTATGGCACTTTTAATTGCTGTCTATTTAATGACTTTATTATTGACGGAAATGGTCACAAATAATGCGGCTGCAGTAATTTCGTTTTCTTTGGTTACAGGCATTGTGGAGTCTTTGGGGTATAACCTTGTTCCTTACGCAATTGCCATAATGATCGCTGCATCTGCCAGTTTTATTTCCCCTTTGGGGTATCAAACCAATTTGATGGTTTACAGCGTCGGAGGCTATCGGTTCAGTGATTATCTAAAGTTTGGGTTACCGTTGAGTATTATTGTATCGATCTTGAGCCTTGTTCTTATACCCATTTTTTGGGAGCTCAAAGTTTGAACTCAAAAACGCGCTCTTAAGAATACTAAGTTGAAGTTTGGTGACTATCCCTTTATCGTTGCCACTTTAACCTTGAATCGAATCGAACATGAATAAACTAACCTGCTTTAAAGCCTACGACATTCGTGGAAAACTCGGCGAAGAACTCAATGAAGACATCGCCTATCGCATTGGTCGTGCTTATGGCCAATATTTAAAACCTAAAACTATGGTGATTGGCGGCGATGTTCGTGCGACTTCTGAAGCACTCAAGTTGTCATTAGCTGAAGGTTTACGTGATGAGGGCGTCGACGTTGTTGATATTGGCATGACCGGTACGGAAGAAATTTATTTTGCAACTTGGCACCTGGGTGTTGATGGTGGAATTGAAGTGACGGCGAGTCACAATCCCATTGATTACAATGGTATGAAGTTGGTCAAAGCCGGTGCACAGCCTATCAGTGGCGATAGTGGTCTTAATGCGATAAAAGAGTTGGTAGAACAAAATCGTTTCGAGTTACGAGCCGAGACTTCGGACCGTGCGAGTTTCGAGAAAGGAAAGTTAACCCAAAAATCGGTGCTGGATGATTATGTTGAGCATGTCTTGTCTTATATCGATTTAAAATTACTGCGTCCAATGAAGCTGGTGGTTAACAGTGGTAATGGCGCTGCAGGGCACGTAATAGACGCAATTGAAGCGGTCTTCCAGCTACGCAATATTCCCGTTGAGTTTATTAAAGTGCATCATGAGCCCGATGCGACGTTTCCTAATGGCATACCGAACCCTTTGTTACCGGAAAACCGTGCCGACACGGTTGCAGCCATTAAAGAACACAATGCCGATTTGGGTATCGCTTGGGATGGCGATTTCGATCGCTGTTTTCTGTTTGATGAAAATGCGGAATTTATCGAAGGGTATTATATTGTCGGATTGTTAGCCGAAGCCTTTTTACAAAAAGACGCTAACCAAAAAGTCATTTACGATCCTCGACTCACTTGGAATACCGAAGACATTATCCGTGATAATGGAGGGACGCCGGTGATGTCAAAAACGGGCCACGCGTTTATTAAAGAACGCATGCGTAAGGAAGACGCCGTGTACGGCGGTGAAATGAGCGCGCATCATTATTTCCGTGATTTTGCCTATTGTGATAGTGGGATGATCCCATGGCTTTTGGTGATTGAGTTGATGAGTCGTCGACAACAGCCTTTATCGACGATGGTCTGTGAAAGAATGGCAGCTTATCCATCGCCGGGTGAAATCAACAGTAAAGTAGAAGATGCGGACGCTACGATTGAGCGCGTGCTTTCGACCTATCAGAATGATGCTCTATCGATCGATTATACCGACGGTATCGGGGTTACGTTTGAAAACTGGCGTTTTAACCTTCGTAAGTCTAATACAGAACCGGTGATTCGGTTAAACCTCGAAACTCGGGGCGATAAAACACTGATGGAGAAGAAGACTTCTGAGTTATTGACGCTAATCCGACAATAATATTTCCAAATCCGCTATAGGCCGCTAGCCAGACTCGTGGTGATTGATATAAAATCGCCGGTTCATTAGTTAAAGGGGAACGAAGTTCTGAGTCGCAAGAATCCTTAGTACCTACTGTATCCCCTATATAATCTGTCTTAGAACTTAGAACTTAGAACTTAGAACTTAGAACTTAGAACTTTTAAAGGTTTAACAATGCCCGTAATCACTCTTCCTGATGGCAGTCAGCGAGCTTTCGACAATCCGGTCACTGTCTATGACGTGGCCCACGAGATCGGTCCCGGTCTGGCCAAAGCGGCTTTGGCTGGCAAAGTGAATGGTAAAGAAGTGGATACCAGTTTTACCATTTCCGAAGATGTTGAGCTGGCTATCATTACCGAACGAGACGAAGAGGGGCTCGAAGTGTTGCGTCACTCTTGTGCGCACTTATTAGCGCAAGCAGTTAAAGAGTTGTTTCCTGAAGCGCAAGTGACCATTGGTCCGGTGATTGATAACGGTTTTTACTATGATTTTGCTTATGAGCGACCGTTTACGCCTGAAGATTTAACCGCCATCGAAAACAAGATGATGGAATTAACCAAAGCCGATTTTCAAGTGGTGCGATCGGTTATGCCACGCGATGAGGCCGCGGAGTTTTTCCGCAACATGGGCGAAGAATATAAGGCTGAAATTATCGCCAGTATTCCAACCAATGAAGACATTTCACTATACAAGCAAGGTGACTTTATCGATCTTTGCCGAGGACCTCACGTTCCCAGTACTGGAAAAATCAAAGCGTTTAAATTAATGCGTGTTTCAGGGGCCTATTGGCGTGGTGATTCCAATAACGAGATGTTGCAGCGAATTTACGGCACTTGTTGGGCCAATAAAAAAGATTTGAAAAAATACCTGCATCGTTTGGAGGAAGCTGAAAAACGTGATCATCGTAAACTCGGCAAACAACAGCAGTTATTCCACTTTCAAGAAGAATCACCCGGAATGGTGTTTTGGCATAATGATGGTTGGAGCATCTTTAAAACGCTTGAAGCCTACATACGTGACGTTTTAAAGAAGAACGAATATCAGGAAGTAAAAGCGCCACAAGTATTGGATCGCAGCCTTTGGGAAAAGTCCGGTCACTGGGAAAAGTTTCAAGACGATATGTTCACGACGGAATCGGAAAATCGAACTTATGCGGTGAAACCGATGAATTGTCCTGGACACATTCTTATTTATAATCAAGGTCTTAAGTCGTATCGAGACCTTCCTTTACGCATTGCCGAGTTTGGTTCTTGCCATCGTAATGAGCCATCGGGGGCTTTGCATGGACTGATGCGCGTGCGCGGGTTTACGCAAGAC
Organism: Pleionea sp. WD8-19; assembly: GCF_055326765.1. Classification (NCBI taxonomy): domain Bacteria; kingdom Pseudomonadati; phylum Pseudomonadota; class Gammaproteobacteria; order Oceanospirillales; family Pleioneaceae; genus Pleionea; species Pleionea sp. WD8-19. Next base: position 239,168 of record NZ_JBUZOU010000002.1, on the reverse strand, counting down.
GACGCCCATGTGTTTTGCACAGAAGAGCAAATACAAGATGAAGTCGCTCTTCTGATTGACATTATTTACCAGGTTTACGCTGATTTTGGCTTCGATAAGGTTGAAATCAAATTATCAACTCGCCCTGAAAAGCGTGTGGGTAGTGATGAAATTTGGGACAAGGCCGAAGAGGCTCTGGCTGAGGCGCTTAAATCAAAAGGCATTGAATATGAATTGCAACCCGGTGAAGGGGCTTTTTACGGACCCAAAATCGAGTTTTCGCTACGAGATTGCTTGGATCGCGTATGGCAATGCGGTACGGTTCAACTCGATTTTTCGATGCCAAGCCGGTTAGGCGCTGAATACGTTGCTGAAGACGGCACAAAGAAGACACCAGTGATGATTCATCGTGCCATTTTAGGTTCATTGGAGCGGTTTATTGGAATTCTTATTGAAGAATACGCCGGGAAATTTCCACCTTGGCTGGCGCCGACCCAAGCTGTTGTGATGAATATTACCGATAATCAGGGCGATTTTGCGGCCAAAGTAGCAAATTCTTTGAATAATAAAGGATTTAGGGCCAAAGTAGACTTGAGAAACGAGAAGATCGGCTTTAAAATTCGCGAGCACACACTGGCGCGTGTTCCATTTTTATTAGTCGTAGGTGATCGCGAGATGGAAGAGGGCAAGGTTGCGGTGAGAACCCGTACCGGCAAAGATCTCGGAAGCCTTACAATAAATGAGTTTGAAGCTCTGCTAAATGAGAACATCGCGTACTTAGGTAGAAACAACCTGGAGGAGTAGGATTATTAAAGGTCCAAGAGGCAAGGGCGGTCAGGAAAAGCGAACCACCCGACTGAACGATGAAATTACTGCAAGAGAAGTTCGATTAATTGGGGCCGATGGAGAGCAAGTCGGTGTTATGAGTGGCCGGGAAGCGCTAAAAGTCGCTGAAGAGGCTGCGCTGGATTTGGTAGAAATTTCACCCGATGCTAAACCTCCAGTTTGCCGTATTATGGATTATGGCAAATTCTTGTTTGAACAAAAGAAAGCTGCAGCCGCTGCGAAAAAGAAGCAGGTGCAGATGCAGATTAAAGAAATCAAGTTTCGCCCAGGTACTGACATTGGCGATTACAACGTTAAGTTGCGAAACTTGGTTAAGTTTCTGGAACACGGTGACAAATGCAAAATCACGATGCGTTTTCGTGGTCGTGAAATGGCGCACCAGGAAATTGGCATGGAGTTGCTGAAGCGACTGGAAGGTGACCTTACCGAATACGGTGAGGTTGAGTCCCGCCCGGTAATGCAAGGTCGTCAAATGACCATGGTTATCGCGCCGAAAAAGAAGAAAAAATAACCACCACTAAAATGAAGGTTATTTTCAGTTGCGAGTGACGAGTTTCGAATAGCGAGTTAATAAACTTGCCATTTGAGGTTCGCTACTCGTAATTGAGTAAGAGGAAATGATTCCGGGTATTTATGCCTCGACCCTCGTTCCTCGCAATACCAACTATAAGTTGGTACTTGTCCCTTGCGGTCTATTCGCAACCGACCTGGGATAAAAACGGGGAAGTGCAAAGGTTTTGACCTTTTACTTCCAATAACTAAACGCTGTTGTGCGCAGTTGAACAGTCTGGAAAACCAAGGTTTTCTTAGTCGGCCAACAGAATCGTTTGAAGTCGGTGTTACTTTAAATACAGTTTCCGACCAAGAACAATGGTAACGAATGCGGAGTTATTACCATGCCAAAGATCAAAACCGATCGCGGCGCAGCCAAGCGCTTTAAAAAAACAGGCAAAGGTGGCTATAAGCATGGCCAATCTCACTTACGTCATATACTGACTAAGAAGAGCTCTAAGCGTAAGCGTCAACTTCGTCATCTGAAGATGGTCGCAGCAGCCGATGTTGCTCAACTTAATCGTCAGTTACCGTACTTATAAGTGGAGGGTTGAACCATGCCAAGAGTTAAACGTGGTGTCACCGCACACAAACGTCATAAGAAAATTTTAAAAGCCGCTAAAGGTTATTACGGAGCGCGCAGTCGCGTTTTTCGTGTTGCCAAGCAGTCCGTAATCAAAGCAGGCCAGTACGCGTACCGTGACCGTCGTCAACGTAAGCGTCAATTCCGTGCTCTGTGGATCCAGCGAATTAATGCTGCCAGCCGTGAGTGTGGATTGTCTTACAGCCGTTTTATCAATGGCTTGAAAAAAGCGTCAGTAGAAGTGGATCGTAAAATCCTCGCGGATATTGCGGTTTACGACAAAGCCGCTTTTGCAGCGCTAGCCGAAAAAGCTAAAGCTGCCCTGTCTGCGTAAGTAAGACACTTCTCCAAAAACTATTTTGGATACCTTACGAGGGGAAGGGCTTATCGTCCTTCCCCTTTTTTTATTTGGTTTGAAAGCTAAAAGGTTTATTTTAAAGCTGTCATGTTTTAAAACTTAATCACGTTAAAAATATTACGAATAATTCTTTTCAATTGAAGCGCTAATCGTAATATTTTTAACTCGAAACTCGAAACTCGAAACTCGAAACTCGAAACTCGAAACTCGAAACTCGAAACTCGAAACTCGAAACTCGAAACTCGAAACTCGAACGGTCCGACGTTTCGGCTCGAAATTCGATGTCTCGATTGAAAAGGGAATTCAGTTTGTAGGATGGGTGTTAACCCATCAAAAATCGATGGGTTAACACCCATCCTACAGAGTAGGTAAGAAATATATGTCATCTTTAGAAGCATTGGTAATTGAAGGTAAAAAAGCCGTTGCAAATGCGGCAGACTTACACGCATTAGAGCAGGTCAAAGTAGAGTACTTAGGTAAAAAAGGGGTTATCACTCAGCAAATGAAACAGCTGGGTAACCTTCCTAAAGAAGAGCGCCCGGCATTTGGCCAGCAAGTGAATGTTGCAAAACAAGCAGTGCAACACGCGTTGGATTTGAAAAAAGAAGCGCTTGAAAATGCGCGTATAGCAGAGCAACTGGCAAAAGAAACCATTGATGTTACTTTGCCAGGACGCAATACCGAAGTCGGTGGTATTCATCCGGTCAATCGTACGTTGGAGCGTATCGAAGAGTACTTCGCGCAAATTGGTTTCAGTGTTGAGGAAGGACCGGAAATTGAAGATGACTACCACAACTTCGAAGCACTCAACATTCCCGGCCATCATCCCGCGCGAGCAATGCACGATACGTTTTATTTTAGCGAGTCTATGCTGTTAAGAACGCACACTTCCCCCGTTCAAATCCGAACCCTGGAGCAACAAAAGCCACCGGTACGTATTATTGCACCCGGTCGCGTTTATCGCTGTGATTCTGATTTAACGCATACACCTATGTTTCATCAGGTCGAAGGGTTATTAGTGGATGAAAAAACCAGTTTTGCCGATCTAAAAGGTGTGCTCGATGAGTTTTTAAAACACTTTTTTGAAAAAGATTTGGCAGTGCGTTTTCGACCGTCGTATTTCCCATTTACTGAACCTTCTGCCGAAGTGGATATTCAATGTGTCATGTGTAATGGCGATGGCTGCCGCGTGTGCAGTCAAACCGGTTGGCTTGAAATTTTAGGGTGCGGTATGGTTCATCCAAACGTGTTGCAATCGGTAGGTATCGATAGTGAAAAGTACAGTGGCTATGCGTTTGGGATGGGTGTCGAACGATTGACTATGCTGCGTTATGGTGTGAATGACTTACGATTGTTTTTTGAAAACGATTTAAGTTTTTTAAAGCAATTTAATTAACCAACTACATCGTTAGAGTTACGAGTTGAACGCTACGAGTCGTGATTTAAAAAACAAATTTTTTAAGTGCTAAGCATTAAATGAAATGAGTTGAAACGTTTCAATGTGATAAAGAATATTCTTAGAACTTAGAACTTAGAACTTAGAACTTAGAACTTAGAACTTAGAACTTAGACTTTTTCGTAGGATGTGGTGAAGCGAAGCGAAACCCATCAATAATTGAAAAGATGGGTGAAAACCCATCCTACAAAACCTTGGAAAGAACATATGAGAATCAGCGAAAAGTGGTTAAGAGAGTGGGTTAACCCTTCAGTTTCTACCGACGAATTAGCGGTACAATTGACGATGGCAGGTCTTGAAGTGGATGCCGTCGAAAATTTTGGTGATGAACTCAATGGTGTTGTTGTTGGCGAAATTGTTAAAGCGGAACAACACCCCGATGCCGACAAGCTTCGCGTATGCGAAGTGAATGTTGGAGCAGCTGAAAACCTTCAAATCATTTGCGGTGCACCGAACGCGCGTGATGGGTTGAAAGTGGCTGTCGCAACCATTGGTACCGTTTTACCCGGTGACTTTAAAATTAAAAAGGCCAAGTTGAGGGGCGTCGCTTCTTTTGGCATGTTGTGCTCAGAAAAAGAGTTGCAGTTGTCAGAAGAAAGCGATGGCATCATGGAGTTGGCTGAGGATGCGCCAGTCGGAAAGTCACTGGTCGAATTTTTAAAGTTAAAAGATACCGTTATTGAAGTCGATTTAACACCCAATCGTGGCGATTGTTTGGGCATGCGGGGAATTGCCAGAGAAGTCGGTGTGCTTAATGGATGTGATGTCACTGAAGTTACTTGTGATCCGGTTGCGCCAAAAATCGATGATACTTTTCCAATTGAATTGCAAGCACCAGAAGCTTGTCCTCGTTATGTTGGTCGGGTTGTTCGCAATATTAATCTGAGTGCGAAAACGCCGGACTGGATGAAACAACGATTGGAGCGCGCGGGTGTGCGTGCCATAGAACCATCCGTCGATATAACGAATTACGTGTTATTGGAGTTAGGTCATCCTATGCACGCCTTCGATCTGAATGAGTTGGAAGGAGGTATTCAAGTTCGTTGGGCAAAAGAAAATGAAAAACTGGTGTTGTTGGATGGAAAGGAAGTTGAGCTCAAACCTGATACTTTGTTAATTTCCGATCATAAAAAGCCTCTGGCGATTGCTGGCATAATGGGGGGAGAGCATTCTGGAATTAACAGTAGTACCAAAGATGTTTTTCTGGAAGCTGCGTTTTTCCAACCGCTCCATTTGGCCGGAAGAGCGCGCAGTTATGGCTTGCATACCGATGCATCTTTTCGCTTTGAACGAGGTGTCGATTACACACTGCAAGTGAAAGCTATGGAAAGAGCAACGCAATTACTGATTGACATTTGTGGCGGCGAGCCTGGGCCGATTATCGATCAAACCGATGAAGTGCACATGCCGCAAAAGCAGCCTATACGGTTGCGCTTTCAGCGTATTGAGCGATTACTCGGGATCAACCTCGAAAAGCAACAAGTAGAAGACATTTTAACTCGATTGGGAATGTCGTTATCGTCTTTTGAAGAAGGTTGGCAAGTTGAAGTGCCGAGTTTCCGCTTCGACATCGCAATTGAAGAAGATCTGATCGAAGAGTTGGTACGTATTTACGGTTACAACAAGGTTCCCAGTCGAGTACCACAAAACGAAATGCAAATGGTAGCCCGGCCTGAACATAAAATACGGAAATCGCAGATTCGTAATTTGTTGGTAGCGCGAGGTTATCAGGAAGCTATCACTTACAGTTTTGTTGAGCCAGAACTGCAACAGGCTATTAATCCAGACGTACCTTCCATTTCATTGTTAAATCCCATTTCGTCCGAATTATCGGTGATGCGTACATCGCAATGGCCGGCATTAATCAAAGCCGCTGAGTATAACTTCAATCGTCAGCAAGAGCGCGTACGTCTGTTTGAAATAGGCTTACGGTTTGAGAACTTTGAGTCCGGACTTCAGCAAACACCTACCCTGTCTGCAGTAATTGGTGGTGATTTGTTGGATGAAAGTTGGGAAGGCAAGTCGCGGCCGGTTGATTTTTACGATCTTAAAGGCGATTTGGAAGCATTGTTAAAATTAACTGTAAATTCAGACAGTTATCTGTTTAAATTAGAAAGTCATCCAAGTTTGCATCCAGGGCAATCGGCGCGTATTTATCAAGGTGATCGAGCGGTTGGCTGGATTGGTAAACTGCATCCTAATACGAAGAAGTCATTAGGATTAGAGCAAGAACTGTTCCTTTTCGAAATCGATCTCGAAGCGATAATAGAGCGAAAGTTACCAAAATTCGCCGATTTGTCGAGATTTCCGTCGATTCGTCGAGATCTTGCTCTTGTTATGGATGAGCAAATGGAAGTTGCGCAACTTATTGATTTAATTAGACAAACGGCTGGAAATCTACTAAAACATATTAATGTATTCGACATCTATCGTGGCGAAGGTGTTGATTCTGGTAGAAAAAGTGTTGCGCTGGCTATGATTTTACAGCATGCTACGCGTACACTGAAAGATGCCGAAGTCAGCGCGATTGTAGAGCGAACCGTAAAACAGCTCGAAACACAATTAGGAGCAGTGTTACGAGACTGACCTTAAGAGGTTACTTTTTTATGGCATTGACCAAAGCGGACATGGCAGAACGTTTGTTCGAAGAGTTAGGTTTGAATAAACGAGAAGCCAAAGAAATGGTAGAAACGTTTTTTGAAGAGGTGCGTAGCGCACTGGAAAAGGGAGAACAGGTGAAACTTTCAGGTTTTGGTAATTTCGACTTACGTGACAAGAATCAACGTCCGGGGCGGAATCCAAAAACGGGAGAAGAAATACCCATTTCCGCGCGTCGTGTGGTGACTTTTAGACCAGGACAGAAACTTAAGGCCCGGGTAGAGGCGTATGCTGGAAGCGAGCAATAATAACGAACTTAAACCCATACCGGCAAAGCGTTACTTTACTATTGGTGAAGTGAGTGATTTGTGTCAGGTAAAACCGCATGTGTTGCGTTACTGGGAGCAAGAGTTTCCGCAGTTGCATCCCATCAAAAGGCGCGGCAATCGTCGTTACTATCAACGTGAAGACGTTATGGTGATAAGACAGATTCGTGAACTGCTGTACGACAAAGGGTTTACCATTGGTGGGGCCCGTCAACAACTGGAGTCGGAAGAGGACTCCGGTACGCAATCTAGTCTGAATAATGAAACCCTAAGCTTACTGATCCACGAGCTGGAAGACGTGGTTCGTATTCTAAAAGCTTAAGTCGATTAAAGCTTAAGCGATCCCATAAAACATAAGAGCAATCCAGTAAAAGGATTGCTTTTTTTTTATAAATCGGTATTATTTCGCCTCCCATCGACCGACGGGTCGAAAAGATATATTCGGAGCGTGGCGCAGCCTGGTAGCGCACTTGCATGGGGTGCAAGTGGTCGGAGGTTCAAATCCTCTCGCTCCGACCAAATTAAAAAAGCCGACATTATTGTCGGCTTTTTTATTTCCAAATAGCGCCATCTAAGCCTGATTATTCGACGATAAGATTCGCAATCATCGCCACACAGTTAAACGCGATATGCATTATTATTGGTGTGAGTAAACTGTTGGTTTTCCAACGTGCAATTCCAAAAAGTAGCCCAGCGATAAAAATTAAACCCATTCCATAAACGTTGTATTGCCCCAAGTGTAAACACAGCCAAACCACGTTCGCTATGATAATGGCGCCGGTGATACCCGCACGCGTATGTCGCAGTGCATGGTACATATAGCCGCGAAAAAACACTTCTTCAAAAATGGGGGCGACCAGAATAATGGCAAACCAAGTAAGTGGGTTGCGAGCACCTTCCTTCATCAGTGCTACCATCGATTCTTCAGGTTGCCAGCCTGTCGCTTGAAAGATAAAAATAGCAATGAGGTTTAATAGGACTGCTGCAATTGTAAAGCTTGTAAGGGCCTTAAATGAAACCGATTGATAGCCCAAATGTTCCTTAAATGAGAGTTTTTGCGATTGACTGACTAACTTCAAGCAAATCAATCCCGCGATCCCACCAGAGAGGATCGATAAGGTAAGAAACGTTGAGTTGATGACTAGCTCTTGAGTGAGCTGCAAGGCTTGCTCAGGGTTGGCGATAGCGATGGATATAACGTAAATCAAACCCGCGATAACTTGACCGGACAAAAAGGCAAATAAAATTAAGGCTGACCAACCGATAGCCGACCAGAAAGTGAAGGACTTAGCGAATGCGTTATTTTGTGTGAGTTCCATTTGAAAAAATACCTGAGTGTAAATGGAGTGAATTTATGCGGTATTTAGTATATGAGATATTTGTTTTGTTACACAACCCAAACGATTTTACTTCTTTTCAATACGGTAAAGATCCAGCCGCCTGTCTTTCAGGTTATTCACAGAACCCTCAGTACTTAACAATTTAAGTTTATCCAAATCGACATCGGCGTAAATCATCATTTCGGCGTTGGCAGTGGCTTCGGCGATGACCGCGTCGTGGGGAAAATAAACATCGCTCGGAGAAAATACAGCAGATTGAGCATACTGAATAGCAACATTATCGACACGAGGGAGGTTACCAACACTACCGGCAATAGCCACATAACATTCATTTTCAATGGCGCGCGCTTGTGCACAAAGTCGTACCCGCAAATAACCATTTTTGGTGTCTACCCAAAAAGGCACAAACAAAATTTGAACCCCTTGTTCTGCAAGCAACCGTGCCAGTTCGGGAAATTCGACATCGTAGCAAATGAGAATGCCCACTTTGCCTGCATCGGTTTCGAAAACTTGCACCAAATCGCCACCGTCCAGAACCCAGTCGCGCTTTTCATGCGGCGTGATATGTACTTTAAATTGCTCATCAATTTTGCCATCGCGGTGTAATAAGTATGAGACATTATAAAGTCGATTATTTTTTTCTACCGGTAAACTGCCTGCCACAATATTAATGTTATAGGTTACTGCCATTTGCGAAAGGCGAGTACGAATTTCATCACTGAACTCAGACAAAAAACGAATGGCTTCAACGGCGGGTTTTTCGGTTGCAAGTCCCATTAAAGGCGCGCTAAAAAACTCCGGTAGTACAGCAAAATCCGATTGATAATCGGATAAGGAGTCAATTAAAAATTCGGCTTGGGCAATAAGGTCGTCTAACGAATGAACGCTTCGCATTTGCCATTGTGCGATTCCAATGCGAACGATGGACTTTTCAGTTAAATGAATGGACTCTGTGTCTTCTTCGTAAAAAATATTATCCCATTCAAGCAGTGTTGCAAAACCTTTTGATTTTTTATCTTCAGGTAAGTATTTGTGCATTAACCGTTTGATATCAAAGTCGTTCGACAGTTGAAACGATAAAATGGGATCGTAAATCTTTTTACGCTCCACTTGTTCAATGTATTCATCGACAGTCATTTTCTCTGCGTAATCTTGATAACCGGGAATCCGACCGCCGGCTAAAATCGCTTTTAAGTTCAGTATTCGGCACAGTTCGCGACGTGCTTCGTACAAGCGCCTACCCAGCCGAAATCCTCGATAGTCGGGGTGCACAAAAACATCCAGTCCATAAAGTGCATCACCGCGATCGTCATGACGTGCAATTTCTTTTTCGCTGATCACATCGGCATAAGTATGGCGTGACGAATAGCGGTAATAGTTGACTTTAATAGTAAGAGCGACGGCAACGATTGTGCTTTTATCTTCGATACAGATCTGCCCGTCGGGAAATGCATTGACCAAGGCTTGAATAGTTGCTTTCGGCCAGGCGCCGCCAATATCGGGGTAAACCAGATCCATCAGTTTGGCCAGTTGTGGATAATCCGCAGGTTCAATAATGCGCAAGTTAAGCCGTGTTTCAATGGGTTTGGTCATAGGGATTAACGTTCTATTCTATTGGAGTACCGATTAAAGCTGACGGTTTATTGGTTTAACAGTTTACGGATCACAAACTGTAAAATACCACCGTGAGAATAATATTGGTATTCGTTTTCGGTGTCGATACGAACTAGCATATCGAACTCAGCTTTCAAGCTTTCATTGTTATCGAATACTTTGACTTTGAGTGTGCTTTCGCCAGGCTTTGGCAAGGGAATAGAAAAACACTCATCGCCTTGTAAATTTAAAGACTCGGCGTTGTCGTTATTGATAAACTGCAAGGGTAAAATACCCATGCCAATCAAGTTGGAGCGATGAATACGCTCGTAACTTTCTGCCATTACAGCACGCACACCTAATAGCGAAGGACCTTTAGCGGCCCAGTCGCGGCTAGACCCGGTTCCATATTCTTTTCCGGCGATTACAATACAAGGTGTTTTTTCTGCTTTATATTTCATAGCTGCATCGTATATTGACATTGGCTCACCACTCGGAAAATGTGTCGTATAACTCCCTTCCGTTCCTGGGGCGAGTTGGTTTTTTAAACGCACATTAGCAAAAGTACCGCGCATCATGACTTCATGATTGCCTCTTCGTGAACCGTAAGAGTTAAAGTCTTTTACTTTAATATTGAGCGATAGAAGATATTGTCCGGCAGGACTATGCTCGGCAATAGCTCCTGCCGGTGAAATGTGATCCGTGGTAATACTGTTGCCGACTTTTACCAAACAACGCGCTTTCTCAATCGACAGGGGTTGGCTGTGTTTGGCTTTCATCGATTGAAAAAAAGGCGGATGTTTGATGTAACTCGAATCCGGCCATTGATAAATATCGCTGTCGCCGGCTGTTAATTGATCCCAAACTGGATTGCCACTGAATACATCGCGATACTTTTCTAAAAACAGATTTTGTGAAACAAATTTAGCCACTTTTTCATTGATCTCGTTATCGTTTGGCCAGATATCTTTCAGAAAAACAGGCTTCCCTTTTTTATCTTTTCCCAAAGGTTCTTGCGTTAAATCGATGTTCATATTTCCGGCTAATGCGTAGGCGACTACCAGTGGCGGCGAAGCGAGATAATTAGCGGGAATATCAGCGTGAATGCGGCCTTCAAAGTTTCGGTTTCCGGAAAGTACCGAGCAAACAGGTAATTTGCCAACCCGTATCGCTTGCGCGATGGGGTCGGCTAATGGTCCTGAGTTTCCAATGCAGGTTGTACAGCCATAACCCACTAGGTTAAACCCAAGTGCTTCTAAATCGTCCATTAAACCGGCATCTTTCAGGTATTCGGTTACCACTTGTGAGCCAGGCGCCAGAGAGGTTTTTACCCAGGGCTTGCTGGTTAATCCTATGGCCAGTGCGTTGCGTGCCAATAACCCGGCAGCAATTAAAACCGATGGGTTGGAAGTATTGGTGCAACTGGTTATGGCAGCAATGACTACCGCTCCGGGCGATAATTGAAACGTTTCATTGCGGAAGGTGACTTCAACACTTTGTTGTGATCGGGTAAGCGCATCATTTTCTGCCGCCGAACCGCCTTCATCGGCAAAATAATTTTGTTCGGGTTGATCGATGATGCTAATGCGTTGTTCCAGCCAGTTGCGAAATTGTTTGGCTGCCATGGTTAATGGCACCTTGTCTTGCGGTCTTTTCGGGCCTGCAATACAAGGCACTACGCTGCCCAGATCGAATACGATGTTTTCGTGATAAACGGCATTGGGAGTCGTCTCATCGTGCCAGATCCCGAGGGCTCGAGCGTAACTTTCTACCAGTATTAACTGATTTGAAGGTCGACCGGTTAACGTGAGGTAACGAATACTTTCTTTATCTAGTGGAAAGATGCCGCATGTGGCACCATACTCCGGAGCCATATTGGCAATCGTTGCACGGTCAGCAGTTGTTAAGTGTTTTAAGCCAGGGCCGTAAAACTCGACAAACTTGCCAACCACACCGTGGCTACGTAGCTGTTCGGTTATCGTTAGCACCAAATCCGTGGCGGTAACACCGGGTTGTAATCGGCCCTGGAGTTCAAATCCGACCACTTTAGGAATCAACATCGTGACGGGTTGGCCAAGCATGGCGGCTTCGGCTTCAATACCTCCAACACCCCAACCGAGAATGCCAAGCCCATTGATCATCGTTGTGTGTGAATCGGTTCCGACAAGGGTGTCTGGAAAGGCCCAGCGTTCACCGTTTTTCATCTGATCAAATACACAGCGTGCCAAATACTCCAAATTGACCTGATGCACTATACCGCGCCCGGGTGGCACGACTTTGAAGTTGGAAAAGGCTTTTTGGCCCCACTTTAAAAACTGGTATCGCTCGCGATTTCGCTCAATTTCAATGGTTGTGTTTTTTTCGAATGCGTCCTGGCTGGCATAATGATCCACCATGATAGAGTGATCGATCACGAGCTCCACTGGATTGAAAGGGTTGATTTTATCCGCTTCTCCACCTAAGTCGCTCATTGCGTTGCGCATAGCGGCCAAATCAACGATGGCGGGTACACCAGTAAAGTCTTGCAAAATAACTCTTGCAGGAACAAATGCTATTTCATGCTCTTGAGAACGTTTGGTATCCCATTCGGATAATTGCTCAATGTCTTTTGCATGGACGAATGTTTCATTTTCATGCCTTAACAAATTTTCAAGCAGAATTTTAGCGCAGTAAGGCAAGCGCTCCAGGTCAAATGGTTTTGCCAACTTTTCAAAGCTGATCATCCGCAAGTTTTGACCTTCTATCTTTAGTGTTGTCGAACTTTGGTATTTTACGCTCATGGATGCTCTCTTATCGGATGAACACTCTATAAAGGTTAGGAGTCGAATGACAATCAAACAAGGTCTAACACACAAAATTAAAGCTGCATATAAATAGGTAATATTTTAGAATTACCAGCATTCCTTAAATTTGCATCTGATATAAATATGAAAATTAACGACAGCGAACGCCTCCGCTTTCGGCTTATGAATACGAATGACGGTGACCTGTTTTTCGAGCTGGACCAGGACCCCGAGGTGATGCGTTTTATTACAAAGGGCAAAACGACAACGCGTGAGGAAATCGATCAAGTCTACTTACCACGCTTGCAGTCTTACACAAACCACGAAAAAGGTTGGGGTATGTGGGCTGTTATTGAAAAACGTACTGACGAATTTTTAGGATGGATACTGGTGCGTCCCATGCAGTTTTTCAGTGACGAACCAGAGTGGGATAACTTGGAACTGGGTTGGCGCTTAAAGCGTAAATGTTGGGGGTATGGCATCGCTACCGAAGCGGCAAAGTCTGTGTTGGAAGCTTTAATTGAACAGTTAGGATATTGCCGTTTTTCTGCCGTTGCAGATGAAAATAACCAGGGCTCGATTGGTGTTATGAAAAAGCTCGGGATGAGTTACCTTAAGTCTTACATTCATCGTGATCCGTTAGGTGATACACCAGCTGTATATTATCAGTTATCGTTAGAAAATGAGTAAGTTTGTTGATCTGCACTGGTTTTGAATTGTCGGCGTGCACTAAAACCGTATTTCCTTACCCAATATCTCAAATGTGAGTATTTTTATACACTCATTGGTTGCCAATGAGATTTTTCTATTATTGTTTTTCTTTGGTCTATACTAAGAAAAACACAACTGTATCATCAAAATAATTCAATGCTTTGAGATGTTTTACAAAGCAAAGAGTACTCAGTTTTGCACAGACTTAATTTAGGATGGTTGACTCAGGTATTAGCAGGAGCTCGCTGGTGGTTGTCCTGGTGGCATGGAGATTTTGAGTTAGACCAAGAAAGGAAGTTTGCAATGAAGTTGTACTTGTTTTTACTTTGCGTGATTACGCAGGTTCTTTCTCTCGTTCGAAATGCCTCTAATTTATCAATGACCTTTGCTTCAGCTTCATTAACATTTTTTATAATACCTGAATCGTTAATCGTTAATCGTTAATTTCAATTTATATAAAACAAGACTCAACCCATAAGGGAGAAGGCAGTGAAACTAAATTCCATTGGTGTCAAAATTGGTTCTGGTTACCTATTGATTGTCGCTTTACTTGGGTTCGTCCTTGTTTTACTGTTAGCGAATGTGGCATCTGTCGATCAGCAGTCTGACCGAATTGAAAACGTTCGCACGCCTAGTGCGATTGCCACCATGAATATTAAAAACTCTTTGATTCAAAGTCTTTCTGCATTGAGAGGTTGGGTTGCACAACAAGATAATAGCTTTAAATCAGAACGAGAACTCGCTTGGAGTGAAATTCAACTCAATATCAGTGAACTCAACGAAATATACGAACAAAACAGTGAGTCAAGACAAGCGCTTTGGCGAGAAGTTAAGCAAAACATTATCGAAATGCAAGAGTTACAGGATGACATTGAACGTATTGCTCACAGCCCAGAAAATCGCAAAGCGTTAACTTTGCTTGAAAATAGCGCCGCGCCAAAAAATGAGCAAATGATTGACACTGTCACTCAAATGTTGGAGTTACAAGCTAGTCGAAGCGCGAGCGAAAAGTCTTTACGGTTAATTAAAGCAATGGCGGATTTCCGTGCTAGTGCGGCAAATGCTGCGAAATCTCTCAGAGGTTTTTTGTTATTAAAGGACGACAAGTTTCGAAAGGAGTTTAATGATCACTGGGTACGTAATGATGACGCGTTTACAATAATTGCTCAATTTCAATCGCAATTATTAGAAGAGCAACAACGACTTTTTGGACTTTTAAGTCAGTATCGAGAACAGTTTCTTCCGGTCGTTGAACAATTGATAGAAATGCGCTTAACCGGAGATTGGGATGTCGCGCAGACCAGAATGGATAATCAAGTACGTTCGATGGAAAGGCGCCTCAATACTAAGTTGGAAAATTTAGTCCAGTATGAAAAAAAGCAAATGGAAACGGGGTTTCGTGAAATTCGCAGCGCATTTGATGAACTCACTTGGTTTGCGTTTTTACTCATGTTGCTTTCGTTAGCGGTTGGTATTTTGTTAGCGTTTTTAATAACACGACTGGTAGTGAAAACGTTTAATCAAGTTTTGAACCTCTCCGAAACCATTGCTCAAGGCGACTACGATGTGCAAGTAGATCTTAAAGGGAGTTATGAAACGGAACGTTTAGGTGATTCGTTAAGCCGTATGACGGATGTATTGAAACGCATTGCAAACCATGCTCGTCGAGTTGCTCAAGGTGATTATCAAACAAACTTTCAAGTTCAAAGCGAGAAAGACGCACTTGGTAATTCGTTAAAGCTAATGACTGAAGGGTTACAGCATGCAAAAGCAGAAAGCGATACGCTTAATTGGATTAAATCGGGACATGCTGGTCTAGCGGATGTCATTCGTGGAGAGCAGACAATCAGTAAGCTCAGTGAAAGCGCACTTGAATACATCGCAAAATATCTGGATGCGAAAGTCGCAGCACTTTACTTAAATGAAAATGAACAACTCAATTTAAAACAGAGTTTTGCCTACAAACGACGAAGTACGGCTGAAAGCTCGTTTGCCCTAGGGGAGGGGTTGATAGGGCAAGCGGCATTGGAGCGAAGAGTAATACTTTTCTCTGAGGTTCCAGATGAACATATTCACTTCTCGGTTGACTCTGGCCTAGGTGAGTCCAAACCCAAGCATATTTTAGTCGCACCTTTGATTAACTCTCAATCGAAAGGTGATGAATTAATTGGCGTAATTGCTCTAGCAAAATGTGAAATATTCTCAGATGCGGCAATTGAGTTTTTGGAAAAATCAACTGAAAACTTAGCGGTTGCGATTGAGTCATCGCGTTCGCGAACTCAGCTACAAGAGTTGGTCGAAAAAACGCAACAACAAGCCGAAGAGTTACAGACTCAACAAGAAGAGTTAAAGGCATCAAATGAAGAACTGGAAGAACAAGCGCAAGCATTGAAGCAATCTGAGGAAGAGCTTAGGGCGCAAAAAGATATGTTGGAAGAGTCAAACAGTGAACTGACATCAAAAACTCGCGATTTAGAACGTCAGAAAGCTGAAGTTGAACTGGCGCGCGCAGAGATACAAGAAAAAGCAGAGCAGTTGGCAGTAACGAGTAAATATAAATCTGAGTTTTTAGCCAATATGTCTCATGAGTTACGAACACCTTTGAACAGTTTACTCTTGTTGTCACAGTCTCTCATTCGGAACAGCGAAGCAAACCTAACGGAGGAGCAGTTAGAAGACTTAAACGTCATTTATGGTGGAGGTCAATCTTTGCTCGCTTTAATCAATGATATTCTGGACTTGTCTAAAGTTGAAGCGGGTAAACTTCGAATCGAAACGGCAGAAATTTCAGTGAGTAACTTATGTAGTAAAGTTTATGACCAGTTTAAACCCATTGCTGAAGATCGTGGTGTCGCATTCAATGTTGAAATCGATGAAAGCATGGCGCCCAGCATTTATACGGATGAACAACGTTTAGAACAGGTATTGCGAAATTTGTTATCAAACGCTTTTAAATTTACCAGCAATGGTAGTGTAACGCTTTCCGTAAAGCCTACCGAAAAAGGAATTCACTTCAATAATGAAAATTTGATTAATACGGATGTTGTTGCAATAAGTGTGACTGATACAGGAATTGGTATCGCTAATGAAAAACACCGTGAAGTATTCGAAGCTTTTCAGCAAGCAGATGGTTCTACCAGTCGTGCTTATGGTGGTACGGGTTTGGGTTTGACGATATCCAGAGAATTAGTAGGCCTTTTGGGGGGGGAAATTCATTTACAAAGTGAAGTGGATAAGGGCAGTTGTTTTACTGTCTATATTCCTCGCGAGCTCAAGAAGCTTACTCACCCGGCGGCGACAAGGAGTGAAGTGCCTGATCATTTACCTTCCTCAATCTCTACAGAGCTAACGAATAAAAGTATGGCGTTGTCTCACACTGCAACCTCTGTAAGACAACAAAACAGCGATAAAGATAAGATACTGATAGTTGAGGACGATGCGCAATTCGCAAAAATCCTCGCGGAAATGGCCGAAAAGCACGGATTTGAATGTTATACAACGAGCTCAGGAATTGAAGCGTTATCATTGGTGATGAGGCATGCACCCAAAGCCATTATTTTGGATATGGGACTTCCTGATATGAATGGATTAAAAGTATTGGAGTCGTTAAAAGCATCACCAGAAACTCGACAAATACCGGTGCACATTGTATCGGCAGAAGATGAGGATTTACAAGCAATGAAGCAAGGAGCCTTGGGCTTTCTGACTAAGCCAGCCTCCATGGATCAACTGGATCAAATATTTACCAAATTCGAAACACTCATTCAGAAAAATATAAAACATTTGTTGTTGATTGAAGACGATAAAAAGGCTTGTCACGCGATCAGTCAATACTTGAAAGAAAAACAGCTGCAAATACATACCGCCAATACGGGTGAAGAAGCCATGCAAATGCTCCGCCAGTTGAAAATAGATTGTTGTATTCTCGATTTGAGCCTTCCCGATATGAGTGGTATTGATTTGTTGTCGAAAGTTGAAAAAGATACCTCGTTAGAGTTACCACCCGTTGTGGTCTATACCGGTAAACAATTAACTGAAGATGAATACAAGAAGCTAATGAATTTTACCGATAAAATTGTTATTAAAGATGGTCAATCACCTGAGCGTCTGCAAGAAGAAGTTGATCTGTTCTTATATAGCATTGCAGGTAACCGAACATCGAAAGCTATTAGTGACACGAAAACAGAAGCGGAAATTTCAGGTTCGGAATTAAAAGACAAAAAAGTTTTAGTGGTTGATGATGATTTGCGCAACACCTATGCCTTATCGAAGGTGTTGCGAGAGCATGGCCTCAAAGTTACGTTAGCCGACAATGGTAAACTCGCACTCGATAAGTTAAGCGAAGATGATGAAATCGATCTCATTTTAATGGATATTATGATGCCTGAGATGGATGGCTATGAAGCAATGAAAAAGATCCGTAGTGATTTTTCGAAATCTGTTCCCATTATTGCATTAACGGCTAAAGCAATGGCATCTGATCGAGATAAATGTATTGAGGCTGGCGCAAACGATTATATGGCGAAGCCTGTGAATATTGAAAATTTGTTATCGATGGTAAAGGTATGGTTGTACCATTAAAGGACAGTATTTGAATATGTCACCCGAAGTATTGGAAGAAATTGAGATTGAGTTATTGCTTGAGTGTATTTATCGCTATTGTGGTTACGATTTCAGGCAATACGCAAGAGCGTCAGTAACTAGGAATATACGAACGGAACTTAAAGTGAAAGGGTTAGAGCATGTTTCACAGCTGATTCCAGCAGTACTGCATGATAAGGACTCTTTGAATAATGTATTGCAGCGTTTATCTATTAATGTAACGGAGTTTTTTCGTGATGCCTATTTCTTCAGATATTTGAATGAAAATATTATCCCAGTATTAAAGACGTTTCCCTTTTTTAAAATTTGGCACGCAGGATGTGCTAGTGGTGAAGAAGTCTACTCTATGGCGATTTTATTAAAAGAGGCTGGTTTGTTAAAACGAGCGAGAATATACGCTACCGACTTTAATCATTCAATATTAATGAAAGCTCGGCAAGGTATATTTGCGCGCGAGAAAATTGACGAGTTTGGCGAAGCTTATTTTCAGGCGGGTGGGAAAAGTGTATTTCAAGATCACTTTTTATGTAAGTATGATGTTGCGCGAATCGATCCGGAAATACAACAGCATATTACATTTGCTCACCATAATTTAGTAACTGATGGTGTGTTTGGTGAAATGCAGATGGTTGTTTGTCGAAATGTTATGATTTATTTTGATAATGAACTTAAATCGCGCGTTCTTAAATTGTTCTATGAAAGTTTATGTAATAATGGATTTCTATGCTTGGGAAGCAAAGAGTCGATCAGTCATTTAAAATTTGAGGGTAAGTTTGAGCAGGTCGATAAGAAAAATTGCGCCTATAAAAAGCGCGTTCTTCATGAATTATCTGATTCAGAAGAAGTCTATTCTCATGAACCTATTATTGATGATGTACTGCTAAAAAGTGGGTGAGAAAATGAGCACTTATGATGCCGTCGTAGTCGGTACGTCGGCTGGAGGTGTAGAAGCAACGCAACAATTAATTAACGCTTTACCAGCAAAGTGTTCCTTTGCCATGATATGGGTGCAGCATTCTAAGGGCTGTGAAAGTTCTAACTGGCCGGAGTTACTTAATCAACAATGCCTACCTACGGTTAAAGAAGCGGAAGAGAGTGAACCTATTGCTCGTGGAATTATTTATTTCGCTCCGCCTGATTACCATTTGCTGGTAGAAAAAAAACGAACATTTAGTTTATCTGTAGATGCTCCTGTTAACTGGTCAAGGCCTTCGATTGATGTTTTATTTGAAAGTGCCGCTGACACTTATAAAGAACATTTAGTGGGTTTGGTTTTAACTGGAGCCAACAACGACGGCAGTCAGGGACTGGCTTATATAAAAAAACGAAATGGGCTCACCATAGTGCAAAATCCGTTCGAAGCAGCTTATAAGGAAATGCCGTTATCCGCCATTGCGACGACACAGGTCGATCATATATTAACGATAAAAGAAATCGGTAGATTTTTAGCTTCACTTTAGGTTGATGTGGGAAGGACTTTGAAAGAGTTTATTGATTAGGAGTTCGTATCATGCAAGCAGTGGTTGAAACATATTACGATACGGTATCGACATCTCGAGTACCGAAAGTTTTAGTGGTTGACGATCGGTTGGAAAACCACCGGGTTATTGAAAAGATTTTAAAAAGTGTTGGCGCTCAAATTTACAGTGCGACTTCTGGACAAGATGCTTTATCGTTAACTATGCGTCATAATTTTGCCGTGGTATTACTGGATGTCATGATGCCAATAATGGATGGCTTTGATACTGCGGAGATGATGCGTATTAATGAAGACACTCGTTATACACCAATAATTTTTATTACAGCGGCTGATCCAAATGATGAATTTGAGTCTCGCGGCTATGATGTGGGAGCTGTGGATTATTTGTTTAAACCGGTTAAACCACATGCATTAATTGGTAAAGTAAGAGTATTTATCGAGCTTGAGCAACAACGATTTAAAATTCGGCAGTCCTTGGAAGATATTCAACGATTGGAAAACCGAAATAATCTGTTATTACGTTCGGTGGGTGAAGGAATATTAGGCTTGAATAAACGTGGAAAGGTCACTTTTTCGAACCCGGCAGCGCAACGATTGTTGGGGTATGATGAAGGTGAACTGGATAACAAGAATATTATGGATATTATGTGCTTGTCGAATTCAAAAGCACCGAATACCAAATGGCATGACAGCCCGGTCTATGCAAATTGTGTAAAAGGAAATACTCATTTTGAGAACGTGGGTGTGTTTTGGAATAAGCAAAAAGAACTGTTTTCAGCAGAGTTTACTGCGACGCCTATTGATGACAATGGTATGTTTGTTGGTGTGGTGATCGCTTTTCAGGATATTACAGAGCGTAAAAAGACGGAAGAGCAATTAGCGCGCTTGGCCCAGTATGATGTCTTAACCGGGCTGGTCAATAGAGCGTCATTTGCTCGAATGTTGGAGCAAGCATTAGCTCGGGCTGAACGTAATCATCATTTTTTGGCGTTATTATTTATCGACCTCGATCATTTTAAGCAGGTGAATGATAACCTTGGCCATGAAGTAGGTGATTGCTTGTTGCAAGAGACTGCGCAACGCTTAAAAGAATGTGTTCGTGATGGTGATATCATTAGTCGCATTGGCGGTGATGAATTTACGGTTTTACTTGAGTCGGTGCATATGGGGCGCAATGCCGCAATTGTTGCAAAGAAAATTATTGAATCACTGTCTGAGCCTTTTTACATCAAAGGCAATCAGGTCTTTGTAGGTGCGAGTGTCGGAATCGCTACTTTTCCTGCATCGGCTAACGATGTGGATGGGTTGATGCGATATGCCGATATCGCCATGTACAAAGCGAAAGATAACGGACGTAACAATTATCAATTTTTCACTGAGCAAATGCAGCAAGAAGTGAGTGAATCGTTAAAACTTGAAACTGATTTGAGAGAAGCGGTAAATGCACAACATTTTACACTGCACTATCAACCCAAAGTGTGTTTGAAAACCGATCAGCTGGTAGGCATGGAAGCTTTAGTACGTTGGAATAGTTCGCAAAATGGGCTTGTTTATCCCGATAAATTTATTTCGAAAGCGGAAGAAATGGGCTTAATACTTGCCATCGGCGAGTGGGTATTGAAAGCCGGTTGTAAACAAATGCAATATTGGCGGAAAAATCAATTGATGCACAATGGCGAAAGGGTAGCAATCAATTTATCGATGCGACAGCTGTACAGTGCGAATTTGCCACAGTTGGTCGAAGAAATATTGAAGAAAAGTCGACTTCCCGCAAACTGTTTGGAGCTCGAAGTTACAGAGAGTATGATGATGCAGGACCCATCAATGACCATCGACATTCTTAATTCGGTTCATGATCTGGGTGTACGATTATCAATCGATGATTTTGGTACTGGTTATTCATCATTAAGCTATTTGCGACAATTGCCTATTGATAATTTAAAAATTGATAAGTCGTTTATTCAGGCTCTAGGTGAAAGTAAACAAAATCAGGCGATTGTTAAAGCCATTATTAATATGGCGCACAGTTTAGAGCTCAGTGTTATTGCCGAAGGCGTTGAAACTCAGCAACATGTTGACTTTTTGCGAGCGCACCACTGTGATGTAGTTCAAGGTTATTTTTACAATCGACCCATAGAGCCGGAGGTGTTCGAAACGTATATTCAAGAGCGCCATTAAAAAAGCGACAAGAGCCGAGCTGCAAGTTAAGTATTGTCAAGCAGAGGTTAACAGTACTAAGTGAAAATTTATCATTTTTTCGCAACTCGTAACTTAACGTGTTAAAACTTTCTCAAACCACCTTCCCATATCTCGAATTTGCTGTGGGCATACCGAATGCTCCATTGGGTACGTTCTGTATTCTACCGGGTATCCGCGCGTGTGCAAAATTCGGTAGCTCTTTTCTCCTAATGCTACGGGCACAATGGGATCGTAAATTCCATGATGGATTTCAATAGGAGTATTATTGTTTGCGTCATGGTAGTTAATACTTTCATGTGTTGCGAAGTAAGTGGATAGCGCTAGTAAGCCCGCTAACTTGTGTGGATAGCTGAGCAAAGCTTGCAATGCAACGGCACCACCTTGGGAAAACCCTGCAATAACGATTCGATCATAAGCAATACCACGATTAACTTCATGCTCAACAAAATTTATAACATGCGCGGCGGACTTTAAAAGTTGCTCACTGTCGACTTTGCGATCAATATTCATATCAAGAATGTCGAACCATGCCGGCATAACGAATCCGTTATTAATGGTCACCGGAATGGACGGTGCATGAGGAAAAATAAATCGGACTGCTGCATTTTCAGGTAACTCCAACTCCGGCACTATGGGTTTAAAGTCATTACCATCGGCGCCTAATCCGTGTAACCAGATCACGCTGGCATCGGGTTGAGTGTGTGTTTCTACAGTTTCGTGTGGGAGTAAGTTCATGCGATTGCCTTCATCTTTATGCGGTTTTCACTGTTAAGGCAGTGATTTCTTTGATAATTTTCGAAAGTATAACAAAAAGGCTTACTTTAATGTTTTTAACTTTTTAGTGTGTAAACAGGGAGTAGTACTACCTAACCAATTGAAAATAAAGAATAAGTACTTTCAAACTTGCTTTGAGACCCGTATTGTATACAAAGAGTGAATGATTTTTAATCACAGATGTGTGAAGATTTACACATTAAAAACGGTATTATTTAACAGATGTAACCCACTGATTCAGTTGTATAATTAGCCTTTATCTCAAGCAAAGATAGGTAAACATGAGTTTTCGAGTAGTAGCATGTTTGCTGGCCACAGGTCTTTCTCTTTCTGCCTGTCAAACAACCAGCGAAGAATCTTCGGTTAATTCGTTCGAATCCGAACCAACAAAACCGGCCCCCATTGTGAATTGTTCCGCACCTCCTCCCGTAAAAAATATCTGGAAGCTTGAACCCTTGTTGACAGAAAAAGGGCTGATTAATGACAACATGTCAAAATCGGAAAAAGAGCAGGTGATTCGCGAACACATTCGTAAAAAAAATACACAGTTTCAAAATTGCAATAAAGGTAAGTCATGATGAAAAAATCCAGTCTGAATATCATTATGTCAGCGGCATTGGCGACCACGTCGCTGAGTTCTTTGGCTGACTCAACTCTTCAAGCGACTCATGTGAAGGATCCTGGCGTTGTTAATGAAGAGCGTATTATTTATTGGTTAACTAAGCGTGGTGAATTATCATTCGATGCCAGTGATGCTGAAAAACAAGCTGCGTTAAACAACTACCTGTCAAAAACTAAAATTTATGTACAACCGACTGAGTTGGCAAAAAGGGAAGTCGTTGCGCTGAAAAATAAACAAGGAAGCCTTCATAAATCATCAAAAACCGCCAATACGACGGTTAAAGTTTTATCGGTTCTTATCGACTTTCCTAATTTGCGTTATAACGATAATGGGTTAAGTTCTTCTGATACCGATATGTATTACGCTGATTATAACGTTCAGCATTATCAAGATTTACAGTTTTCACCTACCGGATACGAAGGCCCCAGTGGTCAGAATTTAATGTCGGGTTACCAATTTTATCAAGCGGAGTCTGGAAATACGTTTTTCTTTACTGGTGAAACCTTCGGTTGGGTAACTGCTGATAATAATGCGAGTTACTACGGCGCAAACGACGCTGACAATAACGATAACGATATCCGGCCTGGAGAGTTAATTACCGAAGCCGTGACTAAAGCGGTAGCAACTTACGGAATCGATCTGAGCGAATTCGATTTGGAAGATCCTTATGATCGCGATGGAGATGGAAACTTAAACGAAGCAGATGGATTTATTGATCATGTTATGGTGTATCACTCTAGTATTGGCGAAGAAGCCGGAGGCGGAAGTTTAGGTGACGATGCGATTTGGTCTCATCGATTTTTCGTCAATCAGACCGGAAACTTTAATACTATGGGAGAGAGTGTCGATAATTCGGGTATCAAACTTTTTGGCTATACCGTTCAGCCTATAGATGCGGCTGCTGGAGTCGTGGTACATGAATTTGGACATGACTTGGGGTTACCCGATGAATACGACACGACTTATACTGGTGAGGGCTCCCCTGTTGGCATTTGGTCGGTTATGTCTATGGGTAGTTGGGCTGGCACGCTTTCAGGAACTCAACCTGTCGGCTTCAGCCCTTATGGACGAGACTACTTACAAGGAAAGTTTGGTGGTGACTGGATTGATCAGTTGACGATTGAACTCGATGAGCTAGAAACCGGTGCGCAAACTCATACGTTAGTCGAAGCGGTTAATCATACTTCTGCAGAAACCAATCAAATTCGTGTGAATGTTCCTGGTCCTCGTGAAAGCTTTTATGAGCCTTATACAGGGAGTTATCAGTTTTATTCTGGTCAAGGGAATAACTTAAATAACACAATGACATTTGATGTGACTTTACCTTCTGCTTCTTCCATTACGTTCGCAATGAAAGCACATTGGGATATAGAGAAAGATTGGGACTTGGTGATGGTAAAAGTCAATGGTACACCGATTGCTGGAAACCATACGAACGCAACAAATCCTTATACGGGCCAGTACGCTGGCTATAGTGATGTCTCGAATTACATTTCGGATAAATCTTCAACGATTTCGGGTGCCGAAGGTGATGCAGGTTGGGTCGATTTATCTTTTGACTTAACTTCATTCAGTGGTCAATCCATTACCATAGAGTTTGAGTATCGAACGGACACCAATACCGGTGGCTATGGTTTTGCCGCTGATGATTTTAGTATCACTGCGGATGGAAACAGTGTGTTACAAGATGGCGCTGAGTCTGACAATTCGTTTAACTACAACGGGTTCAGTCGCATTCAAAACTCTTATACCGGTATGCCTCAAAATTACTATTTACAGCTTCGAAGTCATAATGGTGTTGATGCAGGATTAAGTTCACGTAGCTATGTTCCTGGCGTTGTTGTTTGGTTGAGAAACGATGCCTATACCGATAATGATGTTGGAAATCACCCCGGTTACGGACTAATCGGTGTTATTGATGCTGGACTTAGCACTTCGACGGGTTCCTCTACCAATCAGTTAAGAGATGCGGCATTTCAAGCCACTGGAAATTCGATTTTTAGAGACTCTGATGATTACTCGAAGCCCACTTCTCCTCAAGCTGGAATCATTCTTACCGTCAATGGATTCGAAATGGAAGTGTTGAGTCAATCAGGTGATAACTCAACTTCAAGCGTTCAACTGCGTAAAGTGGCTGTTCCTCTTTCTGCCTCTTTCAGTACTGCTGTCAGTGATTTAACAGTTACGTTAAACAACAACTCTGTGGGTGGTGAAGGAACATTAAGCTACGCTTGGGACTTTGGTGATGGCAATTCAAGCACCGAAGAGTCGCCACAGCATACTTATGCAAGTGCCGGCGATTACAATATTTCATTAACGGTGACTGACGCAAATAATGAAACACATACTTCATCGCAAGTTGTAACGGTGACAGAGCCTGCGGCTAACTTACCGGTTGCTAATTTTTCATTCACTGTGAGTGATTTAACGGCAACATTTACAAACTCAACGACAGGTGGAAGCGGCGCGTTAACCTACAGCTGGAACTTTGGTGACGGCAACTCGAGCACCGTGCAGTCTCCATCTCATACTTACAGCGCGGCGGGAACTTATACCGTTCAATTAACGGTTACTGACGCACAAAATAATTCGAATACTACCAGTAAATCGGTAACCGTAACGGCCCCCGCTTCCAGTGGTGGAAGTGGTGGTGGAAGCATGCCTTTGTTTATGTTGCTGGGGTTATTCGGCTTATACTTAAAGCGTAAATAAAAATAAACCATTTAAATGCCGGCAACTGCCGGCATTTTTTTACAATTGTTCTTTGCTCCATTCAGAAAACATGACCAAAACAGTAACTGCAGTTACAATTCCTTCATAACTAAGCCTAGAACTTAAAACCATGTCAGGACCATTACAAGGTATACGTGTACTCGATCTCAGCCGTATTTTAGCGGGTCCTTGGGCCACTCAAGTATTGGCCGACTTCGGCGCGGAGGTGATTAAGGTAGAAAACCCGCAAGGCGGTGACGACACACGCCATTGGGGACCCCCTTACTTTACATCGCTTGAAGGTGAAGAAACCGAAATGTCTGCCTATTACTTATCCGCAAATCGGGGCAAGCAATCCATTGCAATCGATATCACTCAGCGAGAAGGGCAAGCATTAATCCATGAGCTGATAAAAGAAAGCGACATTTTTGTCGAAAACTTCAAAGTGGGCGGATTGAAAAAGTACGATCTCGATTATGACACTTTGAAAAAACTTAACCCGCGAATTATTTATTGTTCCATTACGGGGTTTGGTCAGACGGGCCCTTACGCCAATCGGCCTGGTTACGACGCCATCATTCAAGGAATGGGGGGCTTGATGAGTATTACCGGTGAGCGCGATCAATTGCCAGGTGGCGGACCACAAAAAGTGGGTGTTGCCGTGGCTGATTTAATGACCGGCATGTACGCTGTTTCTGCGATTACAGCGGCGTTGTACTACCGAGAGCAAACCGGAAAAGGTCAATACATCGATCTTGCGTTGCTCGATACGCAGGTTGCTTGGCTTGCCAACCAAAATATGAATTATCTGGTTGGAGGGCAAGTTCCGAAACGCCAAGGTACTGCCCATCCGAATATTGTTCCTTATCAGGCTTTTGCAACCCAAGATGGTTATGTGATGTTAGCGATAGGTAATGACCGCCAATTTAAACGGTTTTGCGATGCGCTAGATTGCGCTCAATGGGCCGAAGACTCTCGGTTTCAAACCAATCAACAACGCGTTGCTCATCGAGATGAGCTGATTGCATTGATTGAGCCCAAATTAAAGGCGTACGAAAGTAAATATTGGCTAGACCAAATGGAAGCCAGGCAAGTACCCTGTGCTCCAATCAATACCCTCGATAACGTTTTCGACGAACCTCAAATCCAACACCGAAAGATGGTGTTTGATATGCCATTTTTAACGTCGTCAACCTTAAAGCAGGTGGCAAACCCGGTAAACTTTTCTGAATCGACTGTTGAATATAAAAAAGCGCCGCCACAATTAGGTGAAGATACCTTATCGGTACTTCGAGCTGCAGGGGTGAGTGAAAAAAGCATTGAAGAACTCGTTAGAAAAAAAGTCATTAAAGATAAAACAAAGGGCGCCGAATAAGTAGGTTGTCGATTCACTTTTCTTTTTTGACATCGGGTGCATTATTGTAGCTCACTGAAAGCTGAGTAAAACGCGTCTTTCAGCGAACTCCATTTACAATGAGGTACTCAGTTTATTCTCCATCAGGGTTATAAACCCAGATCATATTGTTATCATGATTTCCGGTATCTTCTCCGATCAACACTCGGCCATCATTCAGAACGAGTAGGTTGTCCGGATTAGAAATGTTGTCTACCAAACATTTATTCGAGGTCGCTTCGCTGTCATATGGACCACCAACGACAACAGGATCCATGCGATAGACATCGTAATCCGCTTCGAGACCCAATCGATAAACTACACCACATTTGTTTTGTTCCAGTTGAATATCTCCTTCAGAGTCGCTCATACCTCGTTCAACAGCAGACATAGCTGCGTACATAAACGGAATGGTATTGTTTGCTGCACCGTTGTGGTTGATGACTATACCTTCCATTTTTCGAAATTCCGTAGTAGCGCCTTTTGCTTCTGCAGCACGTAAAGTTTCTAAAAATGCATAACGGTCGTCGCCGGTACCATTGATTGCCCAGTCTTGAATTTCTTGATCGGTAATGTAGTTGGTTTGTCCTTCAACATAGTCGGTTTCGTCAATGCCATCGTATTCGGCTATCCAACCTGCAATTTCAGTATTGTTTGAACTGCCCAGCTCAATCCATACAATATCGAAACCGGCTTTTGTAATATCTGATGTTGCATCTTGATACAGTTTTGCAGCGTATAGAGTGCCTGAGCTTAAGTCACCCGCGATATCCGCAACAAATTTGTAGAACGCTTTGTCAGTGCCATCATCCGTAAGATAAACCGTTTTTCGGTCGGGCATTACGACCGCATTTTCATGAGCGGAGCGCCCCAGTGTAAAATGTTTTACTGGAACAGGTGACGCTGCTTGCGGCTCGGTTATCTCAACGATGTAACCGTAATGATAGGGATTTGGAAACGTCCCACCCAAATACTGCTGCAGCAATTGAACATCTGCGTAATTTGGGTAGCCAGTACTGTAGGTGACATCATTCCACCGAACCGTATTTTCCGCTTCGTAATTTTCTTCGGATGTT
Source organism: Pleionea sp. WD8-19 (assembly GCF_055326765.1). Taxonomy (NCBI): domain Bacteria; kingdom Pseudomonadati; phylum Pseudomonadota; class Gammaproteobacteria; order Oceanospirillales; family Pleioneaceae; genus Pleionea; species Pleionea sp. WD8-19. Next base: position 211,185 of record NZ_JBUZOU010000002.1, on the reverse strand, counting down.
AAAGGCGTTCCCCAGGGAGAAACCGTACCAAAACAATTAATCATGGTTCCGAATACGCTAGAGAAATCGACGTTGATGGCATCCGTAATGTTCCATGTACCATCATTGATGTTTTTATTGATGGTAAGGCGTGTCATTGAGCCAGGTCGGTCTTCCCAAGCTGTAAAAAGTAAACCGTTGGTTCCATCCGCAGATGTCGGTATGAAAGCATTAAAGTCAGGATCTTGTGACTGTTTCAACTCTGTATCGTTCATCGCATTGATAATACCTCCCATACCAAAAGGTAATGCGCCAGCCATGGTGTCATCAGCACGTGCGAGGGCCTGATAGCTACCCACAATAACTTGTGTTGTTTGTGATTCGGGTGACCCCAACGTTGGAACGGGAATAGATTCAAGCTTGGGATCCAGATTGTCGATATCTAACCCAGCAACGACACCCACCGCAGCGTTATTTTCTGGAAAGGGAAGATCATCTGCAGGGTGTTGGACGTTAAAAAAAAGTTCTCCGTTATCTGTTTTGTACATACCGGTAACTTCGGCACCTGTTGCTACGGTTGCAATCCGAACCAATCGACTGACTTTTGTTAAGTCCTGTCCGTCTCGTCCGTCTTGCCCATCTACACCTTGTTCACCTTGCGGACCTTCGGGGCCAGTCGAACCCTCTTCAGCACACCCTGTTAAAAACAGACCGGAAACGACGATAATAGGCAATGCGCTCTTCATGAATAATGATTGAAACGTGTTCATTTTATTTTTCCAATTGAGTTAATATCGCAGAGCGTTAACTTAAATGACAGTCATTAAATATTTGTAACGGTTAAAAAAAACATTTTTGAATAATAAGTGACTGATTTGTTGCAAAGCTTCTAGAAACTTTGACATAAGTGCAGCAAAAAACGCTCAAGAGTGACCCACTTCTTATTTGGATAACTCACAAAGGTTCAACTATTTAGTATCATTTGGATTTTTATGTGCAGACCAATCTAGGCGAATATCCCAGCTCATTACTCGATGATCAATGGACAGCGGAATTTGATTGTCACTGATTGCTTTGTGTACATTGTTCATTGCTAATGAGTTTGCATCTCTACCAAAAATATAGGACTGATGACGAACAATATAGGTATAGGCTTTATTTAACTTTAATGCGCGTTTTGGGGACGGCGTTATGAGTTGGTATACATCAGCGGAACTCAGCTTATCAAGTTTCAATGAGCCATCGGGCTTAAACCACAACGCTTTTATTTCTGAATTTTCACGAAACTCGTTACCTCCAGCAACGCGCTTAAAGTAGTTAATGATTTCACCTCCTGGCTCACTTATCGATGGTGCGTCGTTCATTCCTTTCAAGTTCATATAGCCCCAACCCATTGCACCTGTAACTTTACGTGGAAAAGAAAAGGTGTGGTCGATCGTACTGCCAATTGCACTGTGACAGCCCATGCAAAACATGGACTCTTCATAACTTTGAGGGCGAAGTTGTCCATTATAATCTTCAATAAACGATTGCAATCGCCATCCAAATCCATTTTCGAAGCCATTATCGCCGTGATACACAAAGTTGGGTAACTCTTCTTCAACTTTCTCTTTACGTTCGCGACGGTATCGATTATCAATATCGGCATTGGTAAGTTCTCGGAATTTCGTCATATAGCGAAGTTCTTTCATTCTTTGTGGAACCGTTATCTCACCGTTCTGACTGATGCCAAGGTAGCGAACAGAGTGCATGATTTCTACACCTTTGGGATATTGCTGTGGAATCCGTTGGTGATCACTGGCGTCTCCAAAATAATAAGGTTGCGCAATCAATTTCTGTACATTTGAACGAAGCGCTCCATCTCCATCGATATCTCGATTTAGACTTTTTTCGTCTACTGGAAAGATGTCGATACTTTTGAGTTGTTTAATATTGAGCTCTAGCAACGATAAGTTCAGATGGTAAATGGTGTTCGACTCTGTGCCGTTTTTTTGGCGAAACTGAACTGGAAGCCGTAAAAGCACATCGTCGGTAGAACCGTTGGTTGGCCAAAAAGTGCTCGGAAGTGGTTTGTAATTGAAAGCTACCCAACCGCTGCCATCTTTAGCAAAACCTTGTTGATCGAATGCTACTTTTCCTTTTTGATAGTTGGTTAAATCGGGAATGAACCCCTGCCAATTTTGAGCTAATAAACGGGGCGATAAATCGGAATAGTTATCTTGATTAATGTATTCAATAATGGCTTCATCGGAAATACGACTTATCCACTTTTCGCGGTTGATAAACAGGTTTTGCCAATGGTTTTTCATACCGACATCGGAGAATAAATAACTACCTTGTAACCCAAAGTCACTCAATTGATTGTAACGATACCGGTCGTCTTTTTTCTTATAGGCCTGATGACAGACATAACAAGGATTAAATTTTTGCTCGGTTTTGGTGTAGCACATGGGGGGAACCGTTGCTTCATTGTTGAGGATCCGTTCGTCATTTACTGGTACTCGTTGCTCTGGTGCTACTTCGGGGAGTAAAGTATTGTTGCAGCCATGCAGTAAAACGCTTAATGCGATAAGTGCGATTATTTTAATTTGCATACAGAATACAGACTTTCATTTTTGAAACAGATACTCTAATCTCAAACTGTGACAGTTAGATTAAACTTGATGGCCAAGTGTTTATTAGAGTAAGTAAGCACTTGAATTGACCATGTGGCGAGGTTTAAAAGTAATTCACATGCTAAAAACAGTAAAAGTACCGGATGTTTTTGCACCGCTTTTTGAAGAAGCAGAACAAAAAGTCAAACAATTTTTTGAGCAACAAAATGCGAATCCGGAGCAGGGCTCGATTGAAATTCATGGTTCTCGCTATGTATTAGTGCGAGGTGCTGCCTTTTCGGTTGAGTTTTTTCAATTGGTGCGAAAAATTTTTGGTGTTGAGCACCATAAAAGTGCGGATCTGTTTTCTGCCAGTATTTTGTATGAACTTGCTCACGCGGTAGGGCAGTCTGATGCGCGAAAGTTTCATGCCACCATGGACTTGACCGATCCCATTGCGAAATTATCGGCAGGCCCCATACATTTCGCTTATTCCGGCTGGGCATTTGTCGATATTCTCGAAGAGTCGAATCCATCTCCTGATGAAGATTATTGCCTCGTATATAAGCACCCATATTCCTTCGAGTGCGACGCTTGGTTAACCAACGGTATTGCAGTGGAACATCCGGTTTGCGTAATGAATGCGGGTTATTCCAGCGGGTGGTGTCAGGAGAGTTTTGGGATTCCGCTAGAAGCCCGAGAGTTAACCTGTCGCTCATTGGAGCAGGAAAGCTGTCTGTTCTTAATGGCGCAGCCGCATGTGATCGAAGATAAAATTGAAGACTTTATCGGTCGTCATCCGGAACTGAATATTACCGATCAACAGCTTGCGTTTATGCCCGCGAAAAGCAGTGTGTTCGATCAGGAAAGTAGCGACAGCAATTTTCAAGGCGTTGTGCAACAACGATTATTAGCTTACGCTCGAAGTTTGGAATCCACAAAAAAACAGTTATCGGAAAATGTAAAGCAGTTAACCAAAGAAATTGCAGAGCGTAAAAGAGTTGAGCAGGAACTGCAAGAAAGTGAAAGGCGTTGGCGAGAGCTCAGTGATGCTACTTTCGATGCTATTATTATTTTACAGGATGACTCTATTGTTAGCGCGAACCGTGCATCCGAAATTTTATTTGATATGGATCATGAACATATCGAGGGTGCCCAATTAGAAAGCTTATTTTCCAAGGCATCTTTAAAGTCTATTTTCAGCGCCATTCAAAATAAAGATAAAGAAATTACTAATTTGCAATTACTTCAAGTTGGTACTGAGAAGTTTGTTGATATTCAGTTTCATCATTCTCAATACAATGACAAACCTTCGGTTATGCTAGCCATTCGGGATATTACAGAGCGAGCGGTGGCCATGCAGCGACTCGAACGTTTAGCGAATTATGACCCGTTAACGGGCCTTCCGAATCGCACCCGATTTCAGCGTATTGTCAATCGAAACTTGATGGAGTCAGACTTTAGTCATAAACATGGCTTACTGTTTCTTGACCTCGATAATTTCAAGCTGGTTAATGACACCTACGGCCATTCAGCGGGTGATCATTTACTTTACGAAATTGCCGGTCGAATGACCGAAGCGATTCGTGGTGCCAATACAATTTGTCGACTAGGCGGGGATGAGTTCGCTGTTTGGGTGCCGGAAATATCCAGCGATGAAGATGCCGAGCAAGTGGCGCAACAAATTGTTGCTGCGCTTAAAAAGCCCTTTATTATTAATCGCGAAAAAATACGTACAACGTTCAGTATTGGGATTGCGGTGTATCCTCAAGACGGTACTGACTACACGTCATTGACTCGAAATTCGGACATTGCGATGTACGATGCGAAACGAGCCGGTAAAAATCGATTTCAATTGTTTTCTAAAACCAAAGAACCCTAAATTCGTTTTTGACTCCTTATTGCGCTCAAAAAAATGTGAAACGAGCGGTCGTTGCCGTTCATTCTTCGTGCGAATGCTGCTCTCTCACATTTCTCAACTTAATAAATAAAATAATCCTCAATTTTTGATGTGCCTTCTAAATTTAAAGTGATCACCAACTGCCCGTGCTGAGCATGTCCTTCCACGGCGCTTGCTGAGGCAAGGGTGAACCTTTCTGCAGTAACTCGATGGATATCCCATTCGGATCTTTAACAAAGGCCATACGTCCGTCGCGTGGTGGCCTTAAAAGAGTGACGCCTAAATCGGCTAAGTGCTGGCAAAGCGTATAGATGTCGTCTACTTCGTAAGCCAAGTGACCAAACTGATCGCCATTAACGTATTCTCGATCGTCATGATTGTGGGTCAATTCGATCATTGGACCGTTTTCACTTTCTCCAACAAAGTAAAGACTAAACTTTGCATCAGGATAGTCTTTACGCCTGATTAACTTAAGGCCCAAGCCTTCACAATAAAAGCGCAGTGACGCTTCGGGATCTCGGGTACGTATCATGGAATGCAGGTATTTCATATTGGGCTCATTTTTGCCGAATCTAAGAGTGTCAACAATAAACATAAACTTTATAAGTTTCAAATGGTTAGAGGTAAAGTGTGATTGAATAGGGGCAATCCGAACGAAATCTGCGCGCCATCAGCTATAGTTAATATTGGAATATGAGATAAAGAGGTAGGTGTCGAGTAGCCAAATCCTATGCCGACTGATACCTAAGTCTTTGTTTTGCTGTGGGTGAAGTATGCGAATAATAACGGTGGGTTTGCTGTTTCTGCTGTCGCAATCTCTGCAAGCCGGTCATGTTAAAGATATCAATGTGCTTCTGCTATTTTCTTGGCACAGTGAACTGCCATGGCAAAAGGAAGTTGAACGGGGATTCAAGCAGCACATTCAAAGTGAAGGATCGAGTGCAGAAGTCTTTGTCGAATATTTGGACGCTGCGAGGTTTCCGACCCAGGAGCATCTTGAAAACTTTCATGAGTATTTAAGTCGAAAATACCAAAATACGAAACTGGATTACGTTATTGTTGAGAGCGAATGGGCCGTTCAGTTGCTGCTCGAATACCACAATACCTTTGCTAAGAGTCAGCTATTGATTCTTAATCCCGAACAAAGCCAAGTCGCGAATGAGCTGGACTCAGTAATAATACCGGTAAATTTGGATTACGCGGCCGTGGCAAAGGAGTTGTTGGCGGTTAATCCCTATCAAACCTTGTACTTGGTGGCTGGCTCGGGATTAGGGGCGCAGCACCGTATTAATAATTTAACCGAAGCGATTCATCAAATAGAGCCGGGCCGGAATATAGAGCTTTGGATTGGCTGGACACCTGAACAGCTTCAATCCAAACTGAGTGAATTAGATCCCGACGATAGCAGTGCGGTATACCTTCTTATTTTTCAAGACGCAGAAGGCAATCAATACATTCCTTACGATGTCGCTAAATTGATTACCGAAACATCGAGCGTTCCCGTATTTACCTTATGGTCTACATTGATGGGCTCTGGTGTGATCGGTGGATATTTGTTGGATGGCACATTGGTCGGAAAACTTGCTGCAGAAATTGTACTTGATCCGCAAGCGTTTGTTGAGCAGCACGAAGAGCAGATGAAAAAGTTTTACCATGGACGTTATTACGATTGGCGGCAGCTTCAACGCTGGCCTTCTATTCAAGAAAATCTATCAGGTGATGTTCAAATTCAATATCGGCAGCCCGGATTTTTTGAGCTGTATTATCGAGAAGTGATTGTTTTAACGGTGGCCGGTGTTTTGTTGGTATTAATTTTTCGTTATCGCGAGTTGTCACGGTTTAACCATAAAATACAATTGGCTCATGAAAGGTTGCAGCAATCAAACATTCACTTGGAAGAGTTGAAAGGGGACTTGGAAAACAAAAATCGACAGTTAGAAGCTTTATCGGTGACCGATCAATTGACCGGGCTCTATAACCGTCGGTTTTTGGATAAACGTCTACATGATGAGTTTCAACGCGTTGATCGTTATCCGGCTGCGCTCTCGATTATTTTAATCGACATCGATCATTTTAAACGTGTCAACGATACTTACGGTCATCAAATAGGTGACCAAGTCCTCATAACGGTTGCGAAAATTCTGAAAGAAAACATAAGAAGTACCGATATTTTAGGTCGCTGGGGAGGCGAAGAGTTTATGATTATCTCCGCTGGTTCCAGTGAGCATCAGTGTATGCAGCTCGCGGAAAAGCTTCGCAGCGAAGTTGCTCATTTCGTCCATGATACCGTTGGCCGAGTGACTTGTAGCTTCGGTGTGAGTAGCTTTAGCGCGACCATCAGCCAGGCGGAACTGGTTCAAAATGCGGATTTGGCGTTGTACGCCTGTAAGGATGCTGGGCGAAACTGTATTGCTTCCCGTATGGCGAAGGCGTCTTAGCGATTAGCAAAGTTTCAAAAATGATACCTGAAACCGTCTGTCGATCTTTTCTGATTGCCATTATTGCGTTAACTTGGTAGTTTTCTGCAAAGAAAAGCAACAAAACTAGGGCTAACGTATTTTGGAGCATTCCTTATACAGCGAAATATTAATGCGGCATCATAAACAGCCTATTGGCTGGGTCGACTCTGTTTCTTTACCGATTCAGTCTTCCGAAAGTAATGCGTTTTGTGGTGACGAGTTAACGTTGGGAATGTTGATTAAAAATCGAGTCATTCAACACATCGAGTTTAGCGGTGAGTCTTGCGCAATTTGTCGTGCGTCGGCTTCGCTAATGTGTGAAAAATTGCAAGGACTAACGCTTGAAAGAGCGCAAGAGTTTGCCGAGCATTTAGATAAGGCGCTTATTGGCAAGTGCGCAATATCAACCGCTTTTGCCCCATTATCAATGGTGAAACAATATCCGGTGCGTAAGCAGTGTGCATGGCTGCCTTGGCGAGCGTTACAAGACTTAATTGCTAAAGAAGGAGGCTCCACCTCTTTTCATGACGTCGCCGATCACAACAAGTTGGACGAGTGTTTAAGTGTATGAATCAAGATTGGTTATTGTTTCAAAAAGTCTTTAAGCCACAACAGAGCTATGTGTTGGCAACCATTGTGGGTACTCAAGGCTCGACTTATCGAAAGCCTGGCGCCATGATGTTGATTGAGGGTGAAAACTGTTATGGGTTACTTAGCGGTGGTTGTTTAGAAGAAGACATTCGGCTACACGCTGATCGGTGTTTGGTCGATCAAAAGCAAACGTTGCTCACATACGATTTACGCAATGAAGACGATATCGTATGGGGGCTAGGGTTAGGCTGCGAAGGCGCTTTAGAGATTTTATTGCAGCCACTGACACCTGAAAACCACCATTTGGGATTTAACGAGTTATTACAAAAGTTGTCAGAGCATCAACACGGTTTTTGGCGGTTGAAATTGTCAGAAGGCGAGCCCACTCAAAACGAATGGTTACCGCATCCATCCAACGATGTGTCAGCGCCTTTTCAACGCAATCAGCCCAATGAATTGTCGTCATTATCGCAATCTCATGGTCAGCTGGCGATTCCGGTAAATCCTGCTTTGCGATTATTGATTTGTGGGGCAGGGCCAGATGTTGTACCGCTTTATAATATGGCCAAAGAACTTGGCTGGAACATTGCACTTTGGGATCACCGCAAAGCGTATTTACAGCAAGCTGCGTTTCGGACTTGTGAAAATAAACGTCAGGTGCGCGCAGAAAATATCCACCATACGGAGTGTCAATCTTTTGATGCCGCCATAATAATGACTCATCATTTAACGCAGGACTTAAACTTTCTTAAGCAATTATTGCAGACTAATATAACCTACATTGGTTTATTAGGGCCGAATAAACGCAAACAAAAACTGCTGAATGAGTTAAAGCTGACTGAGCGTGATGTGGCTGATCGACTTTTTGGCCCGGTTGGATTAAATATCGGTGCTGATAACCCAGCGACCATTGCACTTTCGATATTGGCGCAAATTCAGCTTTGTGTCGTTGCTAATAGAAAGGAACGGAATGCTTGAAGCTTATGAGCGAGAGTCTAAAAATTGCCTTTTTGTTACTTGCTGCTGGAGAGTCGAAAAGGCTCGGAAAGCCCAAACAGCTGGTTCGGCTCAATGGGCAGTATTTAATTCAGCGACAACTTGATCTTTTACAAGCTGTAAAACTGCATGTTAAACAACAAAACATTGAAGGTGAGCTTTTTTGTGTGTTAGGTGCTTATAAAAATGAAATTAGCGCGTTAGTGAATTTTTCCTCGGTAACAAAATTAGTTAACGACGACTGGTCATTGGGAATGGGGCAGTCTATTGCGAGTGGTGTATCACAATTAACCGATAACTTTGATGGCGCATTAATATTGTTGGTGGATCAATGGAGGATTTCTAAAGATGCTTTGCTATCGATCATTCAAAGTTGGCAAACACAGCCCAATTGCATTGCTATTGCTAAAGGAAAAAGTTTGTGTCCACCTGTTTTATTCCCAAGAAGATTATTTAAATCGCTACAACAATTAACAGGTGAGCAAGGCGCGCGAACGCTTGTGGAAAATGAAATTGAGCGCGTGCAGAAGGTTCCAGTAATGGAAACTGCCTATGACTTGGATACGCCTGAACATTTGATTTATTTAAAAAACCATCCTTTGAATCACAAAAAAAACCTGAAACATCATGGAGTGGCTTTATGATTAGTTTAATGATCAATGGTAAAAAAACGGAGCTCGACGTTGAGCCAGAAATGCCTTTACTTTGGGCATTGCGAGATGAGTTGAATATGACCGGAACCAAATACGGTTGTGGCATGGCGTTATGTGGAGCGTGTACGGTCCATGTCAATGGCGAAGCGATGCGTTCGTGTACATTACCCGTTTCGGCGGCGGAGGGTAAATCGATTACTACCATTGAAGGGTTATCGAAAGAGGGTGACCATCCGGTACAACAAGCTTGGTTAGAGATGAATGTACCGCAATGTGGATATTGTCAGTCGGGGCAAATTATGAGCGCCGCTGCACTTCTCGCGAAAAATGCCAGTCCTTCCGATGAAGATATTAATAACGCGATGTCGGGAAATCTCTGTCGTTGTGGGACTTATCAGCGCATTCGTAAAGCAATTCACTTGGCGGCAGAAAAAGCAAAATAAAACGTTATCAGTAGCCTATGGGTTCTAGATGAACGGATTAAAAATTAAATAAATAATTAACCGAGGGCAATATGAATTACTTCGAAAGAATTTTTCAGCATGAGTCACAAGGGCTTCATTCCGATGTCACAAATTCCATTGCCCTGTCTAATGTCAGTCGACGTTCATTTTTAAAAACGTTAGGGATTGGAAGTGGATCCCTGGTGATTGCGTTGCAAATGCCGTCCCTTAGTGCATCGCCTATGAAGTGGGCGGATTCTTCTGCGGGGCATGCTGAGTTTCAACCTAATGTGTATCTTAAAATCGCAGCGAATAATTCCGTGACGGTGATTTGTCATCGTTCGGAAATGGGACAAGGCATTCGTACCAGTATTCCTATGATCATTGCTGACGAGTTGGACGTTGACTGGCAACACATTCAAGTCGAGCAAGCCTTAGCAGATGCCAAATACGGTAGCCAGAATACAGACGGTTCGCGATCCATTCGAAACTTTTATTATCTGTTACGCCAGGCAGCGGCAAGTGCTCGGAACATGTTAGAACAAGCGGCAGCTAATCGATGGCGTGTTCCCGTAGCAGAATGCTCGGCTAAAAAGTCATTTATCCATCATTCGGTATCTGGAAAAAAAATGTCTTTTGGTGAACTAGTTGCCGACGCAGCCAAATTAGATATGCCGAACAAAGAATCAGTGGCTCTTAAAAACAGCAAAGATTTTACTTACATCAATCAGAATAAAAAAGTGCCATTGATTGATGGTAATGCGATAGCAACAGGAAATACAACATTTGGAATTGATGTTCGTCTTGACGGTATGAAAGTTGCCGTAATTGCGCGTCCTCCGGTTTTGGCCAGTCAGGTAAAAGCTTTTGATGCGGCCGCTGCGAAAAAAGTGAAAGGTGTGATTGATGTGGTTGCGTTGGATAACTTACAAGAGCCCCCCCTGTATAAGCCACTGGGGGGTGTTGCGGTGATTGCTGAAAATACCTGGGCGGCCATGAAAGGGCGAGAGCAGCTTAATATTGAATGGCAGTGGAGTGAACATCGAACGCATGATTCGACTCAACAAAAACAAGACCTGAAGCAAAGTTGCACCAATGCCGATCAGGTCTTACGACAAAAAGGAAGCACCGACCAGGCGTTTGAAAATGCGGCAACTACCCATAGTGCGGAATATTACGTGCCGACCTTGATCCATGCGCCAATGGAGCCACCCATGGCAACGGCGGAATTTAAAGAAGGACGTTTTAAAATTTGGGCTTCGACCCAAGCACCACAAGGTGCGCAAAATACCGTAGCGCAAATTACGGGCGTTAAGCGAGAAAATATCGACATTTATGTGACTCTGCTCGGCGGTGGGTTTGGCCGTAAATCGAAAGCAGACTTTGTCGTGGAAGCTGCGGTATTAGCGAAAAAGCAGGGTTATCCGGTACAAGTGGTATGGACGCGTGAAGATGAAATTCAACAAGGTTACTACCACGCCGAAAGTTATCAGCAACTCAAGGCAGGATTCGATAATCGTAAAAACGTTACCGCCTGGCAACATCATGTCGCCGAGCCGACAATCAGTTCTACGTTTCAAAAAGGAGCGGATCAACTCGGTAGCGAAGCCGATCTTGGTTTAATCGATATGCCTTACGACATTGCCAACGTGCGTTGCGCCAGCGGAAAAGCACAGGCACATCATCGTATTGGTTGGCTGCGTTCAGTAACGAATATTAATCATGCGTTTGCCGCCTGCAGTTTTGCCGATGAACTCGCGCAACAGGCCGGAAAGGACTCAAAAGATTTTTTATTGCAGTTGATTGGCCGTGATCGCCATATTGATTTGTCGCAAGAGCAAGCTAAATATGGAAACTACGGTGAAAATATTACGAGCTATCCAATCGATACCGCTCGGTTAAAGCGTGTCGTGGAACGAGCGGCCAACAATGCCCATTGGGAAAACGCGCGTGCAAAAAATCGTTTTTTGGGAATTGCAGCGCATCGCAGTTTTGCCTCTTATGTGGCGACTGTTGTAGAAGTATCAAAATCGAAAAACAACAAACTGAAGCTTGAAAATATTTGGATGGTGTGTGATGCCGGAACGGTTGTGAATTTAGAACGCGTGAAGGCGCAAATGGAAGGTGCGGCAGTGTTTGGAATTTCGATTGCGTTATTCGGAGAAATCACCTCCAAACAAGGTGTTGTTCAGCAAAGTAATTTTCATAATTATCAAATTGCGCGTATGAACCATGTGCCGAAGACTCATGTGGATGTGATTATCAATGATGCGCCTCCAGGAGGTGTCGGTGAGCCGGGTGTTCCTCCAGTGGCTCCAGCTATTTGTAATGCGGTTTTCGCGGCGACCGGGAAGAGGTACCGGGAGTTGCCTTTGTATAAGCATGGGATTTTGGTTTAGTTTTTTGATTTTGGGTTTTCGGTTTTCGGTTTTCGGTTTTCGGTTTTCGGTTTTTGGGTTTTGGGTTTTGGGTTTTGCGTTTTGGGTTTCGCACCGCTAAGGCTTACGTGCGAGTCACTTTTGCCAAGCGCTGCAAAAGTAACCAAAAAAGCTTTACGCTAGCCGCTGTGGCACTTGCTCCGAATTGACCGAAAAACAAGATTATTACTGCTCGGCTCGATTCGCTGGATGAATGCTGTCGCAAGTGATCAAACTGGGCTTCGTAGACTTTTTAAAATCAGAGTCTTCTGGAAGCTTAGGCATTACAAACAATTGAGATGGAGTCTTAGCCAGTAGCGACAGCAATCGTCCTGCAACTCTGTTGTTTCAATTTGTATGTGATACTTCCAAACTCAGATCTCTTGCCACAGCGGCGAGCGTCAAAGACTTTTTGGTTACTTTTGTATCGACTGACAAAAGTGACTCGCACGCAAGCGCAGCGGTGCGAAACCAAATAAAACACTATTGAGCCAAACCCCACCTTCCGATATCCTCCGCATACCCCAAAAATACTCAAAATTGAATGAAATCATACGATGTAACCATCATCGGAGCCGGTGCCGCTGGCCTGATGTGCGCCATAGAGGCCGGAAAGCGCGGCAAATCCGTATTGGTGATTGAACAAGCACGCAAAGTAGGACGCAAAATACTGATGTCTGGCGGTGGCCGCTGCAATTTCACCAATATGTACACCGAGGCTGACAATTTTCTTTCCGCGAACCCCCATTTCTGTAAATCGGCCCTGAATCAATACACACAATGGGATTTTATCGAGCTGGTGGCGAGTCACCAGATCCCCTATCACGAGAAGACTTTGGGGCAGCTTTTTTGCGATAACAGCTCAAAAGATATCGTTCAACTGCTATTAACGGAATGCTATCGTTATAACGTAGACGTTCAAACGCAATGCAAAGCCACGGAAATTGAAGTGGGTGCGCAACATTTTCGATTAAAAGCCAATGGGCAAGCCGTTGAGTCGGGCGCCTTGGTCATTGCAACAGGTGGTCTCAGTATTCCTTCAATGGGGCCCCATGGCTTCGGTTACGAATTTGCGAAACAGTTAGGGCTGAAAGTGTTACCGACTTCGGCGGCACTGGTACCTTTTGTGATGAATCAGCGCTGGCAACAGCAGGCATTAGAATTGGCGGGAAATAGTTTGGATGTGATCGCTTCCTGCGGCAATCGTAGTTTTAAAGAAGCCCTGTTGTATACGCATAAAGGTTTAAGCGGCCCTGCGATTTTGCAAGTATCTTCTTATTGGAAGCTGGGAGAACCCGTCATATTGAATTTGTCGCCCGATGAAAGTCTTTTCGATTGGTTATTGGAGCAAAAGCAAACAGCTGCCAAAAATCAATTAAAAACGGTGCTCAGTAAACGATTCACAAAGCGGCTAGTCACTCATATGATAAAGTATTGGTTAACCGATTCCGCTCATGATAAAGGTACTCATGTGGGTGAAAAAGTCATGGCTGAAATGGCAAATAAAGAGCTGGAAGCTATAGCGGATAAGCTGTCGGCGTTGACTGTTTATCCACAGGGTACGGAAGGCTATAAAACCGCTGAGGTAACATTAGGTGGTTTGGATACCAATGAATTGTCATCGAAAACCATGATGACCAAGTCGATCCCGGGGTTGTTTTTTATTGGTGAAGTAGTGGACGTAACCGGTCATTTGGGTGGGTTTAATTTTCAGTGGGCCTGGTCATCCGGTTGGGTTGCCGGGCAGAATGTTTAGTACCGATTTTATCGGCGAAGCGGAGAGCGGGAGCGAGGTCAACAAGCTCTAAATCATAGGTACGAAACGATAACCGATCGGTTGATACCCAGTAAGGTTCATCGCATTTTTTAGAACCAAGAACTTAAAAAACGAGAAGCTTTAGTGAAACCAATAATCATTTTTTGCTCAGTGTTATATTCGACATTTCTTTGGTCTCAAACCAGTAGCGATGCACGGCAATTATTCGATAACTTTCAGGATCGCCTTTATCAGATTCGGACCATCGATAAGGCATCGGGAAGCAAAGCGTCTATTGGCTCTGCATTTGCGGTAAACGAAAGTGGCGTTTTGGCAACCAATTATCATGTGGTTTCAAAATACATTTTGCACCCTGAAAAGTATACCCTGGAAGCGATGGATCACACATTAAACTCATTACCTTTGGAAGTTCGACAAATTGATGTGATCAACGATCTGGCTTTGGTTGCACTTTCGTCGAAAAATTCGGTTTCGGTTTTACAGTTGGCAGATCAGGAACCCGAAAAGGGCGAAGAGATATTTTCGTTAGGCAATCCACGAGATTTGGGAATGACTGTTGTACCGGGTACTTATAATGGAAAAACAGCGCACTCTTATTACGATCGCATTTTATTTTCCGGCTCTATTAATCCAGGAATGAGCGGTGGCCCAGTGTTGAATCATCTAGGGCAGGTGATTGGAGTTAATGTGGCAACATCTGGCAATCAAATCAGTTTCCTGGTGCCTCTGGATAAACTAAAAGCGCTATTAGAAGCCCAGAATACCCAACAGCTGACTTTTTCGGAGCAGGCGTATCAACAATTAAAAAGTAATCAACGAAAACTGATGAAGAAACTTTTTGATGGAAAGTGGGAAAGCGTTTCATTGGGCAATGCTCAGGTTATTGGCGAATTAACGGACTTTATCAGCTGTTGGGGAGAATCAAACAAGCGAAACGATGAAAAGTTCACTGAGGTTTACCGGCGTTGTAAAAACTCGGAGTACATTTATATTGCACCAGACTTTTATACCGGGATTTTGGAAATGGAGTTTTTTTGGTATCACTCTACCGAGCTTTCACAGTGGCAATTTTACCGTATGCTAAACGATACTTTTTCTAATGCCAGTGCTGGAAATGTGGCAAGTGAAGATCACGTTACGGAGTTTTCCTGTTCCACCGATTTTGTCGCTCCCGATGAATCGATACATGTGAATAAAAGTGTGTATTGTGTGCGCGAATACAAACAATTTCCTGGTCTCTATGACGCTCTGTTTCTGTCGGCAACGATTAATCACAACCGTGAAAGCTTAGTCAGTCATTACACCATTTCGGGTATTGAGAAGTCTCAGGCGCAACAATTTTTACGCCGTTTTATGGAGTATACCCAATGAATCTAGTGATTGAAGAAATTAATCGCGCGAAGAAAGTCATTCAGCGTTATCGTTTTAAAGATCAAAACCGGATCCGTATTGGTCGTGCTCTCGATAACGATATTATTTTAAATGAACCTCATGTATCGCCGCATCACATGGAACTTGTGCGAAATGAAGAGGGAAACTGGATCATTTACGACTTAAACAGTTGCAATGGCATTCGTTCCACTAAGCGCCATAAAGTGGCGTCTGGAACTCAGTTGCAATCAGGCGATACGTTATTGTTAGGTCGCAGTTATATCAGCCTTTGGGATGAAGGACATCCTGTAGAAGATGCGTGGCCTTTGCACTCTATTGAAGAACTGTTTCATCGATTAAGTTCGGTTTGGGTAGTAGTGGTATTACTGGCACTTTTTGTAGTGGGTGAATGGCAGCTGGCCTCTTGGCATAATTATCGTGGTGTTGCAGCATCACGCATTATTAATGAATTGATTTACGAATTAATGATTATATTTGGCTGGGCTTCACTTTGGTCTTTGAGCGGTCGTATGTTACGCCATGAAAGTCGTTTTTACAGCCATTTGGCGGTGAGTCTTATTGCGGCAATGGCTTTTCAATGGATCCCGCATGCACTTCGAATCATTGCATTTAATGGGCATTATGGCTTATGGCTTACGGAGCTTCGTTACTTTGTGAATGGGGCGATATTTTCTTTGTTATTGTGGAGCAATTTTTATTTATCGTTACCGCAAAAGTCCACCGTACGTATTATTTGGTCAAATGGAATTGCCTGGGGACTTGTGTTAATTTTCCTTATTCCTCCTATCTTTGATGCGCGAAAGTTTCGTGGTTATCCGTTGTATGATGGCATTATTTTACCTTCGTCTGTATTTTGGTCGGACACTCTATCGAATGATCAGTTTGTTGAGAAAGTGGATAGCTTGTATGGGGAGTCGTTGAAAGAACAGGGTGATGAGCTTGATAAAATGAACGACATTGAGCAAGCGCCTAATCCTTAATACAGCTTCTAACGAAAAGCCGCTTAGTATATTTAAGCGGCAGAGTAAGAAAGTCTAATCGGCTTTCACATTTAAGGTTATATAGCTGGAAGCATAATACCCATACACATCGATATGCCACTTGCCCGCTGGCGGTGCTGTAAACGCGCACGCCTCATTATTGCCGGTTTGGTAGGGTCGACAATGAAATTGGTACAAAGAAGAGGGGGAACCGTGCGTCACATATAGGTCTGCATCACCATAACCACTAAAAATACGAATGGTCATGTTTGAGTAACCTTCAGGTAAGTCCAACGTGTAACGCGTCCAATACCCCTGAGAAACTGAAATATCGGTTATCGTTGCATCAATGGGTGTTATACCACCGGAAGAATCATCGTCGCCACCACTGTATTTTCCTTCGAGTGTTACTCCAGAAAACGCACTGTAGCCTTTTAAGCGTACATAGTAGGTGCCACCGGATTGATTCAAATGACAGGACTCGGCATTCCCATTTTTGTAAGGACGACAATCGTAAGCGTTATCGGTTGGTGCAGATCCAAATTTAACGTAGAGATCCACGTCGCCATTTCCACCGGAGGTTGTAAAGTTAATATCCGACGCGCCATTCGGTACTTCCATGGTATATATCCTTTCTTCGCCACGCGATGCGCTAAGGCCCGATATTGGTTTTCCATTTTGCAACCGATTATCACCACCGGGAGGAGGTGTATTGTCATTGCCTGTTTGTACCAATCGGTTGGGTGAACCTTTGGGGTCGCTTATTTGATTGATAGCCGCTGCGTTAATCAATGACTGAGTAACCTGTGAAGGTGATGCCGATGGGTTTTCTTGCAAGTAAAGCGCTGCGACGCCTGCAACATGAGGGGCTGCCATTGATGTTCCACTGATGGTATTGGTTCCACCATTGTGCCAGGCTGAAGTAATGTTTGAGCCAGGTGCGAACAAATCAATACACGATCCCCAACTGGAAAAGTTTGAACGAGTGTCATTCGATGTTGATGATGCAACGGTAATTGCATTAGCAACACCATTGGGTGAACCGTAACATGCATTAGAGTTACTGTTTCCTGCGGCGACTACGAAGACAATACCTTTATCAATGGCGCGATTCACAGCATTATCTAAAGCGGAAGACGGACCTCCACCTAAGCTCATGTTCGCAACCGCGGGAGTCGATGCGTTTTGTGCGACCCAGTCGACACCTGCTATAACGCCTGAATTGGTTCCATTACCATCACACCCTAAAACTCGAACGGGAACAATGTTTACATTTTTAGCAACGCCATATTGTTTTCCACCAACGGTACCTGCGACATGAGTGCCATGGCCATTACAGTCATTCGTACCGCGACCGTCTTGAATGGCTGTCATGCCTTGTTGCATTCTTCCAGAAAATTCGGAATGACCTGCGAATACCCCGGTATCGATTACATAAGCCGTCACACCGTTACCATCGGCCGAGTATTGGTATTTTCCATCTAAAGGTAAGCTGTGTTGGTCGATACGATCTAATCCCCACGTTGCATTCTGCTGCGTGTCATAGGCACTAACAATTTGGTCTTGCTCGATAAAGGCAACTCGATCTTCCAATAGCAGTTTGTTGATATCCGAACGACTCATTTTAGTAACAAAGCCAGACAGAGCCGCATGATAGGTTTCGCTGATTTCGCCATTGTGCTTAACCGCCACTTCGTTTGCGACGTGTTTTACCACTTGGCTTTTAAAGTTGATGAATGCTTCTTTTGTTAAACTCTCTGAAGATTTACCGGCAATGCGTGAGATTTGTTTATTCACAAATTTATCGTTTAAAACCACAATGTACTGATTAGGTATGGCTTGCTTTGAGTGAATTGAGCGGAATTTAGCATGCTCTTTCGATTTTGGTTTTTGCGTTTTATCCGAAGCATTTGCTACTAATTTGATGACATCTTGATTGTTATGCGCAACCGATTTTGCCATTACAGAAGCAGTGCTTACGCAAGCAACGAGTGCTGCTGAAACGGCTAAACTGTATTTTGAATGTTTGAAAGGAATGTTTTTCTTTAGGCCTTGAGAGTAATCATTACTCATGTTGTTCTCCAATTTTTTCGAGTTTTTTTAAACTGCGGGATACTCCTTACCGGCTCCTTGAACTAAACGCGATACATCGCTTTAGAGACAATAAATTCCTGCATGCTTGGTTTAAGCGCGAAAATACTATCGAAACTAAATTGAGTTAATCAAACTTAAATTGGATAAAATCAGATACCTGTCACACTATTTTTTAATGACTAGTCAATAGAAAAAAATTGAATTGGCACCGATAATTAATGAGTTTATAGAGTAATGAAGATTTTCCTTTAAAGGTTGAGATTTTTATCACACCGAAAATTCGACACACTGCGCACTTTGCTAATAGTGTTGAAATTTAAGAAGGTTGAAATTTACCAAGCTCGTTGTGCTTTAAAAAATTCACTTTCGAATAGAACAGGTGATCAAACGATCTATTTTGATGTTTATCGAATGGAAAACGTATGAGGTAATTATCTGAAGTAAAGGTCACTTTTTAAAAGAGAAGGCGTATCGAATTTTAATAGTAATCGTGTCAATAGGTGCGATTGAAGAGTACATTAAAGTTTAAACGAAGTGGTTTGCGAAAAGTTTTTCGTCTTCAACAAGCGCTTTTCTTAACGGAAGACGCGACGTAACTAAAGAGCATCGTAACCGTTGGGAGCTAATCGTATATAGACGTAAAGCTCTTTTTTTTGCTTCTGCAAGTAAGCCTTGAGAGTTCAATCCACAATATCATCATTTGCATGCTCTAAGCGACGAAATCACCGACCTGAGCAATTTATAAACTATTTATAATTCAATTAGTTGCTATAAGTTCTTGGCAGGATCTATTATTATGGGACAGCACCATTAAGAGTAATAACAATAATTCATCGCGTCATCGTTTAATCAGCCGTTTAGTGATGGCCAAATACGATTATGGTCCCCGGGGTAAACTGTGAGCTCAATTAATATTCCTGGTTATAAAATAGTCAAAACACTGGGCGTGGGTGGCCAGGCAACGGTGTATCTGGCGATCCAGAAAGGATTTGACCGGGAAATTGCGTTGAAAGTGATGTCTCCAGCTCTGGCGGCAGATCCTTCGTTTGGAGAACGCTTTATTCGTGAAGCAAAAATTGTAGCGAAATTGCGTCATCCGGGCATTGTTACCGTTTACGATGTGGGCGAGCACGATGGTTTTTACTATCTAGCAATGGAATATCTGCCAGATATGGATCTTCGGAACCGAATTAATAACGGAATGAAGGCAAAGGATGCCTTGCTGGTGATTAAAAAAGTGGCCGTGGCGCTTCATTTTGCGCATGAGAAGGGCTACATCCATCGCGATGTAAAATCAGAGAACATCTTGTTTCGAGATGACGGTGAGCCGGTGTTAACGGACTTTGGAATTGCCAAAGCTTCCAACTCTTCTACTCAAATGACTCAGCAGGGTAAGCTCATCGGTACTCCTCAATATATGAGTCCGGAACAATGTCGTGGGCGTACACTCGATGGTCGGTCGGATATTTACAGTCTCGGCATTATCTTGTACGAAATGTTTACACAGACAGTGCCCTATGATGGTGAAGATTCGGTAGCGGTATGTCTACAGCATGTGACTAAGCCGGTACCAAGGTTACCGGTTCGTCAAAAGCATTATCAGTGGCTATTAGATCGAATGTTGGCGAAAAAACCGGAAGATCGATTTGACACAGCTGTAACTTTAGCCAAAGAAATTGATCAGTTTATGTCGGGTAAAATCACCCAAACCCACCGTACAACCACCAGTGAGTTAAGAGCGGATCGCTCAGAAGAAGAAACGGCAATTTTCGAAGATGAAGACGACCTGGTCGCTGGCGAAAGGCTCTATCAGGAAAAAAGCAATAAGAAAGCGCGTTGGCCTTGGGCGGTGCTCGTGTTGGCGATTGTCGGCGTGGTTGGTTACTTACAACAGTCAATGTGGCTACCTAAAGCGAAACAATTTTACGCTGAGGTAACCGGGAAAAAACTACCTGAAATGTCGGAAACGGCTTCTCCTACTCAAACGAGCTCACCGAGTCAGTTAGCGAGTGACAAGCATGTGTTAAGTGATGGAGGTACCGCCACCAAAGCGGATAAAGCAAAGCCATCTACTGCAGAAGAAGAAGCGAAACAAAAACAAATTGCTCAATTGTTAGTAGAAGCCGATTCGCTTGAGCCTTTGCCAGAGTTAGATCCCAGCCAAATACGTACGCTTTTGCAAAATTATGTACGCGTTTTGGTTTTGGATGAAAATAATCAAAAAGCGTTGGCTGGAAAAACGGCGGCGCTTAATCGAACAGCCAGTTACGCTAAGCAGGCATTAGCAAACGGCAATGAAAATCTGTATTTACAGTATTACACTGTGGTTGAAACAACCGATCCTCATAACGCGCTCATTGATGAATTAACGCAGGAACATAGCCGCTTTAAGCAGCACCAAAAACAGCAGGAGGCTATAGCCGAGCATCAACAAAAATTGAATGACTTATTGGTACAAGGGAACGATGCCTTACAAAAGAACAAATTGACCTCACCAACCAATGATAATGCCCTTTATTATTTTGAGCGAGCACTATCGATCGATTCTGCAAACGCCGAAGCACGACAGGGGATTGAAAGTATTAAAGATCAGTATGTGAAATTGGCACAACAGTCATTATTAAATAAATCGGTCGAAAATGCGCGAGCATCGATTGTCAAATTAAAGAAAATTGCGCCATCAGATGAGCGTATTGCGGAATTGGAGCAGCAGTTTGTGTTGATTAAAAAACAGGTCGACGAAGAGCGAAAACTGGCTGCTGAAGAAGAAGCTAAAAAACAACAAGAATTGGAGCGACAACAGTTATTGGCCGATCCATTAACGCAGCTTAAAATAAAAAGTAAATTAAATGCAGCGCGTGTTGCTTACACGGAAAATAGGCTCGTACAACCACAGGCCGATAACGCACTTGCAAAATATCGTGAAGTGCTTGATATCGACAGTCGTAATCAGGATGCATTGGATGGTGTGAAGTTAATTCAGGGTCGATTAGTTGAATTAGTGAAACAATCGATACAGCAAGGCAATAAGAACACAGCGAATGATTGGCTTGGGCAATTAATGGATCATTTTGCGGGCCATCAACAAATACCCGTGTTACGGCAACAAATAACCGAAATGGATTTATCCTTGGTTCCGCAGGAGCCACAGACAATGGAGCAGGAACCCATCGATGAGTCTTCTGAAGGCAAAAGTACCGATACTGTACACCTACAGAATGCCCCCGAAGCAACAACAAAAGATACTGCAATCAAAACGGATGGGTCTGATAAGTCGCCCGAAACTTCGGTTAACAATGATGGCGTTTCTCCTAAAGAAACAAATACAGCGGATGCGCAAAGTGCATCGGACAAAAATGTGACGACAGAGAAAGAAAAGTCTGATTCTAAGAAAGCATCAACTGAAAACAAGTCTGAAAAAGACGATGACACGAATCACTAAATTGATTGAGGCAACTAATGAAAGTAAAAACTACATCACTCATCGGTTTGTTGACGTTAGCGCTGTTGCTGACTAGTTGTGGGGCTCCAAAACCACAGGTTACGCAACAACAAATCACGGATGCTCGTAATGCCGGTACTCTAGAGCATTTGTACGCAAAGGTGCAGGGCGATTTAGCACAAGCCAGTGGCTCGAGTAAAAAATCACTTCAGGCGATAGCTACGCAAATTGCTGAACAGTTGGCAGCGGACAAACAACAAGCGATATATCAGGAACTGGAAAATAATCGATTACCTTCGGGTGCGGTATCACTAACGCTCATTGAAAAACAAAAACAGGATGCCGAAATATTGGCGAACTGGAGTCAGTCGCGTTACCAACAAACCCGCCAAAAATTGAGTTCAGAAGCGACATCATCACAAGATGCTTTATCGCGTCAATTAGTAGAGGTCAGTAAAATCCCTGTTAATGATCAAGTTCAACGCATTAATGCCATGAGTGTGGCTGCTCGTATTGCTGGTGAAGGCAGTGAACATCACAGCAATTATGTGCAGCAAAAAGAACAGACTCTGGTGAATTGGATTGTCGAAGCCGATACCGCGCTGGCCGCGCGTCAATTTACTCATGCGGCTACTTTTTTGCGCAAAGTTTTAGGTTTGGACCCAGATAATCAGGAAGCAAAAGAAAAACTAGCGCATGCTGAACAACAAGGCTTTGAAACGGCTTTCCGTAAAGCATTAGAAGATGGAAAGCCAGAGTTGGCTTTTGGTGAGTTAATGCGGGTTTCCGATACCCCTATGTTTGCATCGATAAAAGGCACACTTAAAAACAGCATTCAGTCTCTGAATGACTTTTTTATAAATCGTGCGTTACAAAGTGCTTCGCAAGGTGCTCTCAAAGGTGGTTATAAAAATTTCGTGAAAGCGCGGCAAATTCGTGAAGTATTAGAGTTACCACCACAGCATGATGCTGAGCACGATTATTTGAGAAAGTTAATGAATTATGCGGATGTGATGAAGAAGAAACAACGATACGGCGAACAGTTAGCTTATCTGGAGATTATCAATCAGTTTAATCCGGATTTTCCGAAATTTAAAGAGACTCTCGCTGAAGCACGTAAAAACATCATCGAGTATGCGTCCACATCAATGTTGGTTCAAGACTTTGCGCAAACCGGTACTCATCACAGTGCGGGAAAATCGGTTGCCAAACAGGTTTACAGTTGGGTGTATGAAAAGATGCCCGGTGAAATCGCGCTGGTATCGGCTCAACAAATGTCTCAGGCAGATACTTCTGCGCCCGGACGATTGCTGATACTTGAAGGTGATATTTTGCAAGCAGGGGTTAACACGGAAAATAATCAGAGCCAGAAAACCATGCGTGTGGTTACTGAAACGGTACGTACACCCAACCCAAAATATAAAGAGTGGCAGGAAGATGGTGGAAAAGGCCCGGCTCCTGCGGAATTTATTATTGATGAAAAGAATGAAGACGTTACTGTTAATGTGACCTATACCCGCAAGACGGGAATACTCTCGGTAAACTTTCGTTTAGTCGATCAAAAAAGTGGTCATGTGTTAATCAATGAAACCGCTCGTGATAAACAGTTGTTTGAAGGCGAAGGTAATCAAGGGGTGAGTATCGGTGAATTCAACTTGCCATTTAAGCGACCTCAGTTGCCATCAGAAATTGAAATAATGGAGCAGCTATCGATTAAGGTGGCAGAGCAGATTGGGAATCAGTTGAAAGCACGGCTGAAAGATCCTGATGTGCGCTACGAAACAATGGGCGACGAAGCGTTAGGTAAACGTCAGCTTGATCAAGCCAAAAACTTTTATGGTTATGCGGCGGCAATACGTAGCGCAAAGCAGTCCGATATCGCGACTATCCAACAAAAGTTAATTAATACAGTTATAAATCACTAAATCTTTATGGCTGCCAGACATATACGGCAGCCAGTATCTTCCGTTCGATTCTTTTTTCTTTACTTTTCCGAGATCCAGTAATCAATCACAATTCACTACGATGAAAGGTGCTATAGTTATGGGTTAGTTAGCGTCTGTATTTGAATAAAAAGAAATGGTGGCAGGCGTTTTGGAGACTTGACTCATGAAATGCGTACTCGACACAACGGTTAATCTTAAACAACTGGTTACCCCAAAAGGTGAAAAGCTGAACTTGCCAGTCAATGGAAAGCCTTTTCTTGAACAACACTTTAAAGCCATGAGTTATGCAGGGATCAGCTCGGTATTTGTATTGATTGAAAAAGAGTCCAGTGCCCGTCAAGTGATTGCTCGAGAGGCTTTTAAATTCGGATACAGCCCAACATTTCTTGAAATAGAGCGTGAACAAATTGCAGTTCGTAAAAGTTTAATGGTCGCAGAAAGCTATATGAAGGAAACCTTCATATATTGGCCGGTCAATCGTGTGATTGCTGGCGATATGTTGAAAACGTTAGTGAGCCAACCAGTAAACAGTCATCAAGTCTTATCGCTACTATATAATGGGAAGATCCATCAACACTTACAAAAATCTTCCGTGTTTAAAGTTGAGTTTAACCAGGAAAACAATGTTCGAAGCAGTGGTGAAAAAATGGCATCAGGCTACGACATCGGTGTTTATAAGTGCGGCACCATCATTTTTAAATTGATTGAAAAAGTGTCGAAAGATCGACCTTTCAGCTGGAATCGAGTGCAAAGCGCATTAAGCAGGGCGGGTCGTAGTTTAGTCATTCCAACACAAAGTCAGTTTTGGGCAGTGATTGAAACTCGGGAAGACCTCGCTTATCTTGAACAGTTACTGGCAGAGCAAACCGTTGAAGTGATTGAATTGAATCCAATCGATAAGCCGGTGTTGGATAAAGTATTTAAAGCGATGCTGCCGGGAATGCACAAAGTTCCGCTATTGAAATCACAGGGTAGTTTGCTATTGATTTTATTATTTATACTTTCTGCGAGCTTGGTAATGGCATCTCATTGGATGCTGGTGATTGCTGGTGGTATTGCTACGGCGCTGGTATTGTTAAGTTATCCATTAATCGACTTTATCAGCGAACAAACTAAAGTAACGGAAAAAATTCGCAAAGCTGCATTACCGGCGTTTCGTATTTTTGGTGTTTGCGTATTAAGTATTGCCGCTTTGAATGCGTTTGGAGTAGGTATTTGGCTGCTTATTTCTTTATTATTGATTTCAGCGGAAGTATTTTTCCTGGTGCGACCGGTTGAGTTGCATGATCAAAACCTTGAAAATGTTTTTCAAAGCTACAGCGTTCACGCGGGAATGATTTTCATTGCTTGTGTTTTCGTTTTGCCAATTATTATGTTGGTGGTGTTTGGCTTACTCACTGCGATAATGGGAATTTTAAAGGGGCAGCAACTCTACAAGGAAGTTCAACGCCAGCGAGAAGGGTAAAGGCGTTTCACTTCTTTTTCGTTCCGGCCCTATGTATGAGCCGGATTTTTTAGATTAATTATCGAAACCAAATGCTCGAAGAAACCGCCTCATCGTTACGACCATTGCTGTCGTTATCATCTGTCTGAGTAACGATGACGTAATAATAGGCAGGAGATTCGTTGTCAGTATCAGAAAGATTTGCCGTAACGCATTGTGATGGTCCTACATTCCACTTATTTGGCTTATTTACCCGCGTAAAGTTTTGTTGTGTTTGGATGTTGTCGCCATTCTTAAATAAGCGAACTTGTTGAAATTGATCGCCGGATGCGTCGCAAAGTGTCACTGTAAAATTACGCTCTAGGCCTGAAAGCTGAGAGCCCATGGCGTATCCGTTCGATCGAAAGTCCATGAATAGGTCGCCATCTTCTGTCGCATAAAAGCGGCGATTTTGGTAAGCTTCGATGATTGCATCGCGAGAAAGGTCGGTAGCCAATACTGCGGTACGAAACTGATTCATCGTGCCCCAGTTTTTCCGGTGATTGTCTTGCGCCCCGAGTGCACCAATGTACCAACCCTGGCGGTTGGCTTCATCGAGATAACCATAAGACGTTTCCCATCCTCCGCTATAGTGGTATTCATCGAAACCTTTATTACCATTCCAAATTTCCATGCCTAACATTTGTGGAATAGCCTGCGCATTCAACCTCATGTGATCAAACTCGAGGTTTATTAAATCGAGTTCACCCGGATGATTAAATCGACCAAATGCCTGTGGTCGGTCGAGGATCCATCGATAGAGCGAGCTTACCGTAAGTCGCGAAAGGGTGTGAGTAAAGTCATTCGAGTTGATGACATTAATATGACCGAGTAGCGGATTAGACCACTCAAAGCCCCATAAAGTGATGTACTTTCCAGGATCGTTAGCTCGATTTGCAGCGCGTTTAATATCGCGCCATTCGGTTTCCCATGGCCAAATATCAATCATAATACCGTGATCGGTTACTGCGAAAAAGTCGAGTTTTGCTTGCTCTCTTGCGTGTTTATAGGCTTCATCGGGAGTGCCTTCACCATCAGAAAAGCCGGTGTGAGTGTGTAAGAAACCAAAGTAGATGTTGTAGCTTTCATTGGGTTTGTTGTTATAAAGTGGGATAGATGTTTGTTTTTTTCCAGAAAATAAAACGGATTTATCCATGTCCTCATTAAGCGAAAAAATATCGGTAATGTTCATATTGGCAAGGCGTTCGCTTACTTTTTTTGAGGTTGCATTCGACTTAAAATTACTGGTTTTAAAATGCGATTGCATTTGCGCAAGTCGTTTAAACGTTAAACCATTTTTTTCATTACCTCGAAGAGCAATACCTAATACGTCACTGGTTTTCAATTTGGAAGAGCGATGAATGAGTCTTAGCATCCAAAATTCCTCGGGTGTTGGCTCTCGGTTTTGGGCGAATTGATAAGACAGTACAATATGCTCATCAAAAGTAACCTGCTGTTGATATTTTTTTGAGTCAACATGATGAATCATTGATAAGAAATGTTTTTGCACTTCTCTATTCTTCTTGTCATTCACTAACACAGGTTTTATTGAAGTGGTAGTTGCTTTAACGGATTTGTGAGCAAGCGCAGGTTGGCTATTTGATATCGCAAGCAAGAATACGCTGATGGAAACCGCTATTTGTATGATTGTTTTCATTTGATCTCCTGTACTTGAAATGGTTGTTTTAGAAAGACTGCGATATTAAAAATAGTCAATAAAAACGGCGGTACCTAAAAAGAAAGAAAACGGATAGACTAATATTGCAATTGGAAATATTTAAATGGAATGAAATGACGGATTTATTTTATGCGCTAATCAATATGAGCCATGATTTTTTTAGTCGTGCGCAATAACTTTTGTTGTTTTTCGGAAACGATAGAAATAGGTATGAGGCTTTGCTCTTTTTGAAGCTGTTGTTCCAGTGCCCACTTAAGGTGTTCACGCACCATTTCTGAGTCTATTTGCTTAAGCTTATTGAGCAGAGCTTGTTTTATTGATTCTTGAAAAGGAGCATTGCCAAGAGCGACAGAGATATTGCGAACCCATCGTTGGTAACCAATGCGACGGATTGGAGAACCTTCCGTGCGTTTTAGAAACTCACTTTCCGTCCAGCAAAACAGTGATAATAAATCGATGTTGTTTAAATGATTCCGTGGTAGGAAGTCTTGAAGGTCGGTTGTTTGAGCATACCGGTTCCAGGGACAAACGGTTTGGCAATCATCGCAGCCGTAGATGCGATTACCCATTAAAGGGCGTAACGCTTCATCAATCGAGCCAAAATGTTCAATGGTCAAATAAGAAATGCATTTTCGTGCATCGAGTTGATAGGGGGCGACAATTGCGTTGGTTGGGCACAAATTTATACAAGCGGTGCAAGCACCGCATTGGTTTTCGGGCTGCTCGTCGGCCGGCAATTCCAGATTTGTTAATATTTCGCCTAAAAAGAAAAATGAACCTTCGTTTTCATTGAGTAGCATGGTGTTTTTGCCAATCCACCCAAGTCCAGCTTGTTGTGCATAAGCTCGCTCCAACACGGGAGCGCTGTCGACAAATACGCGAAAATGCGTATGAGACGTTAACGCTTCTATGTATTTGGCTAACTGAGCAAGCTTTTTACGCATCAGTTTATGGTAGTCTCGACCTAGCGCATAACGAGAAATGATGGCCTGATTGGGGTCCTGAATACATTGACTAAAGCCCGCAGGCGCTTTTAAATAGTTCAACCGTACACTGATCACCGATAAGGTGCCCGGTACCAGTTGCTGAGGATCACTGCGCATCGGCTCCCGAGTTTTCATATATTCCATGTCGCCAAAGTAGTTGTTCTTCAACCAATTGCGATAGTGTGCCACCTGTTCGCCAATATCGATGGGCGATACGCCACACTGCTGAAAGCCCAGTTCACGTGCTTTTGCTTGGATTTTAGATTTGAGTTCTGTCGGAGAAGAGATCACTGCACAAATACGGGGCTAATCGAATAATCTAATGTTGTAACTATTATATCGGTGACATGCTGAAGCTGGCAATTCAGCAACTCGCTAATATCTGACGGGTCAGGTACAGTTAACGAAGTATTCTAGGTCGAATATTTTAAATCGAGGAAAACATGATGAAAAATAAGCTTTTTTGGAATGGTGTCATCTTAATGTCGATTAGCCTATTAATGTCCTGCTCAACGTATGCCAAAGACTGGGCTGGTAAGCCCTTTCCAGCGTTTGAGTTGCAAAATCAGAAAGGTGAAACGGTAAACAACGCGAAATATCAAAATGGTTGGGTGGCCTATTATTTTTATCCGAAAGACAACACTCCGGGTTGCAGTATTGAAGCCGAAAGCTTTGCAAAGAGTTATGCAACGTTGAAACAGCTGGGGCTCGAAGTCGTGGGGATCAGTTTAGATGATGTGGAATCGCATGCTGAGTTTGCTAAAGAGTTTAATGTCGAGTTTGACCTGTTAGCCGATGTGGATAAAAAGCTGTCAGACCAACTGGACTTAGTGAACATTTTCCCTTGGCCGCATACGCGGCGAGAAACGTTTATTGTTAATGAAAAAGGGATGATTGTGAAACATTATCCAGAGGTGAGTCCAAAAAAGCATGTCGCTCAGATTTTAGCGGACTATAAAGTGTTACGGCCTTCAACTGTGAAATAATAAACGCTAACCAGATGGTGAGTTGCTACTCTATTCTCCGCACCCGGAGAGGTTTTTCGGCGTGCTCTTGCGCTTTAACCTTGCGCGGCCATTGTTGTTCCTCCGGTGTTCAAATTTATTCTCTACAAATGGGTCGAGCTTTGAGGGAAAATTTGAGGGAAAAATAAAAAAGGTTAACGATTGCTTACCGTTAACCTTTCTGAATTTGGCGCGCCCGGAGAGATTATTCGGCGTGTCCTTGCGCCTCACCCCTGCGGGGCTATCGTCGTTCCTCCGATGTTCAAATTTGTTCCAGACAAATTTGTCGAACTAAGGAGTTCAAATCTTCCGGGCTCCCAAAACGAAAAAAGCCCACCTAATGGTGAGCTTTTTATCTTATTTGGCGCGCCCGGAGAGATTCGAACTCCCGACCAATTGGTTCGAAGCCAACTACTCTATCCAGCTGAGCTACGGGCGCGTGGTTCGGGCACAAATTTATCGAAAACTAAGGCGTATCACAAGTAAAAACTAAATTTTTCTTTATCTATGAACAATATTTCCGCAACTTGTACGCTGGACGATCAAAAAAACTAGAGTTTTTGTCTAACTGGCTGATAAAGCTTCGATTGTTCCACACTCTGCTATAGTTTATAAAACACTCAAGTCAAAATTTAAGCATGGAGTACCCATTGCGCTGGGTGTGTGAAACTTCAAAAAGACATCTTTATTTTGGGTTGGTGATTCTATGGCCAGCGGTGTGCTGTGCTCTGGAGCCAGTGACCGTTCAGCTGCGTTGGCATCATCAATTCCAATTTGCGGGCTACTACGCCGCTATTGAGCAAGGATATTATCGAGATGCGGGTCTTGAAGTTACTCTCAAACCCATTGAGCCTGGAATTACGCCTGCTGGCGAAGTAATAGCCGGGCGTGCTCAATTCAGCCAGGGGGATGCCGGTTTGCTGGTCGATCGCTCGCAGGGCAAAATGGTCGTTGCACTTGCTGCAACTTTTCAATATACGCCTTCCATTTTACTTTCGTTGGCAGACAGTGAAATATTGAGTGTGAACGACTTAGCTGGAAAACGCATTATGATGTTTCCGGGAAACCAGAGTCTTTCGTTGGTCAGCTTACTTCACCAATTTGACTTACACGATAAAGTGGAACGTGTGCCTTTAAGTACCAATATTTACGATCTCGTTAATCGAAACACCGATCTTTTTAATGCGTACCGCAGCAATGAGCCCTATTACTTGGAAAGTAAAAAGTTAAAGTATCGAATTATTGATCCTAAAGATTATGGAATAGAGTATTACGGCGACATAATTTTTACATCGGAGGCGTTTCTAAAGGAAAAGCCAGAAGTAGTGAAAAAATTTATCTTAGCGACTTTGAAAGGGTGGCATTATGCAATGGATCACCCTGAAGAAATGATTGCGTTGATAATTGAGAAATATCACTCGCCCAAAAACAAAGATCATTTAAGGTTTGAAGAAAATGTATTGCGTGAGCTTATGGTGATGAGTCAGGTGCCAATTGGTCATATGAGTCATCATCGATGGCAGGAAACGCAAAAACAACTCAAAACATGGGGAATTATTAAAAATACAGTAGACTTGAACTCTTTTTTATACAGTGAATTAGAGTCGAGGGAAGCTCAGGTACATTGGTTGCGTTATACAATGAGCGGCTTTTTGCTCATGATTGTGGTGATCATTAGCGTAATATTTCTCACCATGTATATTCGAATGCGCAATAGATTTCGACAAGAAGCGCAATTAAGAAAGCAGGCCGAGCTGCAAGTTTCAGAATTTTCGCTGTATGATTCATTAACCGGATTGCCTAACCGATGCAGCTTCAACAGCCATTTCCACATATTATCGTCTCGTAAGTCGGATAAAGTGAGTCAATCGTTATACGTTTTGTTGGAGCTGAATCACCTTAAATCTGTCAATATGCTCCTAGGGCATGATGAGGGCGATCAGTTACTTATCAGTATTGCTCAAGGACTTTTGGCGTGTAAAACAGAAAATGCTATGGTTGCTCGAATTGCGGGCAACGAGTTTGTGATGCTATTTGAACATTGTCGTTCGAAAGAAGAGGCCGGAAAAATACTGGAACAGATTTTTAAGTCAGTCTGGAATCAAATAAAGAGTACGGAGTCGAGTGACAACGTGACCATTCATGTTGCTGCGATGTTGCTAAATACCGAGATGCGTGTCGAATCGCTTTATCAAAAAACACAACAATTACTTGACAAACAAATCAAGGAAAATCGTAATTGCGGTGTCATTTTGGCAAGCGAAGCGGAGTAATATCTAAAAACTTATTGAATCACTCTATTCTTGTGCTCTGCTAATACGCGTTCGAAAAAGTAATGCGATAAAACCATAGAGTGGTTATCGATCCTGCCTAGCGAAATTATGATAAAATCGGTCAATATGTAACGGAGAGACAGTTAAAAGCACAATGATCGCATTGCCCTACATCGAACCTGTTTTTCGACCACCCAGTGAATGGAAATCGTTAATTTTACAGGTGACTAATGGTTGTTCATGGAATAAGTGTACCTTTTGCGATATGTATACGCAGCCACAAAAAAAGTTTCGACCCAAAGCTCAAGAGGAAATCGAACGAGAGTTGCAGGCAGTGGCACGAATCAAAGCGCCTGTGAGACGAGTTTTTCTTGCCGATGGTGATGCCATGACATTATCGGTACGTCGTTTAAAAGACATTTTGTTGGCAATCAAAAAGTACCTCCCTGACGTTACTCGGGTTTCGAGTTATTGCTTGCCTCGCAATGTGTCGCGAAAGTCGGTTGATGAACTCGAAATGTTGAAATCACTTGGACTCAAACTGGTTTATGTGGGTTGTGAATCCGGCGATGATGCCGTGCTAAAAGCGATTGAAAAAGGCGAGACTTATCAGTCTTCACTCGATGCACTTTTAAAGTTAAAACAGGCTGGTATTAAATCGTCGGTTATGATTCTTAATGGAATGGGCGGTGTTCGATACTCTGAGCAACATGCAGCTAATTCGGCGAAACTGATGAACGAGGCTCAACCCGAGTTTTTGTCGACCTTGGTTGTGTCGTATCCTTTAGGTGATGAGCGAGTCGTCAAAGGATTCGGTGGTGATTACCAGATACCCGATACGCAAGGATTGATTTCTGAAATGAAATTATTACTGGAGCATTTAGAGCTAGAACAAACCGTTTTTCGTTCAGACCATGCTTCAAACTATTTGGTTTTGAAAGGAACACTCAATAAAGATAAACCGTTGTTGTTGGCGCAAATCGATGCAGCATTGCATCAACCGGGCAGCATTCCACTTCGACAAGAGTGGCAAAGGGGTTTATAAGTTGTGCGGCGGTCTTCTTGTTTTTGTGGGAGTGGCAAAGCGTTCGAGCGGTGTTGTAAGCCGATTATTGAGGATAAAAAGGCGGCCAATGCAGAGCAATTAATGCGTTCTCGTTTTAGTGCGTTTTGCTTGCACAACGGTGCCTATTTGTACGACACGCACCATCCGGATTATCGCCAATCGCTCAGTATTGATGGGCTGACCAAAAGCGCGAAACAAACACGGTGGATCAAACTTGAAGTATTGCAACACTCTTTGATGGAGCTCAAGTCGCAAGTTCATTTTCGTGCCTGGTATTTGGAGAAGGAACGACTATTATGTCACGATGAAGTATCCGATTTTGAATGCGTAGAAGGGCAGTGGTTTTACGTATCCGGTCGATTTAACGAGCCGCAAGCAGCGGTTAAACTGAGTCGCAATCAGCTTTGTCCTTGTGGTAGTGAAAAGAAGTTTAAGCGTTGTTGCTACAATTTAACTCAATAGCAAGAACTTTTTGCAAAACGGTCGGTCATACTGGGTATTAAAAATAGAAAACTTATAGCAAGGTATTCTAAACAAGGTGAACCGTTCACAAATTTACAATGCGTTGAATATTAAGGAAATTTTAAATTAGGGTATATGGTATACAGTTTTGTTATAGCAATTCCCAAAAAAACATGAAGTAAATCACACTTTAATCTTCAATCGCCTGCTACACATTAAGTAATGCTTTTAAGTTGTATGCATTATGGAGGCACTCAGGAGTGGCATTTTACGCAAAGCTAGTGAGTCGACTGACTCCTGAACAATATTTGCCTGTACGAGGAAATGTATCTGACCCGACACTTTCCTGGTCGGTATCTTTAAATCTTGCGCTATGGTTAAAAGTGAGCAACTCGACCATACAGACCTCGTCTTTGTACATTGAATATACTGACAGTCGTGGTCCGCAACAACTGCTGATTGACAGTCAATTGCTGGATAAAGACTCGGAGCTGCTATTTTCAAACCTGGTGAAACTCCCTATAAAAGGAGCCATTTCTAAAGTTTCTCTCACCTTGATGTTTCAAGACAATGACTTTGAATTCGAAATTGATGAGTTGTTTGTCAAAGTCATTGAGCCACCTCAACCAGGGCCGGAACTCAGAAAAACGGCTTGATCCATGATCTTTGAGATATAAGTCGCAACCGTAAATTGTATAGCTTGATTTTTATCTCAAATTGTAAGAGTATGCATTGATTAAAATTTGCTCAGTAGGGTCGTGAGTAAGTTTAGACGGATAAATAGATAGACCATTATAAAGATAACCAAGACAAGAGCATTACAACATGAACCCGCTAGATATGAATCAAGGGTATACGCATACGATATACCTCCAACCTGAGCAGTACCTTCCGAAAACATCTTTGAAAACCGATTCTCCTTGGTCGATTGCGCTAAATATTCTGGCGAGCTTTAAGCTTTCCAGTTTTATCGATGGTCAATTGGCTTTGTTTTTTGAATATCAGGATTTAAGAGGTAAACATCGACTACCGATTGACTTTCAAGACTTAAAATTTGATTCAGCGTTACTTTTTTCTAATTTGATTCATGTACCTGTTCGCGGAAAAATTGAAGAGGTCTGTTTGAGGTTGGTTGGGGTACCCAGTGGCGTGGAGGTTGAAACCGAGCTTTTGCACTTGCAGTTGGAAGAGTCGCGTTGCTATTTCAACAGTCAACCCATGAACAAAGCGATGCTTTAAAGATTAATGCACTTGATATAACGAAATAGGAATAACGAAACAGTTGACTTAGTGAATGTAATTGCATATTTTACTGTCTATGAAAGAAATTAACGTTAGCGCAATTCAATTTTGGCAAGCTCGTTGGTGGTGGCAAACTCCCGACGGGCGTAGTGTTGTGTGAGCTGAAAGTTTCAATAAACCTAATTCAGCCAACAAAAATTAAAAGCCCGTCAATTTTGACGGGCTTTTTTTTTCAAAAACGAAACGTTTGTTAAATAAGCCACTTCAGTCGAGTGGATGAAATAAAAGCGAAAAACTCAGATAACGAACATGATTAATCAACAATTGATACAAGCAGCTAATTGGTGGTGGTACTCGCAGAGGTTATCTGACGGGTGATAACCGCTATTGTTTGAATGATTTTTTTAAAACCCGCCATTGGCGGGTTTTTTTATGACTTTAAAAAACTGACATAAGGTGAATGACCATGATTATTGTATTAAAAGTGCAAGCAACGAAAAATGATGCTGATGAAATTCTCTCAAAAATAGAGCAGGCCGGACTCAAGCCTTTGTATATGCCAGGAACGGAACGAACCGTGTTGGGAGCATTGGGAGACGAACGCATATTGCAGGGGCTGAATATATCGGCGCATCCGATGGTTGACGACGTAAAGCCCATACTAACGAATTACAAACGAGTCAGTCGCGAGCTGTATCCAGCTGATTCTGTCGTTCGAATTGGTAAGGTTCCGTTTGGAGGCGAGCACTTTTCTGTTATAGCAGGGCCTTGCGCTGTTGAAAGTCTGGAAAGTTTTCGAGCTTCGGCAATCTCTGTTGTGAAAGCGGGCGCGGTTGCTTTACGCGGTGGTGCATTTAAACCGAGAAGCAGTCCTTACAGTTTTCAAGGGGGTGGTCGCGAAGCGTTACAAACCATGCAACAAGTCAGCCGTGAACTTGGCGTTCCTGCTGTTACCGAAGTCATGGACAGTGCCGATATTGATTTGATTTGCCAACACGTGGATGCATTACAAATTGGCGCACGAAACATGCAAAACTTTAATTTACTAAAAGCGGTTGGGTGTACCGAAACGCCGGTGATTTTGAAGCGAGGGATATCGGCAACCATCGAAGAAACCTTACTTGCCGCCGAATACATTGTTGATGCTGGAAACCCTAATGTGATTTTGTGCGAGCGTGGAATACGCACTTTTGAAACAGCTACACGGAACACGTTGGATCTTAACGCCGTTGCCTTTATGAAACGGAAATCGCATTTACCGGTTATTGTTGACCCTTCTCATGGTACTGGCATTCGAGAGTTGGTTGCTCCCTTAGCGAAAGCGGCGGTTGCAGTCGGTGCCGATGGAGTGATCATCGAAGTGCATCACGAGCCCAAAGAAGCGCTATCAGACGGTCAACAATCACTTTATCCGGAGCAATTCAATCAATTGATGGTTGAACTGGATGCATTTGTTCGTGCTGCCGGTCGTTTGTCTTCTATGAAGCAGGTGGCCTGAACATGACTGTGAATTTTGATAATGCTGAATCGGTCATTACGCTAAGCAAACTATTGTCGAGTCAACCCGACGCTTTAAGTGCTTTTCAATCTTTGTGTTTAAACAACCCTGTTTCTGCATTATTGGAAACGGCATCCATAAGCACCAAAGAGCATGCTCGTAGCCTGATAATGTTGTCAGCCGCGCTTAGAATCGCTTGCTACGGTGAAGAGGTGGTTTTTACGGCATTAAATGTCAACGGTCATCAGTTGTTGGGACCCTTAGCAGAGTGTTTTACGCAAGCCGTATTGGTAGAAAATCAGCTCAGAGTGACTATTCTTCACTGCGCGTTACACAATGAAGTGGATGAAGTGAAAAAATTGCAAGAAAATAATGTTTTGGATGCGCTTCGTAATGTTATCAAACTGGTGAAAGTCAATGACAATAATGATACTTCAAGCTTATTAATAGGCACTTTCAGTTTTGATTGTTATCAGTTATTTGAATCTTTGCCAGAGTTGGACGAAGCGCTTGCATTTCCGCATTTTGACTTTTATCTCGCCGATCGACTCCTGGTGTTGGATCATCAGAATAAAAGCAGTCGTCTGGTATCGAAAGTTTTTAATTATGAAAAAGTGCAACCGGTCTATTTTGATTATCAGCAGCAGTTAAGTCGGGACGAACGTTTACTGGAGTCGACGAGCGTTCCAATCCAATTCGATTGTTTAAAGCAACCGGTTAATATCGAAAACATTGAAGTCAACCATTCTGCAAATGAATATCAGGCGCTTGTTCAAAGGGCGAAGCAACATATTATCGATGGCGATGTTTTTCAGTTGGTGTTAGCACGAACGTTTTCGTTACCGTGTCAGAATGCATTGTTGGCATATCAATTGTTACGCCAGTCGAATCCCAGTCCTTATATGTTTTTTATCCAAACACCCGAGTATCAGTTATTTGGCGCATCTCCGGAAAGTGCGGTTAAATTTGATACTAAGAACCGCGACCTAAGTATTTACCCGATTGCAGGAACGCGTAAACGTGGCCTTAATGCCGATGGTAGTATTAACTTTGATTTGGATGCGCGTATTGAACTAGAACTAAAAAATGATGAAAAAGAAAAAGCCGAACACGCCATGTTGGTGGATTTAGCACGTAATGATGTTGCTAGAGTGTGCGAAAGTGGCAGTCGTCGCATGGTGCGTTTGATGGAAATTGATCGTTATTCACATGTAATGCATCTGGTTTCAAAAGTAACCGGAGTACTAAAACCGGAATTGGATGCGCTTTCGGCTTATCAGGCCTGTATGAATATGGGAACACTTTCTGGTGCGCCAAAAGTCAAGGCAACGCAACTTATCCGTAAATTCGAACAACACTATCGTGGGGTTTACGGTGGTGCGATGGGCTATTTGAATGCTGCGGGCGATATGGATACGGCCATTGTTATTCGCAGTGCCATGGTACAGAAAAAACAAGCAACGGTTTCGGCGGGAGCGGGCATTGTATTCGACTCCAGTCCCGAAATGGAAACCATTGAAACCGAAAATAAAGCGGCTGCTGTAATAAATGCAATTTATCTGGCGAATCGAATAACAGAAGAAAACCAAAAGGAGCGAGCCAATGGCTAGGGTTTTATTCATCGATAATTTCGATTCCTTTACGTACAACTTGGTGGATGAGTTTTTGGTTTTAAATCATCAAGTAAAAGTGGTCCGTAATCATTTACCGGTTTCGGAATTAACAGCGTTGGCTAATCAACATGACTTTCTCGTGATTTCACCAGGGCCGGGCAATCCTCAGCAAGCTGGAAATTGTCGTGAGCTTTTAAATCAAGTTGTAGGGAAAATTCCGATTATGGGCGTTTGTTTGGGGCACCAGTTGTTGGTTGAACATTTTGGTGGCAGTGTTACTCATGCGCTATTACCTGTGCACGGAAAAGCGTTAAAAATTCATCATTCAAAAAACGATTGTTTTAATAATATTCCCTGTCCATTAGTCGTTGGTCGCTATCATTCGTTAATTGCATCTGAGTTACCCGACTCGCTTGACGTTATTGCCGAATGCGAACAGCAGGTGATGGCGATCTTTAACAAACAAAAGAAAATATTGGGATTTCAATTTCATCCTGAGTCGATACTAACCACTCATGGCAGTCGATTAATCGAGCAAAGCATCAATCTGATGTTAACTGAAAAAACAAGGGGCGCTCAATGAATGCATTAATGGAAAAACTTTATTTGGGGCAACATTTGGATCGGGAACAATCGCATCAATTGATTGGTCGAATTGTAAACGGTGAGCTGAACGAAGCTGAAATTTCTGCATTATTAGTCGCACTAAAAATCAAAGGTGAATCAGCAGAAGAAATTGCAGGTGCTGCGAGTGCATTGCGTGCTTCAGCAACACCATTTGTAAAACCAAATGAAACCATTGTGGATACGTGTGGAACCGGTGGTGACGGTTTGGGAACAATAAATATTTCCACCATAGTTGGTTTGGTTGCGGCGGAATGCGGTGTAAAAGTGGCAAAACACGGTAATCGTTCTGTTTCATCAAAAAGTGGTTCATCCGACGTATTACAACGCTTTGGTGTAAAACTGGATGTTACCCCTGAACACGCTGAACAATCATTAGAAAAACATAATTTCTGCTTTTTGTTTGCACCGTTATATCACCCTGGCGTGCGCCACGTGATGCCAGTACGCACTGCGTTGCAAACACGTACCTTATTCAACTTGATTGGCCCGTTGGCAAACCCGGCTGCTCCTGATATCCA
Source organism: Pleionea sp. WD8-19 (assembly GCF_055326765.1). NCBI lineage: Bacteria > Pseudomonadati > Pseudomonadota > Gammaproteobacteria > Oceanospirillales > Pleioneaceae > Pleionea > Pleionea sp. WD8-19. The sequence continues at coordinate 173,072 of NZ_JBUZOU010000002.1, read as the reverse complement.
GCTAATGGGTGTGTACGATGAAAAGTTGCTAAAAACCATGGCTCAGGCTTTAAATAATTTAGGGTGTAAAAAAGCGTTTGTTGTTAATGGAGGAGGACTGGATGAAATTGCCCTGCACTCCGATACTCAAGTCGCCTTTTTGAATGATGGCCAAATTGAAACATTTAGCATTTCACCGGAAGACGCAGGATTAAAACGTATCCGTTTAAGTGAATTGCAGATGGATGATCCTGTAGAAATTGCTGCTGCTTTATTATGCGTGTTGAAGGGATATGGCAAACAAGCGCATGTGGATGCAATCGCCTTAAATACAGCTGCGGTTCTATTTCTTACAGAAAAAGTGAACGATTTAAAGCAAGGCGTTGATAAAGCAAAAGAAGTGATCGCTTCTGGCAAAGTTGCCGAACGTCTTGCAGCACTTGCGGAGTTTTCTTATGGCGGATAAAGCGAATGTTTTGCATAACATCATTCAACACAAGTTCAAAGAACTCGAGCAACGAAAGCACAATGTGAGCCTTGATGACCTCAAACAGTTGGCAAAGCCTTCGACACGCTCTTTGTATCAGGCGCTGGCAAAACCCGGAGCGCGTTACATTCTAGAGTATAAGCGAGCATCACCTTCAAAAGGAGATATTCGGCCCGATTTTACTGTTGAAGAATGTGTGCGGTCTTACCAGGCAAGTGCCGATGCTTTTTCCGTACTTACCGACAACCACTTTTTTAACGGTAACCACCTTTTACTGAAGGGTGTATCGGAGTACACCGAGAAACCGGTGCTTTGTAAAGATTTTTTCATTGATGAATATCAAGTTTATGAGGCTCGAGTTTATGGTGCTGACGCGATACTTTTAATGCTCTCGGTATTGAATGACCAGCAATATTTGAAGTTGGCGAAAATTGCAAAACTGCTTGAGTTGGATGTTCTTACCGAAGTGCATAATGAAGACGAGTGCTACCGTGCTACAGAACTGGGTGCTGCAATCATCGGAGTCAATAATCGTGATTTAACAACACTGTCGGTTGATTTGAGCAATACTAAACGCCTTAGAGGACTGCTTTCTAAAAGTGCTCTGGTTATTTCTGAATCGGGCATTGAACATCGAATGAACATTATAGATCTAGCGAATTGTATCGATGGTTTTTTGGTGGGCTCATCATTGATGTCGTCAAGGAATGTTGAGCTGGCTGCTAAAAAACTCGTTTATGGTGAAGTAAAAATATGCGGTATAACAACTCCAGCTATTGGTAAACTTTGTGTCGAGCAAGGTGCAAGCTATTTGGGGTTGGTTTTTTACACTAACTCTTTGCGCTTTATTGAACCTGAAAAAGCGAAGTTATTAACTGCAGAAATAAGAGAGCAATCGTCGAATACGAATCTGGTTGGTGTATTCGTTGATGAAGCAATTGAAAGGATAGTCGATGTTTGTCTAAGCTGTCTTTTAGATGTTATTCAATTGCATGGCAATGAAAGTTCTGAGTATGTTCGCAAATTGAAAAGCTATCTTCCGAAAGGTGTGAAAATATGGAAAGCCATTGCCGTTGCTTCAAAAGAAGATGTTGGATTGATTGAACCCTACCTTGGATTGGTCGATAAGCTATTGCTCGATACTAAAAGTGAAAATCAATTTGGTGGCACCGGAGAGTCGTTTGATTGGGATGTTTTGGAATGCTGTTTTGAAAAAATACCTCAGTCAAAAGTTGTGGTAGCCGGTGGTGTTACCGCGGAGAATATTAAACGATTGCAAAAGTATCCTGATATAGTAATCGATTTGAGCAGCGGTGTAGAGAGTTTAAAAGGCGAAAAAGACAGCCGAAAAATAAAACAGTTTTTCAGTGCAATAAAGGCAATAGAATGATGCGAGGCTCTTTTTGGGTAGAGTAATGCTAGCGTAAGCGATGATATATAAAATATTGAACAGTGCCCGGTAACTGACGCAACAAAAATGAACCGTAAGTTTCGATGTTCATTGTAGGTGCTGATTTAAGAGTCGATAAAAACTGAATATGGAGTGAGTAATGAATACAGCAGAAATAATAGAGAATGTTAAAGCAGAGACGGCTTTCGGAACATCAAAGTCACCGTCAAAATTCAACGCCTATTTTGGTCAGTATGGCGGTATGTTTGTGCCAGAAATTTTGGTGCCTGCATTAGAACAACTAGAAAAAGCATTTGAAGAAGCCATTGAAGATCGAGCATTTGTTGATGAGTTGAATGCTTTGCTGTCGGATTATGCAGGTAGGCCAACACCATTGTACCAATGTCGAAACTTAACCGGCAGAAAAGAAGCGAAAATATTCTTAAAACGCGAAGACCTTTTGCACGGAGGTGCTCATAAAACCAACCAAGTATTGGGGCAGGTGTTACTTGCAAAACGAATGGGGAAAACACGTATTATTGCGGAAACCGGAGCTGGGCAACACGGAGTTGCAACCGCATTGGCGTGCGCTTTGATGGGGCTTACTTGTGAAATATACATGGGCGCAGTGGATTGTGCTCGGCAACAACCCAATGTGTATCGAATGGAATTGATGGGGGCTAAAGTGATTCCCGTAGACAACGGTAGCGGTACGTTAAAAGATGCGATTAACGAAGCGTTACGTGATTGGGCGGCCAGTTATGAAAACACGCATTATTTGTTAGGCACTGCGGCCGGACCGCATCCGTTTCCCACGCTTGTTCGGGAGTTTCAGCGAGTGATCGGACGCGAAGCCAAACAACAGATGTTGGAACACTACAACAAGTTACCGGACTACGCAGTTGCCTGCGTCGGAGGAGGTTCCAATGCCATTGGATTGTTTACTGATTTTATTGAAGAGCCGTCCGTAAAATTGGTTGGTGTAGAACCAGCAGGCAAGGGGTTAGATACCCATCAGCATGGCGCAACGTTAAATAAAGGAGAGCTGGGCATCATTCATGGTTCACATACCAAAATTATGCAAGATGAACACGGGCAAATTGAAGAGTCTTATTCGGTTTCGGCAGGTCTTGATTATCCGGCGGTTGGTCCACAACACGTTTATCTTCAATCCTGTGGTCGTGCAACCTACGAAACCATAACCGATGAGGAAGCCTTAGCCGCTTTCCAAACATTGGCACAAAGTGAAGGCATTATTCCTGCTCTTGAATCATCACATGCTTTAGCTTACGCGCTGAAACTTGCTAAACAAAAAGGCCCAGACACCAGTATTTTGGTGAATCTTTCGGGGCGTGGAGATAAAGACTTGGAATACGTTCGCAATTTAAACCCATCGAGAGAATTGTAAAATGAACCGCTATCAAAAATTATTTGAGCAGTGTGAAAGTGAACAACGCATTGCCTTTATTCCTTTCGTCATGTTGGGTGACCCCGACTTTGAAACATCACTTTCCATCATTGATGAATTGGTCGCTGCTGGTGCCGATGCTTTAGAGTTAGGAATTCCTTTTTCGGATCCGGTTGCCGATGGTCCGGTGATCCAAGGTGCGGCAATTCGAGCATTACAACAAGGCATTACACCAACGCGTGCATTTGAACTATTGCAACAGGTACGGCTAAGACATCCTGATATAGCAATCGGATTGTTGGTTTATGCGAACTTGGTTTATCGTAAAGGGTGTGACAGTTTCTATAAGCAATGCGCAGCTCTTCAAATTGATTCGGTTTTAATAGCCGATGTTCCGATGAGAGAAAGTAAACCTTTCATTCAAACTTCGGAAAATTACAATATCGACTCTGTTTTTATTTTACCTCCCCGACCATCTCCAGATGTATTAGAGCATGTCGCAAAAATGTCACGAGGTTATACTTACGTGTTGGGACGTGCAGGCGTGACAGGGACAGAAGTTTCGGCACAGATGCCGGTTGAAGATATAGCAGAGCAGTTATTGAGGCTGAAAGCAGCACCAGCGGTAATGGGGTTTGGGATTTCTAAACCTGAGCAAGTGGCTGCAGCTCGTGAACATGGCTTTAAAGGTGTCATATCGGGCTCAGCAATCGTTAAGCTTATTGAGCAATTTGCGGAGCAACCTGATCAATTGTTGGGACAAATCAATCGGTTTACTGCCGAAATGAGAATGGCTTGTTAACCAATGCCCAGGTTCTCACGATCGGTTGTTTGCATACCTGCTTTTTCTGCTTTTTCAATGGCCCTTAACAACCGAGTGTGTTCTTGAGGGCCGTGACCCGAGCGTAAATAGAGTTTTGCTTGATAAAGTACTTTTTCCATCAGCTCCATTCGATAGTTTAAGTTTAATAAGCATTTGGCAAGATAATCCGGATCATTTCCATCTTCACGCATTTGAACCGCTGCTTTTATGGCAACATCCAGCTCCTGTTTAGTAGGGACACCCATCAACCACCTCCGCGTAAGCCAATGTATTTATTATAGACGCTATTTGCAGTACCATAGTGACACGACACGAGGGCAAATAAATGACTGATTTTTGGGCAAAAACTGAGGCGATTTTAAGAGAGATGGAGGCCGATGAAGAGTATGACTTGTTCGCCATTGGCTACGTCATTCCGCAAGTACCTTTAGCGCATGAGCAATGTAATGAAGCGGATAACCCCAAAAAGGTGCTGCTTGACTATATCGAAAACTCTATGAAGGACGATGGTATTAGCGAGCAAGACCGTGATTTAATTCAGCAGGTTTTGGATGCTGCTTTATAGTTTTTGACGGAAGTTTACCAGTTTTATGAATAATGTTTTACAGGTTCAATTTCGAGAAGCGGCAGAGAATGACTTAGAGCATTTGGTCTTCATGTTGTCTGATGATGCGCTAGGTGCTCAAAGAGAAGATATTACTTGTCCGATAAACTCGAAGTATGTCGAGGCGCTTCAAAATATTTCACACGATCCCAATAATGAACTTGTTGTTGTCGAGCATGGTGAGAAAATTATCGGAATGTTGCAATTAACTTTTATACCTTATTTGACTCACATTGGCTCATGGCGTTGTCTTATTGAAGGTGTTCGCATTCATAACAATTATCGCAGGATGGGTATTGGTGAACGAATGTTTAAATGGGCAATCAATCGAGCAAAAAAACGAAACTGTTCGATGGTTCAATTAACGTCTGATAAACAAAGACCGGATGCACTTAGATTTTATGAAAAGCTGGGTTTTAAAGCAACGCACGAAGGTTTTAAGTTAAAGTTGTTAACGGATTCAATGTGATAGTCCTGGAACAACAAAGTGATTCTTGGAAACTTCCAGCTCCGTGTTTTTAAGGTTTGCTAATAATCAACCTTACCTCTCAGTTGTTTCGTTTTACTGTGTTTTGTTTTTTTATCCATCCTTTTTTGTTGTGAAGCACGGCTGGGTTTCGTTGGTCTACGCTTTTTTCTTACTTTAACAGCATCTTGAATGAACTCAATTAATCGTTCAATGGCATCTTGCTTATTACGTTCCTGAGTACGAAAGCTTTGCGCTTTGATAATGAGCACGCCCTCACTATTAATTCGGCTATCAGAAAGTGCTAATAATCGCTCTTTATATGAATCGGGTAGAGAAGAGTTTACGATATCAAATCGCAAGTGAATGGCGGAAGACACTTTGTTGACATTTTGACCGCCCGCGCCTTGAGCGCGGATTGCGTTAAATTCAATTTCGTCTTCTGGAATATAAACGGAGTGTGAAAGTTCGATCATTATCGCAGTATCTCTATTATAACGAAAAGGATCAAGCGAGCTGTTAATGTCTGTAATAACAATAAGCAAACGACTGAGATTGAAATATTTTTAGTATTTGAGTTGCTCAATCCAACAAGCGGAAATAGGCAGCCATTGGCCCAATGAAGTCAACCTAAGTTGGTATAACCCGTTTAATTAAGGAAAGAATGTAACTAAAGGAAAAAGTATGAAACTTGTTATTCTATTGATCGCACTTTCATTAACTCTTTCGGGCTGTGTCGTTCATCCCAGAGGACACGGTCATGGTCACGGTAAAGTAAAAGTAGTGACCGTGTTGGATAAAGAGCATAGTGATAAAACGATTGTTGTGGTTCATGCGCGTCCGGCGGCCAAGCGAAAATGCTGGAGTCATGGTAATCACTGGCATTGTAGACGATAGGTGGGTAAAGAGATTTAAGTATAATGAGTGATATAATGCGCAAAAATACCGGTTAACTTGAGCTATGAGCAATATATCGCGCTAATTGAATATTTCTTAAAAGGCTCTATAATACTCATAATGAGGTTTAATTCAATTATTGGGCATAATAGAGCGCATTATGAGCATTTCTGAACAGGGCGTACTCTCGGCAATCGCTGAAACCCTTCAGCGCGAACGTTTAAATCAAAACCTGAGTCAATCGCAACTGTCTGATTTGTCGGGTGTTTCCCGTCGAACCGTGGTTCAGGCCGAAACGGGGCATAACACCTCGGTCGCGACATTAGTAAAAATGTTGATTGCCTTAAAAGCGGTGCGCTTGTTAGAGCCATTTTTAAAAGAGCCCGATATAAGCCCGGTAGAACTTGCCAAATTAAAAGGCAAGCAACGTAAAAGAGCCAGTGGAAGTCGCGGCAAAAGCGAATCAACAAATGCTCAAGTGCAAGAAGAAAAAGGCGATTGGACATGGTGACGGCGTCGGTACAAGTGGCCGATGTGATCTTGTGGGGAAAGAAAATAGCCGCTATTGCTTGGAATGCCGAACGACACATTGGCCAATTTGAATTTCTGCCGGAATTTATTGAAAGTGGTATTCAACCAGCTCCTCTTACCATGCCGTTGGCTCATCGAGTTTACTCCTTTCCTGCGCTTAACCCTCAAACCTTTCATGGGTTGCCCGGGATGATGGCCGATTGCTTACCCGATAAGTTTGGTAACGCGTTGATTGATGCCTGGTTAGCGCGGCAGGGCAGAAGCGCGCAGTCGTTTACGCCTTTGGAACGACTCTGTTATCTCGGTCAACGAGGTATGGGCGCGTTGGAGTTTAAGCCGGCGATTCGCCGAGGCAATACGCGCTCAGAACAATTGCACATTAATGCTTTGGTAGATCTGGCAGGCGATATTTTAACGCAGCGTGAAACTTTGGCTGCCATCATTGAACAAGACGAAGTCAAACAAAAAGCGTTTGAAGAAATTATTCGCGTGGGTACGTCGGCCGGTGGTGCGAGAGCAAAAGCTGTCGTTGCTTGGAACCAACAAACCAATGAAGTTCGATCTGGCCAGGTAAAAGCTCCGGAAAACTTTAGTTATTGGATTTTAAAGTTCGATGGTGTTGAAAACAATAAAGACAAAGAACTCGCCGATCCCAAAGGGTTTGGCCGTGTGGAGTACGCGTATTATTTAATGGCGAAGCATGCGGGCATTACTATGATGGAGTCGCACTTACTGGAGGAAAACGGACGCGCTCACTTTATTACCAAACGATTCGATCGATTCGATAACGGCGACAAACTCCACGTGCAAAGCTTATGTGCAATCAATCATTTGGATTTTAATATGGCCGGTGCACACAGTTACGAACAAGCGTTTCAAGTAATGGAACAACTGAATTTATCGAAAGAGGACATCGTTGAGCAATTTCGCCGAATGGTGTTCAATGTATTAGCGCGTAATCAGGATGACCACACCAAAAACATTGCTTACGTGATGAATAAAAAAGGGCAATGGCGATTGTCGCCCGCGTTTGATGTTTGTTTTGCTTATAATCCCAAAGGACTTTGGACCAGCCAACATCAAATGAGTGTTAATGGTAAGCGGGATAAATTTACTAAAGAGGATTTTATGGCGGTGGCTTATTTGGCGAAGATTAAAAAATCGCTGGCTAAACAGATTATTGATGAAGTGAGTGAGGCGATTAGTGGGTGGAGTGAGTTTTCAAATATCGCTAAAGTTGAAAGTGGTTTTTCTAAGCATATTAATATACATTTAAGAAAAGTATAGCTTTTTAAAAACGTTGGATTTGAGGGGGAATTATGAAGGTTTGCGGTATTTTTTTAATATTGCTAATTTCTGTTAATGTGTTTTCCGAAGAAGTAGTAATTACTGGCTCAAGAATATCAAGTAGTGATTTCTATGATATGCCTGCGATAACGCTGGATAGAAAACCTGATTTCTTAATTCAGGAAATTAGGCTGATAAATGATAGTCGGTCACCAAGCAACAGAAGAACTGAGATTATTAAGACCATCAATAATATTGTTCGAGAGTCATCAAAAACATCCGATATTGAAGTAGCCTATGGGGAAGGTTTTTTAACTCCGGTTAAACTGGATGATGACGCTATCCAACTCATTGAGGATCGTAAGCGAGTTGACACAAACTTTGTAGATTTATATATAAAAGTTAAGGTGGATTCAAATCAAGATTTAAAAAAGAAAATTGCCCAATTACGAAAGTTTATCCAAAAATCAAATGTTGTAGGCCGAACAGAGATTGATGTTCGCGGTGATATAGGACTGAGTTTAATTGATCCTGAACAATACCGATATCATATTATCAAAAAAATTGCGGATGAAAACAAAAAAATCAAGGGTGTTCTGGGAGATACGTGCGAAATTTCACTAGAAGGGTTGGAAGGACGAGTTCAATGGGAAAGAACTGATATAGCGGAACTAACATTGTATATAGGTTATTCAACAAAAGTTAAATGCAGTTGAGCAAAATGTAGGATGGGTGTTAACCCATCTCTTAAATGTGGAAATTGATGGGTTACGCAAAGCTTCACCCATCCAACGCAGATCGAATTAGTACATACTAAAGCTAACTTTTAATAAAGCTCTTTCATTTGATTTGAAATTCGATCCTCTGAAATGAAAATAAGTGGTCCAAGGAAATTATGAGTCAAATCAATTTGATGAATTACCAGCGCTGGAGTCAACTCATGGAAAAACTAAATATTCCACCCTCCAAAGAAACCTTTGATGCTTTGGTAAACGCCTATTCCGAAAAGCACAGACATTATCACAACCTCTCTCATATCAATGCATTATTAAAACACTTTGACACCTCAAAGGACTTAGCTGAACATCCCAGTGAGTTGGAGTTGGCTATATGGTTCCACGATGCGATTTATAAACCTCGATCATCAACCAACGAACTAGATAGTGCCAACTGGGCAAAAGACTTTTTAGAGGTTAGAAAATGTGAGAAAACGGTAATTGAACGAGTGTTTCAGTTAATTATGGCGACCCTTCACTCTACAGTTGCAATAACGTGTGACGAACAGTTAATCGTCGATATCGATCTTTCAATTCTTGGTAGTTCGCCTAGTGTTTATCAGGAGTTCGAAAATAATGTAAGAATGGAATACAAGTGGGTACCCGCATTTATTTATCGAAAAAAGCGAAAGGAAATTCTACAAAGCTTTTTACAGCGAGAGCGTATCTATAAAACGGACTTGTTTTTTAAGAAATGGGAAGAGCAAGCCAGAGAAAATCTTATTCTGGCAATTAAAGAGCTGTGAGTATATCTCAGCGCTAGAAGTTGACCTATAAAGTCTTTTCAGACCGTGGAATTAATTAAGTTGACTTGTTGGGGAATACCTATATACTCAATAACAGCTAGAAATAAAGTCTCTTGTTTATTGCCTATCATTTCGTTGTTTTGAAGTTTTACGTCGTTCTGAAGTTTTAAGTACCAGTCTCTTTTCCCGCTATTCATGCCAATATTGGCGTTATTTTTAATTCAAGTTTCAGGATATATTGATGTCTAATACCATAAAAGGAACCGTTAAGTGGTTCAATGAGTCTAAAGGTTTTGGTTTTATTGAGCAGCCTTCAGGCCCAGACGTTTTTGCCCATTTCTCTGCGATTACCGGTTCGGGATTTAAAACGTTACTCGAAGGTCAAAGCGTTGAGTTTACATTAACTCAAGGCCAAAAAGGGCCTCAAGCTGAGAATATTGTCCCACAGTAAGTGTCGATTAAATTGTTCAAGCGATTCTAATATTTACAGATGAATTGCTGACTTGAAAAAGGAAGAAGTAAGTATTCTTCCTTTTTGGCATCTACTTACCGGGAGAATCGTCAATGGAAAATATTAGTGATTTAAAAATTGTAGGTATCGATGAAAGTCGACCTCCGGTAATTAGGAAACAGCCTTATATCGAGTTATTTTTTAAGTTAATCCACCAAGCACCGAAAGACTGGTGTCAAGACTTTAACCAACTTGTAAAAGCGATTGGTTACCCAGTAAAAATAAAACCAGAAGATGGTTTGATAATTGAAACCTGGGTGAGAAATGTGGATGAAATTGAGCAATGTTTAGAAGCCATAAAGTCAACTATCAGCCGCTGTTCTCAGGAATATATTACTAAAATTGAGATGTTGACCAAAGCGAGTTTAGCTGATTCTGGTTCTTCCCACGTTAGCAAGGAGCAAATGCATCTAAATAATGTTATAGCGAACCTTAAGTTTTAGTTAAATAACGCTTTTTTTAAATTATACATTGGAAATGCACAATGAAAAAATTGTTTGTAGGTGGTTTGCCACCATCGACGAAAGAAGCTGATTTGTTATCACTTTTTTCTGATTACGGTACTGTGCGTGGCGTTAAAATCGTTATGGATGTATTTACAGGAAACTGTAAAGGCTTTGCGTTTGTAGATATGGAAGGGCATGAAGCCAGAGCCGCGATAAAGGGGTTAAATGGCAAGCTTATAGGGAGTAAGAGTATCCAGGTTAAATTTGAGGTTGCCAAGGGAAAAAGAGGGCGACGTTGATTATTTAGTGTCACAACCCTCCTGATGAACTAAACTTATACAATGTTTTCACTTTATTTTTAAGGCGTCTGTATGGATTACTTTACTGCACTTATTTCAGCAGGTACTAAAAAAGAAGTTATTGATACATTTCAAGCTTCAGATTTTGATGATGCAATTGTTATCATTAATGAAAAGTATCCTAAGCAAGCTTTTCGCGTGGTTCGTGGTACAGAGATTCCAATGCAAGACTCTTCTTCATCAAGCTCGTGGTCAAGAAAAAAATAAAAATACGACGATCGTATTTTATTAGTGACCATTAAACTTCCAGTTCTTCTCGCCAAGAATTTCATTTAAAAGCAAGTGAATAGGGCCTCCAAATGCATCAATTGCGGCTTTGTTACCTGAATCTTCAAAGTGGGCTGTATTAACGAACTGTGTAAACTTGCTGTAGTTATGGCTAAGCGATTTTACAATGAGACGCCCCAATTCATAACTTAATGGACTCGCTTCGTTCGAGCTTTTGAAAGATTCGCCACTCCAAAAATGTTGTATAGTTGTTTCATTCCAATGATTTAAATGTTTTGCAACGGATTCTCGATTTGTCATTATTGGCGCTGACTGGCAGTAGGCATCTTCAATATTCACTGCAATGCCTTCATTCAACCACGTAGGAATTGGTAGATGGCTTAGGTAAGCGTGAGTTAATTCATGAATGATGGTCGGTTCAACTTCTAAAAGCTCAGTAAAAGGAAGATTGAAGTGTTTGATTCCGCTATTAATAAATGTACCGCTAGAAAGACCAAATTCTCCTTCAGAATAAAACTGTTCGATGTACTCGTAATAATCCTCTTGATCGGCGAAAACTAAAACGGGAAGTTTGCCTTCTCGAATCGTTTGAGCAATACCCTTAAGCGAAGATAGAACCCGAAAATGTGAAAGCTCCAAGTAATCATGCAAGGAGGTAGGCTTTGGGTTGTTTGCAGGATAAGCGATAAGGAAGTATTCAGACTCATACATTTTGTAATGGTGATTGAGATCGGCTGTAACTGTAGACAGCCAAAATGCATTGAGTTTCGTCCAGTGCTTAAACCTTAATGCTTCGTCGGTGTACTTTTCGATTATACAGTCGTCAATATTTTGCAATGATTCATCAGAGAATGGGGCGACTTTATCGAAATGTTATCCGTCGACTTCCGGGACGAAAGTGACTTCAAAGAGCTTTTCTTTCTTTGGTTTCTTTTTAAACAGAGAAAACATGAGTGGCACAAAGCGGCAATCGAATAGAGCGCATTTTATGCGAAACTACTACAGCTTGCTAGAGTAGAAGACACCCGGAAGTAGCTGGGTGAGTCGTAATATTCTGGTCACCATCTGCTGATATTCCAAGCAAAACCACTTTCTCCATTTAAAGCGCTTGCATAATATGGATTACATATGTAATCTGTAGGGGTGATTACATATGTAATCGTAATGGTTGAAGCGTCGATCTCTCCTGAGAGCAAGCAGTAGAAAAACGACGTACGAAAAACCTAAGCGGGTAGGAAGTTATGGATGTTCTTAAAGAAAAAAACGATAAAAAAGGTCGCTTATTAAGGGGAGGAGTGAAGTTAGCCCTATTGATAACCGTATTATTCCTAACGATGGGTTATTTCTTTCAAAATGATGTCGAAAAAGTAAACGCAGATCACTTATTAGTAGGAAAAGTGAAGCGTGGAAATATGAACATAACGGTTGATGGCTTTGGAGTATTAGAGTCCGAACACTACCTGCTGATCACTTCGCGAACCGCTGCAACCGTAAAGGAGATTTTATTAAAGCCAGGAGCGCAAGTCACTGAGATGTCTGAAATTGTACGTTTGGAAAACCCTGAACTTGAACAAGAGTTGTTCGCAGCCCAACAAAACTTGGCGATGGCGAAAGCGGACTTTAGTCAGGTAAGTGCGTCGCAGAAAAGAGAGCTTTTGTTCGAGCGTGGCCAAATGGAGGAGCTTCAAGCGTTATATGAAACCGCAAAGTTAAAGCGAATCGCACAGCAAAAGTTAATTCATGAAGGAATCATCTCTGAGTTTGAATTTACCAGTGGTCAGTTGCAGGAAAAGCAACTTTTAAAGCGATTGGATCTCATTAGAAATAGAATCGCATTGTTAAAAAATCTGCATGCACAATCGCTGAAGGTTGAGCAAACGCGAGTGGAGCTAGCGAAGTCCAGACTGGCTGTACTCAAAAAGAATATGGATGGACTTGTGATCCGAGCTGGCATGGAAGGCGTGCTTCAAAGGTTGCCTGTGAGTCTTGGTCAGTCTTTGGTAGTCGGGCAAGAAATTGCACTAATAGGAAGTATTGAATCGTTAAAAGCGTTAGTTCGGGTACCACAAACTCAAGCTCAGAAAGTTGAAATTGGGCAGGCTGCAGAGGTTGGCATACACAGTGAAAAAATTATGGGAACAGTGGTGCGTGTCGATCCGATTGTCGAAGAAAATTCGGTAACAGTAGAGGTTGCCCTTACAGACTCGCTTCCTCCAAACGCAAGGCCTCTGCTCAATATCGATGGTAAGATTATTATAGAACAAGTTTTTGATACGTTTTATATCGATAGGCCTTCAATCGCACAAGAGGGCCGGTCGATTTTTTTGTTTCGGTTGCAAAATGATGGCCGTAGAGCTGTTAGAGAAAATGTTACGCTAGGTCGTTTCGCGGGAAATATTGTTGAGGTTACATCGACGGTTGAAGAAGGTGCAGAGTATATAGTTTCGGGCTTACCAGACAAGGTGAAGAATAAAGCAGCTCTCTTAATACAATAAAAAATACTGGAGTAATGATATGGAACCAAAAATTAAATTGCGTGGAATTTCAAAAATCTACGAGTCTGAAAATATGAGAACACATGCGCTTCAAGGAGTGAATTTAGAGATCGATGCCGGCGATTATGTGTCTATTTCAGGACCGTCAGGGTGTGGTAAGTCAACGCTGCTTTCTATTCTTGGACTATTGGATTTTACATCAGAGGGGGAGTATTTCATTGAGGGCGAGAATGTTACTGCGTTAACTTTAGATGAAGCGTCTGCAATACGAAACGAAAAAATTGGATTTGTATTTCAATCATTTAATCTTATCGATGAGTTATCCGTGTTTGATAATGTGGCATTGCCACTTCGATACAGTAAAAACAAACGGCAAGAATCCAAAGTTCTCGAGCGAGTTTGTGAGTGTTTGGCTCTGATTGATATGATGCACCGAAAAGATCATAAGCCTAACCAATTGTCTGGCGGACAACAACAGCGTGTCGCAATTGCCAGAGCTTTAGTTGCTGAACCAACGATATTGCTCGTGGATGAGCCAACCGGAAATCTAGATTCAAAAGCCGGTGATCAGGTGATGCAAGTGCTGAGTGATTTAAATGCAAAAGGTGTCACCATTTGTATGGTGACACATGAACCTCGTTACGCAAGCTTGGCGAAAAAATGTTATCAATTATTAGATGGCGTATTGGTTTATGAAGAATTAATGAGTAAAGCTGTATGAACCAAAAAAAACATGTGTTTAAGCAAGCATTTGCTTCACTCAATAAAAGCCGTTCGTTTGTGATGGCTGTTTCTACGACGTTAGGTTTAACCATTGGCGCTTTGCTGTGTGTGTTAACAATAGGGTATGTAACCCTAATTCAATCAATGCCTTATGTTGATGCGGAAAAGCTTTATTTGCTTCAACATGGGTTTGTAGAGAAGGATGGAGTGGTTAATAATAGAGCTTATCCCTATCCAACTTTAATGCATATATATAACAACCAACAAATTTTTGACAAAGCCGCCTTAATATCTTACGCGACCGAGGTACTTAGCACTCATCCCGAACAACCTTCAGTTCCCGTTGCTTATGTGAGTCCTGAATATTTTGAGCTGCTTTCGCCTATATTGGAGCGCGGAAGAGTCTTTAACCCTACCGAAAAGGTTGATGAGTATAATCCCGTTGCGGTCATTAGTTATCAATCCTGGAAAGCAAACTTTAATTCGGATCCGAATATTCTTGAACGGTCCATATCCATGAGTGGAACAAGTTTCAGAATTGTTGGTGTTCTTTCTGAAAGTTTCATTGAGCCTGAAATCGTACAGGTGGGAAGAGCCACTCATATTTATTTACCTTGGGATTTTAATCAAGTAACACCTCAGGTAAGAGAAAGCTGGCATTCTTACAATTGGAATAATTTTATTTTGGTAAAAAAGTCGGATGGAATGTCGGAAAAGCAAGTGGAGCTTAAAATAACGTCAATGATCTCACCTTTATGGCGCGAACGAGTTTCCTCGTATGTATTTTTTGATGGCTGGGATGTAAAGGTAGAAGCACTTTCATTGAAAGATGTCATTCTTGGTGACAGTAAACAAACGATATTACTGTTAATAGCAGGCATATTGGGTTTAGTGTTTATTGCAGTAGTCAATATTATCAACTTGTACTTTTCTCGAATGTCCAGACAAAGTAAAAAGTTAACGATATTAGCCAGTATAGGTGCAAATAGAGCATCAATTTTTCAACTGCTTTGGGCTGAATCCTTTATTGTTGTGGCTGGTGCCTGTTTGCTCGCGTTAGCATTCTCGCAAATTGGAATCGTTCTAACCCAAAAATATTTGAACTTATGGCTACCACGAGTTGTAGAAGTTTCACTGAATACCTTTACCGTTGGTATGGCTACTCTATTGCTATTTCTTTTATCAGCAGTTTTCGCTCGTTTGTGCGCTTTTTTAGTCGATCATCGGTCCCTAATAGAAAATTTAAAAGGCAGTGGTAAAGGGTTGGGTATTCAAGTGCCTGTACGCGTTAGAAAGGCATTGTTGATCAGTCAGGTCGCCGTTTCAATAACCTTGATATTTTTTAATTTTATTGTCTTTTGTCAGGCTGCGGAAAACATCACACAACCGTTAGGGTTTGAGCTTGACAATGTGTCAGCGTTAGAGCTAACGACGATTTCTTCAGAAAACCTAACACGGGAAGAACTCAAGCCGAGTATTCAATTGATTCGAAAAAATATTGAAAGTTTACCAAAAGTTAAAAGTGTCAGTCAGAATGATTCACCTTTTACGCCTATGTCACTATGGGCAATAACGGATCTCAATACCAATGAGAATTACTCTCCTCAAGGAAAGGTGGTCGATTTTAATTATTTTACTATGATAAACCAACCACTCGTAGAGGGGCGATATTTTACACAGGAAGAAGTGAAATTCAGAGATAAGCTTATGATCATCAATGAAGCTTTTGCTAATAGGTTGGCAGAAGATGGACCGGTGATTGGGGCGAAGTTAACGTCGGGTACAAGTGATTACTTTACGGTAATCGGAGTTGTCAAAAATAGACGTACCATCGGAGATGAAGAGGTTTCTTATCGTGTTCACTCACCAACTCATGACGCATATACTCGACTATTGATTGAAACCTACCCCGGTCAATCGCTGACTAGGAAAGAGTTGGTTGAATTTGTTAAAAACAGTGACCGACTGTTGTCTGTCTACAGTTTTAATAGTTTGCAGGAAATTAAAAATAGAATTGTATTCGCCGATGCAGTCACAACGGTAGTGACTACCGTTTTAACACTTTTGACTTTCATATTGGCTGCTATTGGTTTGTACGGCATTTTTAGCTTTAGCCAACAGATCAGGGTGTTCGAGTTCGGAACGCGCTTGGCCATAGGTGCAAGGCGTAGAGATATTATGCGGCTTGTATGGCGGGAGAACTTAAAGTCAGTTGCGACAGGAGCCGTATTCAGCCTTGTTACTATTACTTTAGTTTTTGTTTTATTGCGTCATCATTTTGACTTGGAAGTTAGCAGTAGCGATGCGGTTACTTATATGATGGCGGTAGGATTGGTCATGCTGGTGGGTTGGTTGTCCTGTGCTATTCCTCTTTTAAACGTGTTAAATCGACCAGTCATCTACTCTTTGCGTTCTTAGTACTTTCTTTAGGACATTGCGCCCCTTACATTTTTGGAGGGG
This sequence comes from Pleionea sp. WD8-19, assembly GCF_055326765.1. Lineage (NCBI taxonomy): Bacteria > Pseudomonadati > Pseudomonadota > Gammaproteobacteria > Oceanospirillales > Pleioneaceae > Pleionea > Pleionea sp. WD8-19. The sequence continues at coordinate 156,456 of NZ_JBUZOU010000002.1, read as the reverse complement.
GCTTATTTCTCGTATTTTCAAAATGCTATAGATTTACAGGGTATTTCAAATTGTATTGAAAATCTGAATAAATCAAAACGGGTCACAATTACTGACAATGCTTTACGGATTTTCAATAATTTGCAATAGCCTTTTGAGTAATTTCTATACAATATGTAAATTTCGTTCACTCAAACTTCTATACTTTGACTAAATTTCAAAACTCTATTTTTGAGATGGTTGTTAATTAAAGCGCGTTAATCAAATGTGTTGTTTGGCATTTAGTCTCCAGTTGTATATAAACCATTCAACGCAGTCGAAAAATATAGGTTATGAGATTTTTTCTTAAGAAACTTCAGTAAAACTTAAGAAAAACTTAACGTTTTAATAATCAACTGACTTAACCTTTTTATTTATAGTGACGACTCCGTTTAATACCAGGTTAAGGAGTTCGTTTAATGAACAATTTTCAATGCTTTTTAATGGGCATCATACTCGCAACAGTATTTAGCCCTGAAGTTAAAGCGCTTACGACTTTAACTACAGTCGATAAAATTCGTTATTGTCGCAATAGTTTAACGTGTAATAGTAAATTAATGGATGAATATAGGTGGTGGGAAAACCACGGTGTTGCAAATGAAAAACAGAAAAATACTTATTTATCACGGTACAACCAGCCAGCTCGAGCTCATGTGCGTCATTTAGTATTCTTATCCGCGGGGCAGCGGTTTGGAAACGGAGACCAAAACCTTATTACAGGCCAGCCAGATAAATTTCATGACGGCTGGATAAAGACGGATGCGACTCGAACCTTCAATATCGATACGCGATCTATTGCATACAGAATCTTCAGTGATGGTATTTACGAAGAGTCTGACACTTTTGTAGGGTTAGCTTTCGATGCACGCTTCAACCATAAGTTTTCAGAAGACAATAAACGAGAAATTGTGAATGCTTATTACGACTGGCTAAAAAGTAAAGTTTACAGCCATAATCTAGAGTCTGTGTATTTGGCAGGGCATAGTCGAGGCGGTGCATTAGTGATGCGTTTAGCCAAAAAATTTCAGCAAGAGTTCCCAAATGTAGCCGTTATTGTTCATAATTTTGATGGTGTCGCGAATAAAGGAGCGGGCGAACTCGGAACATACGACAGAAAAATCGATAACCCTGCTCAAGGAGACAGCAGTTACTGGGCGTGGGAAACGGACTTGCGAAGTCAGTTTACGAATAAAAAACACTTATCAGTAAGAAGCTTTACGTCTGGTGAAAGGGTACTCGACTTTTTAAATATTGGACTTGATGTACGAGCTTTCTCGCATAAAAGTGCTGTTGATGATCGAACCGATTTAGGTTGGTATTTTCAATCCTGGGAAACCATGTCGCACGGCGCCATAGCAAATAGCACTTGGTTAGTCTCGCAGGCACTCTATCATTTACGAGATCGACTTCGATGGCTTGGTAACAACTTGGCGCCTGAGGCGACTGCTACAGCTTCTTCCACTTACTGTTCAGGCTCAGGCTTGAACTGTTATTCAGCAAGCAAAGTGAATGATCGCGACTTGGATTCACGTGTAGGTGGTTATTATAGTTGGACTAATAGCAATTCATCTCTACCTCAATGGGTAAAATTGACCTGGCCTAAAGCCGTTCGTATTGATGGATTAGAAGTAATCTCCAGCGAAGGGTATCCGCTTCAAAACTATCGAATAGAGTATCTTTCTGATGGCTCTTGGGAAACCTTAGTTTCACGGCATGGTAACGATAAGGTTCGTAACCAACATAATATTTCGGCTATTAATACCGAAGCGATTCGTTTGGTTGGATTATTAGGTCCGAGTAATCAACCTCAATACGTAAGAGTTAATGAAATTATCGTTCGTGGCGACTGGGTTGACCCGCCTAATAAAGCTCCGGTTGCTCGTTGTAGCGCGTCTCCAAATTACGGCGTTGGGTCGGTTTATAGTCACTTAGATGGTTCAAATAGTTATGACTCTGACGGTAGCATAGTGGATTATAAATGGACTTTCAGTACGGGTGGTTCCGCCGGCGGTCGTAGTATTTATCGAACATTTTATGGGAATGAATATCGAACCGTTACTCATCGCGCGACACTGACTGTAACTGATAATGAGGGAGCAAAGGGTAGCACCAGTTGTTACATTACGGTTGCATCCGACTGCAATCAACCGGTGCAAAAAGCAGAGGATGATAAAAATGTAGGTGAATCGAAGATTGCTCCTATTTGTCCTGTTTAATCAATATGTAAAGGTATAGTGCTTTAATTGCACTATACCTTAATTCAATACCTAAGAGTTAACTGCTCCTTATTTTCATACTCTCTAAATGGTATTTTAACCCCTCCGATTGTGCGATAGGCATAGCAATATTTGACAAATTCACACGGCCGCTATCGAATATTTTTTGAAAGGTTTGAACGCGTAAAAACGTTTGAACATTCAAACCACCACTTTGACGAGCATACCCTAACGTAGGAAGTGTATGGTTAGGTCCGGCGCAATAATCACCCAGCGCTATGGCACTGTTGGCACCGATAAACAGCGAACCAAAGTGTTTTAACTGATTGGGCGTAATGCGCTCATCGCAGAGCATAAGATGTTCCGGCGCAAAGTCATTACAAAATTGAACTATGCTATCGACAGAGTCGGCTTCAATTAATGCAATTTGTTGATCAGCAATTAAAGTTTGGAATGGTTTATTGCTGGATAAAAAACATTTCATCGCACTAAGCCATTGCTTACTGTCACTGATCAATACGGATAATGCCATTGGGTCGTGTTCCGACTGAGCCAAAGCATCATAAGCCAACCATTCTATGGGTTGTTGGTCATCGCATATTGCTAACATTTCACTGGGACCAGCCAAACCGTCAATGTTTAACCGATGTTGAACTTGTGCTTTGGCTTCATTGACGTAAGCATTGCCAGGGCCAACGACGATATCTACAGGTAGAAGTGATTGGTAGCCGTTAGTGAGTGCGCCAATCGCCTGTACACCTCCAATGTTAAAAAATTGTGTTGCGCCCGCCAACGATGCTGCAGCAAGCAGAGCCGGGTGATTGGAGGGTGACACCGCAATGCGCGCTTGGCAGCCAGCCACTTTGGCGGGGATCAACGTCATTAGCGCGGTAGAAATTAACGGAAAGCGACCACCCGGAATGTAGCATCCGGCACGTTCTATCGGTGTCACCACTTGCCCGTATTCACCGTAATCATCTGTAAAACTTTTATTGGTAAAACTTTCTTTTTGAAACTGGGCAAATGTTTTGATGCGTTTGGCGGCCTGTCGAATCGATTGTTTTAACGAGGGCTCTAAATCATATACATCAAACGGTTTTAGTTCAATGAACTGTGGTGTAAAACCATCAAACAGATTAGAGTAACGATCAATTGCTGAGTCGCCATTACTGGAAATATCTCGCAATATCGACTTAACACTTTCTGCGATGGTTTGTTCTGCAGAAAGTTTTGGGCGTTGCCAATCGTTTGCATTGTAAATCATTTTAAAAGCTCTCGGTCATTAAATCGACTGCGAAGTTCTTTTTGAATGTCATCAAATCGAACACCTTTCGCTAGTGCGTCCGTGAGTGCAAAAAATATTAAATCGGCAGCCTCCCAACGCGCGTCATCAAAATTTTGTGCTTCAATTAGCTCGTTGGCTTCTTCACGGATCTTCTCTGCTCTTAATGTACGGGATTGAAACAGGCGTGTTGTAAAAGAGTTTTCTGGCTTTGTATTTTTTCGCAAGACTAATAACTGTTCCAGTCGCTTTAAGGAAAAGTCGTTTCGTTCACTCGCAAAACAACTGTAACGTTCAAAGTGACAGGCATTACCACTTTGCCTCACTTTAAATAAAAGTGTATCGCCATCACAATCGAAATCGACATGTACCAACTGTTGTTGGTTTCCACTGGTGAGACCTTTTTGCCATAATTCTTGTCGGCTTCGACTCCAATAAATACCTTTTTTTAAGGTTAGTGCTTGAGTTAGCGAATCTCGGTTGGAATAAGCCAGCATTAGAACTTTGTTTGTTTCGATATCTTGAACAATAGTCGGTATTAACTCGGATTTATCGAAATCGAGTTGTGTCATAAAACAGTCGGTTAGTTTCAAAGCTCCTGTGTAGATCGACATGCCAATCTGACCATTCGCTCCTAAATGGGTAAACCATTTAATATCGTCAAGGGTCGTGATGCCCCCGGCGACAGTTACCGGAACTTTAGCGGTTTGAACCACTTGTTGTATGCGTTTGCGATCCAACCCTTCCAACAAGCCTTCTTTTTCTACTTGAGTGTAAAGAAACTCTGAGCAGTGGTTCATCAATTCCGGTATTAAGTCAAGTACTTTGATTGATTCCGTGTTCTGCCAACCGGATGTTGACCAGTAATCGCCATTGGCGTCGATGGCAAAGATAAGGCTTTCCCTAGGTAATTTTTTAACCCAGTTTTCACGACATTTTGTGCCAATTATTATTTTCGAAGCACCGGCTTTTATATACTTTTGCGCTGTTTCAAGATCTCGAATGCCACCACCAACCCGACAAGAACGATGTTTCAGAAGTTTCATGATCAGCGATTCGTTTGAGCCCCTACCCAGAGCGGCATCCAGATCGATTAGGGCAACTTCACCGTATACAGAGAACTTTTCTAGTAACTGAAAAACGTCCTCGCGTTCTATGACTTTCTCTTTGCCTTGTCTAAGTTGAACGGCTTTACCATTCATGAGATCAATGGAAGGTATTAACATATCTTTCTACTTTTGTATTATCAATGAGTGAATGGTTCGTTAATGTGTTTACTCGCAACGAGTAACTAAACTCGTACATTTATATTGTTGTCTTTAAGAAATGCTTTAACTTGCTCAATGGTGTATTCGCCACTATGAAACATTCCCGCCGCCAAACAAGCGTCTGCACCTGCACGAAATGCATTTAGGAAGTGTTGTTCATTATTGGCACCGCCGGAAGCAATCACCTGGATGTTACTGTTTTTGGCCACAGAGCCGGTTAATTCAGTATCGAAACCATTGCCGGTACCGTCTTTGTGCATGCAAGTGAGAAGAATTTCTCCTGCGCCACGATGTTCGACTTCTTTAACCCAGGCGGTAAAATCTTTATCTATGCGAGTTCGCCCACCATGAATATAGATCACTTGTTGGTCGTGCTCTCGATTAACATCGATGGCTACGACCGCACATTGGCTGCCGTACTCTTTGGCAACCTGATCGATGATGTTTGGCTTAATAACCGCAGTGGTGTTTAATGCCACTTTGTCGGCACCGGCATCAAGAAACGCTTTAACATCTTCAATTGTTTTCAAACCGCCGCCAACAGTGAAAGGAATGCTCAGGTTGCTCGCAATTTGGGTTACGCTGTTAAGTGCCGTTGGACGTTTTTCACTGCTGGCGGAAATATCCAAAAAAACAATTTCATCGGCGCCTTGTTGTTCGTATTTCATTGCAAGCTCGACAGGGTCACCCATATCGCGAAGATTTAAAAAGCGAGTGCCTTTGACTACGCGGCCATTGTTCACATCGAGGCAGGGAATAATACGTTTGCTTAATTGATTCGTGTTCAATGTCATTACCATTTTGTTACTTGAGCGCTTGAATTAAAAGTTGTTGGCCGTACTGACCCGATTTTTCCGGGTGAAATTGAAAACCAATAAGTGTGTTGAGTTTGACGGCGGCGCAAAAGGTTTCTCCGTAGCAGGTTGTGGCGACGCATTGTTCAGACTCCCGAATTGCGTAACTGTTGACAAAGTAGGGGGCGCCTTTAGGCCATAAGCTACTTTCAATTTTTGCCCAGCCAACCATGGGTTGTTTGGGAAATTTTAACTTTTTGGCTCGGCCCTTTAACCAGCCTAAACCCTTTGTATCCGGATCTTCTTCGCTGCCTTCAAAGAAAATTTGCATACCGACACATATTCCCAGTAATGTTTGATTGTCGAATATCCATTGATTCAGAAAATCGATCCAACCTCTGTTGTTGAGGTTTTTCATCACCGTTCCAAACCTTCCTTGTCCGGGAATGACCAGTGCATTGCCTTGTACTTGGTTCGGTGTTTGAGCAATGACCACGTGTTTGCCAATACGAGTCAGTGCTGCACTTAAACTGAATAAATTACCGGCATTAGTGTCGAGTAGTGTGACTGTTTTGTTCATCATTTATTTGTCTTTATGTTTCATTGAAGCAGCGCTTTTTGACGCATTAGTATTTTTTAACTCGCAACTCGTAATGCTGTTTTAGCGCTCTTACAAAATGCCTTTGGTTGTGTTTTCACCTTTAGTTTGGCTTAGCGCTTCTTTTAACGCGTAGGCGAGTGCTTTAAAGCAACCTTCTATTAAATGATGGTTGTTTCGAAAGGTCATGGGTTTTAAGTGCAACGTGATTTGTGACTTCATAGCCAACGTGTAAAAAAAGTGTTCAAACATTTCGGTGCTGATGCCACCGAGTGTTTCACGAGTGAACTCTAGGTTGCCCACATAAAAGGGGCGACCGGATACATCCACCGCGCAAAGGATCAAGACTTCATCCATAGGCAACAAACGTTGGCCATATCGGAGTATTGAAGTTCTACCACGCCAGCTTTGCTCTAAAGCTTCACCCAGTACAATTGCTACATCTTCGACGGTGTGGTGATCATCGACTAGAAGGTCTCCGTTTACTTTTAGGTTAATGTCCCATCGCGCATGACTGGCGAGTGCGTTCAGCATATGGTCGAAAAAACCAATGCCGGTATTGATATTGATTTGTTGATTACCATCGATATTAAGCGCAAGGTGAATATCCGTTTCTCGTGTTTTTCTAACCACTTCCACACTCATAATAATTCCTCTAGTTGATTGACAGAGTTTAAAACCAAACTCGCCCCAGCTTCGATGAGTGATTGCCGGTTATTTCGATCAATGCCAATGGCGACTGAATCGCTGTTGATTGCTGCGTGAATGTCATCCGGTGTGTCACCGATCATCCAGGTGTTGGATACATTTAGTTGTTTTTTCAGGCGGTTAATTCCTTCTGGACTGGGCTTGCTTTCAGTCACATCGTCTTCACTGATAAGGCTGGCTTGTTGCCAACCGATCATTTGTTGTCCAAGTAAAGCTTCAGCCTTCGGGCGACCGGTAACAATGGCGAAGAGAATAGACTTGTTATTAAGTTTTGCTGTTATTGATGGCACTAGAATCGGTTGTTCATTTTTAATAAAACCATCGTTGGCGTCACCCAAATAGTACAGTTGAAAACAGTCGATAACTTTGTCCAAGGTAATGGAAAATCCACGCTGTGAAATCAGTGTTTGAGTCAGGGTCCAATCGTTGTTATAACCCCCTTTCGAACGTAGATTTTCGATATCGTCATCGGTGACCTCGCAATCGGTCAGTTGTTTAACCGTAGCCTTTATTGCCTGGTCATAACTCTCACGCGTATCAATAAGCACACCGTCCATATCGAAGCAAATCAATTCCGGATGAAGTACTTTGGATAAAGCTGTAAGAAGTGGTGGTAGCTGATAAGGCAAAGTGATCCGAACGCATCCTTTTAAGTATGTTTCGGTAAAGCATCTGACTTGAATATTTTGCTTGGCCAGCTCATTGGTTAATAGCTGAGCTTTTAATGCCGAGAGTTTTAATGTAACAAAGTTGGCTTGTGAGCAGCAAAAGTCGACACCTTGTACTTGTAACCAATCGGTTAATTGCTTTCGGTTCTTTTTGATTTGTTTGCAATAATGTTGCACATCATTATCAGCTACCTTGACTAAAGCTTGCATCGCTATGCTAATGGTTGGCGTGGGAATGTTGAATGGAAGACTGCGTTGTTTGAACTTTTTAATAAGCGAGTCGGACCCTAATAAATAGCCCAGGCGTATTCCAGCTAACCCATAGGCTTTGGAAAATGTTCGTAAAATGACTAGGTTGGAATAACGGTCGAGTTGATTGACAAAGCTTTCTGTGTCGCTGAATTCGATATAGGCTTCGTCGAGAAACACCCAACTGTTATTTTTATCTGCGGTGGTTAAAATGGATTCTAGGGTAGAGTCGTTAACCAATTCACCGGTAGGATTATTCGGGCGGGTAATAACGATTACTGAGCCAGGTTGTTGTTCGATGGTTTTAATGAGCAGTTCTGTATTGATCGTTAAGTCATTCTTAGGGGCAATCAGTTGACAATTTAAGTTCCAGTTTGAAACGCCTTGAGTGTATTGACTGAAGGCGGGCAACGGCAAAATTAAACGGCTGCTTTCGCGAACAATACGCATTAGAAGCGCGATGGCTTCGTCTCCGCCATTGCTGCAATATACCTGTTCGGTTGATAGCTGATAGCGTTCGGCCATTTTACGTTCTAATATCTGGCGTTCAGGATAACGCCAAAGGTTTTGCCAGTCGAAGGTAATGTCTTGCAACCATAGGTTAGGAAAGTCGCAGCGTTCATTAAAGTCGAGCTTAAGCATTTTGGATCCCCAGTAGACTACAGCGATTTTCGAATGGGTGTTTCCAAAATATCGGTCGCACCGGCTTGTAACAGTTGTGGTATTAAAGATTGTGTTGTGCTTTTGGGTACAGCTGCTTTTACTGCAAAGCCTTCTTCGTTGAACAAACGACTGACCGTTGGTGAACGCATGGCGGGCAGCAAGTTAACAATGGTCTCGATGCTGTTAGTTTGGCAATTCATTTCCAGTAACACCCTTTCACGCCCATTGAGTACGGCTTGCATGAGCGTTAATAAATTTTCGATATCGCGTCTTTTTCCGACATCAAGCAATGCTTCTTTGTTAGCAATAAATTGAGTCGAGCTTTTCATTACTGTATCAACAATTTTTAACCGATTGGCACTGATGGTGGTGCCGGTACTGGTGTTATCGATGATCATATCGGCATCTTCCGGAGGAAATACTTCCGTTGCTCCGTAACTGCGGAGCAATTGGTAGTTAAAACTATTTTTGTCGAGGTAATCCGAAGCGATGCGTTTGTATTCAGAAGCGACGATGACTTTTCTTTGTTTGACGTCTTGCCAATTCCACTCTTCGGGAATGCAAGCGACTATTTTAACGGGATCAAACTCAAGGTTTTTGAGTATTTCCACTTCGCTGCGGCGTTCTAAAATCCAGTCCAGCCCGGCAAATCCAATGTCGTGCTGCCCCAGTTCAACCAGTGATGGAATGTTCTGACTTTTTAATAATTTAACTTCCAAATCAAACCCGTAAGCACGAGGACGGTAGTTTCGGTCATCACCGATCAGCGTGATTCCGATATCATTAAGCAGTTGTATAACCTTGTTATTGATCCGGCCTTTGGGTAACACCAGTTTTAACGTCATTGTGTGATCCTCTTAAAACGTGTTCATTTGCTTTTGAGTTATTCCGGAGCCGCATAAAGAAAAAGCCCCGGATACTTTTGTAAACGGGGCTTTGCTGGTAACTTATTCAATTACATGCGCGACAGCACCGTCACCTGAAAGGGTGATGGTGATGATGAAACCAACCGGATAGGTTGATGATTCGAATGATTTTTGAGTCGCGTCTATTCATGAGTTGTATAATTGCATTGCGTGGCTTGTTTTGTCAATAACATTATCGAATATGCTTGAAATAAAGCTTTTATGCGATGCTGGGTTACAATTAAGAACTTTTTAATTGATGGTTGTATATACAAAAGTGAAGCGAAAAATCATTCCAGTTTCATCCATTGATGCATCGATTACGTTGCCGGGCAGCAAGTATTTGGCTAATCGTTTGGTTATTATTGCGGCGTTGGCGCAAGAACCGGTGACATTGAATAACTTAGTGGATAACGATGACATCAATACCGCTATTGTCGGGCTGAATGCCTTGGGGTATCAGTTGCAACGAGTGGGTGATTGTTTAAATGCCAAACCCGGTATCTCTGCGGAAAGTGATGTTCGAGATATTTATACCGCGCACAGTGGGACCTTTTCTCGCTTTGTGACAGCAGTAGCGGCCTTACAATCGGAGCCAGCTCGTATTTACGGCAGCGACAAAATGAATACACGGCCTATGTCGGAGCTGTTTGCCGCGTTAAGTCAATGCGGTGTTTCTATTGATGCAATTGGTGATACGTTACCGGTTACGGTTCGCGGTCCGGTTACTCGTTTTGAATGTGACATCGATGCCAGTAAAAGCAGTCAATATGTGAGTGCGTTATTATTGATAGCCCCTTTATTAAAGCACGATTTTACGATCCGCTTGGCTGACAATCAGGTGTCCACTCAATACATCGATATGACGGTTGCATTGATGCGACAGTTCGGCGTGAAAGTTGAAAAGCGTGAATCCAGTTACTTAGTACCTACTCAACGAGGTTATAACGGTGGTACCGTTTCTATCGCTCCCGATCCAGTGAGCAGTTCTTACTTTTTGGCTGCCGCAGCGATTAATGGCGGACAGATTAGCTTGCAACATTTTGATTTTGATTCTTTACAAGGTGAAGCCCAGTTTTATCGCGTATTACAACAAATGGGTTGTGACGTTAAACGCGATAACCTACAGTTAACACTCAGTCGCTTGGGTAAGTTGAACGCTGTCGAAATGGATATGGGAGAAATGCCTGATGTAGTGCAAACTATGGCGGCGACTGCCTGCTTTGCTGAAGGGACCACGGTGATGAAAAACATTGCGCATTTGGCGTACAAGGAGTCTAACCGTATTGTCGATACGGCTCGTGAACTGCAAAAACTGGGGGCTAAAGTTGAGTATGGTTCGGATTATCTTGCAGTAACCGGAAGTGAATTAACCGGAACTCAAGTTGAAACTTACGATGATCATCGAATGGCAATGAGTCTTGCACTAATCGGTTCTCGTATTTCCAATGTTGTGATTAATAATGCAGACGTTGTGAGCAAGTCGTTTCCGAATTATTTTGATAAACTGAATGAAGTGGGTATCGCTTCGGAAGTGATCGTTGATTAAGTCAATACCTTTATTGGATTTTTATTTAAATTGTAGGATGGGTGTAACCCATCAATAGTTAAGGTTGAATATTTTTATGGCAGGCGATTCAATAGGCTCCATTTTTCGATTCACCAACTGGGGCGAATCACACGGTAAAGCCATTGGCGGCGTGTTAGAGGGATGCCCGGCAGGTATTGAGTTATCCGAAACGGACTTGCAACCGGCACTCGATCGTCGTCGACCCGGACAAAGTAAAATCGTGACGCAACGTAAAGAGTCGGATCGCGTTGAAATTCTTTCAGGTACCGTTGATGGAACAACCACGGGAACACCGATCAGTTTGATTATTCACAATCAGGATCAGCGTTCTAAAGATTATTCTGAAATGGCGTCGCTTTATCGCCCCAGTCATGCGGATTTTACGTATCAACAAAAGTATGGCATTCGAGACGTGGCTGGAGGAGGGCGCAGCTCCGCGCGAGTTACTGCTCCCACGGTTGCGGCAGGTGCGATTGCTGAAAAAATATTACGGGAAAAGTGCGGTGTTGAAATTGTTGGTTTTGTAAAATCTGTTGCAGAACTGGTGACTCATATTGATCCTCTGATCGTGGATCGTGAACTGGTGGAAGCTAACGTGGTTCGCTGTCCTGAGCAAAATGTAGCGGAACAAATGGTCGAACGAATTGAAAAGACACGAAAAGCCGGTGATTCCATAGGTGGAGTGATTGAGTGTGTGGTTAAAAATGTTCCGGTGGGTTTAGGTGAGCCCATTTTTGATAAACTCGAAGCGGATCTTGCGAAAGCCATGTTGAGTATTAATGCGAGTAAAGGTTTTGAGATTGGGAGCGGTTTTGCCGGTACTTTATTGAACGGCTCGCAACACAATGATGCTTTTATCAATGACGGTGGTGTGGTTAAAACGACAACTAATTTTTCCGGCGGCGTTCAAGGTGGGATCAGTAACGGAATGCCCATCATTTTCCGCGTGGCATTTAAGCCCACGGCGACCATTATGCGTGATCAAAACACGGTTGATACTGATGGGAATGCCGTTACTTTTAAAGCCAAGGGTCGTCACGATCCTTGTGTGTTACCTCGAGCGGTTCCGATAGTTGAAGCGATGGCTGCTTTGGTCCTTTGCGATCATTTTTTACGATTCGGTGTTTATCAATAGGATCTAGGTTTGTTCCGTTAATTTTTTATTTAAGCGGATACACACTATCGCTGCTGTAAAATTGATCATGACCAAGATCAACTCCACCAAGGCGATCCATCGTTCGCTTTCACTCGACATTAAATACATAATCGCATGGCAAAAATAAATCATGTTGATAAATTGCAGCCAGGCGTAGGTGTAAAGCTTACGTTTTATGACGCCGATTAATGGAAACAATAACGGGAAAACCCATATTGCGGTTAACAATCGGTTGTCGATTCCTTCGCTGGGAAACCAAAATAATGGCCACAATAGCATTAGGCCGAACAATGCAAAAAAGCTGAGTTGCGTAATGGTGTGAGTAATAGAAAGTGTTTGTTTTATTTGCATCTTGATTTTCAATGTATGGAATTTTCAAATTAATCTGAAGTTTTCAGTTTTATTGCCAGTTGTGCCAGGCGTTTGCCTTGCGCTTTACACAGTCGTATTTCTTCTTCGGTTAATGGTTGATCGTTTTGTAATCCAGCAAAGTGACTCACGCCATAAGGTGTACCACCGCTTTGCGTATGCAGTAAATCAGTTTCCGAATAGGGAAGACCACAAAGTACCATACCATGATGAAATAACGGCAGCATCATACTGGTTAAAGTGGTTTCTTGGCCACCATGTAAGCTGGACGTTGAAGTGAATACGCAGGCGGGTTTTCCGGCCAGATTTCCGCTTAACCAAAGCTCACTGGTTTGTTCGAGAAAATATTTAAGTGGCGCAGCCATATTGCCAAAGCGAGTAGGGCTACCCAGGGCCAGGCCATCGCACTGTTTTAATTCGGAAACCGTAACGTAAGGATCTCCCTCGGCCGGAAACGCGGCTTCGGTTTGTTCATTATTGGCGGATATACGCGGTACTGTTCTTAATAGGACTTCAGTGCCTTCCGATTCTATACCGCGAGCAATCAGACGCGCCAATTGTTTGGTCGCGCCGTGTGTCGAATAATAAAGGACCAGAATTTTAACCATTAAATAAGGTCCAAAATGTTTTCGGGTGGTCGGCCGACAGCGGCTTTGTCTTTTGTGAAGACTACAGGTCTTTCAATGACTTTTGGGTTAGCAACCATACGCTTGATTTGTTCGCTGCGGGAAAGAGAGTCGTCGTTCAATCCGGCTTCTTTGTATTCAGCTTCTTTTTTTCGCATTAATTGTTGTGGATCCATCTTAAGCAGTTTGAGTACGCGATCCAGCTCTTTACTGCTCGGTGGTGTGTTCAGATATTCGACGATTTTGGGTTCAATGCCATTTTCGCGAAGCAGCTCCAATGTTTGGCGCGACTTTGAGCAACGAGGATTGTGGTATATAGTGAAATCTGACATAGTCCAGCCTTAAAAGTTAATCTTTAGAATGAATCACCTATTGTAGGCCGAATTGGAAATGGAAGAAAAGCTTCATTGGTTTAAACAGTTCTCGGTATATGTTCTGAGGCGATTCGATCGCGATCGCTGCACTTCGATTGCCGCCGAATTAACCGTTACCAGTTTATTGTCATTGGTTCCTTTTTTAACCGTTGTTTTTGCGCTGCTTTCTCTGTTTCCTCAGTTTCAGCACATGGGGCAAGATGTTCAAAGTTTAATCTTTGAAAACTTTATGCCAGAGTCCAGTCAGGCCATTCAAAGCTATCTCAATCAGTATGTACAGAATACACAGGGGCTCACGTCCATTGGAACGGTGATGCTGTTGTTAACTTCGTTGTTGTTGATGCGTACGATCGATAAATCGTTCAACCACATTTGGCAGGTGAAAAAGCACAATTCGGCAGTACGAGTGTTTTTAGTGTACTGGGCGGTTCTGACTATGGGGCCGTTACTGCTTGCTTTAAGTTTGGGGGTAAGTTCCTATTTTGCCTCTTTACCTTTGGTATCGGATGTGGTGAAGAGCCAAAGTGATTTACTAAAACGTGGTGTGCCCATGTTTATGGCTTTTGTTGCCTTTACCGTAATGTTTATTGCTGTGCCCAATCGAAAGGTGAAACTTTCTCACGCTGCGATTGCTGCTATTTTTGCTGCCATTTTGTTTGAGATTGCGAAGTGGGGTTTTGGATTATTTGTAAAGAAATTTTCTACTTATCAGTTGATTTTTGGCGCTTTAGCCTCGGTTCCTTTATTTCTTATTTGGATTCAAGTGTCATGGATGATAGTGCTACTAGGGGCTGAACTGTGTCACGGACTGGATGTCTTTCAGCCAGATTCAGATAAAGACGCCAGTCATCCGTTTGTATTAGCCGCCAGAATATTAAAGTTGTTAGTGCAATCACAGAGCCATCGCCAAGTGGTGGACATATTTAGCATTCAAGAGCATTTACCCAAAGTACGACTTGATGATTTATCCAAAGTGGTGGATAAGCTGATGGCTGCCAAACTGATTATTGAATTAGAAGGTGGAGGTTATTCTCTTTCTGGAGATTCACAGACGTATCAACTGGCGGATATTTTTCGAGCTGGAATTCAAGAGGTTCCCGATGAATCAACGTTAAAGCGGTTGTCTGAGGTTGATGCTGAGTTGGCTGGAAGAATTGCGGAGGCGCGCGCCGCGTTAATGCGGCGACTTAGTGATCCCCTGGTAAGCGAACCGAGTCCAGATTGATATCGTTGTGGTTTTGCTCATCTTCCATGTCGTCGTAGCTGGGCATTGACGTCCAGGGAAGTACTTCATTAACACCGTCTTCTGGCGACTCTTCCACTTCGATAACTTCATAGGTTTGATAGTGAAATAGTTCGACGCAAGGCGTTACCAAGGTACGTTTTCGGGTTTTAATGTCTTCGACAAGTTTGCCATGTCTCAGGAGAAAATCTCGGCCTTCGCGAAAAGTTCCTCGAGTTGCAAGTAACGATATGGGATCATTTGGGTTATTCGCTAAAGGTTTAAATAAGAGGGCGGCTTGGCCTAAAGACTTTTTCGCTTTTGCCAGTTTATTATTGAGTCGACAGGGTATCAGCGAACCATCGATAAACTCTAAACCCGCGTTTGTGCCTTGGTTTTCATCACCAAACAGCCAGCGGCAAATCGCTGGGCGCCAACGAAATGACGGCTTTTTATCAATATATTCGCGAATAATCACCAATTCACCAACTTTTAATCGGTGTGCAATATTCTGATGCGTGGAGATCCCAATACCCCCATCACTGACATTTATGGCATCCCAGGCGAGAGGGATTTTATGTTCGTGCTCGATAAACGACTCAATGGTATGCGCATCCCAATGAGAGGACTCCGGCTCCTTCATGTGCTTTGTTAAAAGCGTATGAACCGGATGGATACCCCAGATAATATCGAGACGAGTGATCACTGGGTAACGTCGGCCTTTGCGTTCAACTTTTGCATTCCAGTGTAGTGACATATGCTCAAGTAAAGATTGGGCAGATGCACGTCGTATATCGCGATAGAAGCCAGATGGTAGTTCGTTTTGCTGGTTTAACGTATCGAGTTGGTATTTCAGCTGTCGGATAACGTCATTCGTGAGCATAAACACGACATCGTCTTCATCGACGTCGCCGTTGAATTGTGCGCCATAGTCGGGTTTAAGTTGACTGTCGAGTTGTACAACAAAACACTGGTGCTCGCCAAAGTCATTAGAGTCATCTGAAAACTGAACCAGGTGCGCCCAACTTTCCAAATATTTAAACAGTTGCCAATGCTCGCCTTGCGACAGATGATAAGGATCGGAAAGGGACATCAGGCACGTGCGAGCAAAGGTACGCTCTATGGTGGATAAGCACTGAAAATAGTCATCATCAAAAATAGGGACGTCTTCGAGATGCTTTTTTTGAGCGTAGGAATAAAGGCTGTTGCATTCACGCCATAAATACACTGGTATTGGACTGTAAGACTCGTAATGCTCCATTAATAAGAGGCCGAGGTAATGCAGCGATAGGTTTATGGAGCGTATCAGTTCTTTATTTTTGCCCCAGAATTTGCGCTTCTTAAGTTCGCCATCGGTCAGAATTTTATGAGCAAAGGCCATTTCCCGAGTTAAATGGTGTAGATGCTCATGCTCACGACGGCGCAGTTCATCGTTAATAATATGAGGGGCATTCGGTCGGTAAGCATCGAATATTTGAGCGTAGGTCGCGTCAAACAGGTTGACCAAGTCGCGGCGTTGGGCTTGACCGATTTGCGATCGGTTCAAGCTGGCGATAGCACGGCAAACTTCCGGTACAGCCCGTCCCATATCGCCATAAGGCAGTGACTTGAGCCACTTTCTTAAGGCTGCCGTTTCGGTTTCTACCAGTAAATGTTGTCCCTGTTGTTGCGCGGGAAAAGTTAGACGTAATGATTCCATTCAACCCCACTTCTCTTGTCAAATTGAGCAATCGGTTGCATAGTTTAACCTAATTAATTCAAAGTAACTATCTGAACAGCTTGATGATTCTGCTTCGGTAGTTATAGTAGCTACATTCGCCTTTGTTAATCTCTGTAAGAGATTTTGTGTTTTTGTTACAGGTACCAAACATTGAGCATTATTAATTCTAAATATAGATCAGGAATACGAATCTGGCTGTTTTTGCTTGGTTTTTGCTGCTTGCTGTCGTGCAGCCGAGATGATTCTCAGTTTTTCTTATTGGATGGGCAAGAGGCATCACTATCGGACTTTCGAGGTCGTTGGCTAGTCATTAACTTTTGGGCCGAATGGTGTCGCCCTTGCCTGGAAGAAGTGCCCGAGTTGAATGAAATATACCAGAAACGAGTGGAGAATGGGCTCGAACTGTTGGCATTCAGTTACGATCCTGTATCTAATGAGCAGTTGGAAACTGCAAAGCAAAAATATCAAATGGAGTACCCTATCGTGGCGAGTAAACCGGCTCCCATTGTGCCTTTTAAACGTCCATCAAAGCTTCCAGCGACCATAATGGTAACACCGGACGGTGACGTGGTAGGGCCGTTTTACGGGAAGCAGGATATTCACCGTATCCAAAATTTGATAAGGCAAATTAAAGTGGATCGAGACGAATCATGAGGTTATTGCTGCTGACTAAGCCGTAAACTCAGGAAAAATCTCAAGTTTTGTGCACGGTTACAGATTTTATTCGGTTATTTTCCCGCATAATTGAATCTATAATAAAGAGACCCTATTGACGCCATCAAACTCAATAGGTTCTAACTCAATAATCTTAATCTATGGGCGGTTGTAGCATGTCGAAGCTACTGAGATCAGTTTTGGTCATTTTTACCTCACTTGGCTTTTCTTTTACGAGTTTTGCTGAAGTTGATTCGGCTCCTGTCGCTGATTCGTTAGAAGAGCTAAAAAAGCAAGTATTGTCGATTAATCGCGAGCTGTTCATCCTCGAAGAAGATTTGCTCTTTCCAGCTTCAACTCAGGTTGCGTTTTTTGTCTCAGTTGATGTAGGGCACTTTTTCAAACTCGACAGCATTAAGCTCAAGGTGGATGGGGAGTGGATCACCCAATATTTGTACACGGATCGAGAGCTGGATGCACTAAGGCGTGGTGCGGTGCAGCGTTTGCACCTGGACAACTTTACTACCGGTGAACATCAAGTCGTTGCTGTCGTGATTGGGTACGGTCCGGAAAATCGTGAATATAAATTGGCGGTAAGCCATGATTTTGAAAAAGATACCGAAGCCAAGTTACTCGAAATTAAAATAATGGACGATGCCGATAAACAGCAACCGGCACTCAGTGTGAAAGAGTGGAATTGACCTGTCAAGGAAAGGCATTTTTTAAATGAGAATTTTAATTTTTCCAATTCATTGCTGGAACAAACTGCTTTCTTTTGCTCTGTTATTTGGAACAATTGGTCTCACTTGCAAAGCTTTTGCTGATGAGCAAACAGCAGCGATTTTGGCGCTTAAATCCGACGCAAAAATTCAACTAAAAGAATTGGCTTTTGGTGAGTTGCTATACGACTACTACCAGGAAAATTATTTTTCAGCATTAACGCGGTTGGACGTTGCTGAATATAAAGGGGAAGTGGAAGAGCACAAACATCATTTGCGGCTATTGCGTGGGGTGATGTATCTCAGCTATGGCATGTTGCAGTCGGCTGAACATATTTTTACTGGACTTTTGAGTGAGCAATCGCAAGGCGAAAAACTGGCTCAGGTGCGGTTTTATCTCGCAAAAACACATTACATGAATGGACGATTTCAAGACGCACAGATTCACTTACAAAAAGCGGAAGCCTTTTTACCTCCTGAACTGGTCGATGAAGCTTTGTTAATTCGTGCGCAAATTGCCTTCGAGCAAGGGCAACTTTCGGACGCGCAAGCGCAGTTGCTAAAAATTTCTCCCGCATCGGAACAGGGGCGTTTTGCGCAGTTTAATTTGGCGATATTTTTGTTACAACAAAATCAATTGGAAGAGGCAATAGAGCTCTTCGATAACCTGTACCCTAATGCTCAGTCATCGGATGTAGAACGAAGTTTATACGATCGCGCTAACCTTGCACTTGGTTATTATTATCTTGAAAAAAAGCAACAAGAACAAGCGCGAGAGTATCTAATTAATGTTCGTTTAAGCAGTGTCTTCAGTAATCGAGCGTTACTGGCTTTGGGGTGGGCTTATTACGAATCAAAAACGGAAGACAAAGCAGTTGCGTATTGGCAAGAGTTACTGACTCGCGACGCAAGGGATCCTGCGGTACAAGAAGCCGCAATGGCGTTGGCGTTTGCTTATTACAACCGAGGTGCGAAAAAAGAAGCGTTGGAGTCTTTTGTCACAGCCGCCGCAATGTTTGGTGAGCAACTCACCATTATCGAAAATGCTCATCAAGACCTAAAAGAAGATCTGTTTCAAAAGTGGCTCGACAGTCGTGGCATTCACGGCGATAAAATTTTTAATCGTTGGGCAGCTGGCGATGTACCGGTAACCGATCATGCCGTTGAATACTATTTACAGGAAGTGGTTGCTACGAACGAATTTAATCAACATTTTCATCGGTTTCAAGAAATGTCACATTTAAGCATGGTATTGCAACGCTGGCATCGACAATTACCGGTGTTTGAACAAATGTTGAAAAATCACCAATTACGTTATCAGAAAATTAAACCTCAAGTCGCAGTAAAAACGGCATCCATGTTGAGTGATGATTTTAACTTGCGTTTTCAACAATTGTCCGCTCAAGCAAACCAGCGTTTAGCACAAAATGATCTCTGGGTTTTAGCGAATGAGGAAGAGCTTGAATATTATCAGGACTTACAGCGTATTAAATTGACGTTAGATAACTTACCTCAAACCGAGTTTGATTTGGAAGATCAGTACGAGCAATGGCGGCGCATTCACGGGGCATTGCTGTGGCGTCTTGCAGACAGTTATGGACCAAGAAGTCATCATTTAAAGACACAGGTGAAACAAGCCAAGCAAGCAATGGAACAGTTAGCATTGCAGTCGCGAAGTATTCAATCTGCAGATGCCAAAGCAGCGACACGGTTTTTAAACTACGACCAACGAATTATTTCATTGGACTCTCGTATTAGTGGTTTATTGCTCGATATCGAGAATAATCGAGAGTTGGCACGACGCGCGATGGAACAAGTTTTGATTGAAAAGCTGAATAAGCGCAAGCAGGAAATTGACTTTTTGTTAGCTCAAACCGAGTTGTCTATTGCGAAGATTCAGGATGAAGCAGTGGGTCGACTGCTGGAGAGTCGGCAATGATCGCACGTGACTTTTCAGTTCGTTTAATCTTGGCTGTAAGCCTAACCGTTGGCTTGGCGTCTTGTGGTTTATTGGAGGTTGATCGAAGTTTAAAGCGTATTCCATTGGATAAATTGGAGCCTACGGTTCGTTTTGTTGATCAGAAAAAAGTTGAAGTGCCTGAGTCTGATATTGAGCAAGTCGATGCTGATCAAGTGGTTCATTCGTATTTAAGGCTGATGCAATCTCCCCATGCCGAAGTGAGGCGACAAGCAACGCGTCGATTGGCAGACTTGAACATGCGACTTGCCGAAGCAAAAAATGCGGAGTTGGCAGACGGAAAGGACGAATCGCACTTACCTGAAGCGATCCGTAACGCAAGCTATACTCGTGCTGCCGAGTTGTACCAGCAGATCATCGATGAATTTCCTAAACAGGCAGATGATGCCAGCGTTCGTTATCAGTTGGCGCGAGCTTTGGCACTGGAAGGAAAGTCAGAAGAGTCGTTACAACAAATGGATAACCTGGTAGCCGAACATCAAAGCTCGCCTGAAATGGTTGAAGTGCAGTTTCGTCGGGGTGAAGCCTACTTTTTAAGAAAGGATTACCGGCAAGCCGCTATTGCCTATCAACAGGTGTTAACGCACGGCAATGAAACGGATTTTTATGATAAGGCGCTTTATAAGAACGGCTGGTCATTATTTAAAGTTGTTGATTACGATTCGGCATTGGAAAACTTCTTTCCACTTCTGGAGCGGTTAAAGGAAGGAACGCAAGTGAGTGGCGATGTAAAACTTGTTGCTGCGGACTTAATTAAAGATACGCAACGCGCAATATCGTTGTCTTTTTATCATCTTGATGGGCCCACATCGGTTACCGAATACTTCAAAAAGCATGGAGATAATCGTTATGCACATGAAATTTACCACCATTTATCTCAGCTGTATCTTACGCAAGAACGTTTTCAGGATGCAGCCAATACTTATCTTGCATTCGTAAACACACATCCGGATCACGAGCGTGCTGCACATTTTCAACTTCAAGTGATTAAGACTTACGTGGATGGTGGTTTTCCTTCTCTGGTTTTACCCGCAAAAGAAGACTTTTTAACAAAATTTGGTGTAAAAAGTGAGTACTGGGCAAACGCTCCCGATGGGTTGCAAAGTGAATTAAAACCAAGTGTATTGAAGAACTTGGAAGAGGTATCCAGTCATTATCATGCGCAAGCTCAATCCAAAAGGAAAAAAGAGAGTTATGTAGTGGCTGCAGAGTGGTATAGCCATTTTTTGCAATTGTTAAAAGAAGAACAGCAGGTTGCGCCTTATCACTTTTTAATGGCAGAAGCCTTATTCGACGCGGAACAATATCAGCAAGCAATCCAGGAATTCGATGTGATTGCCTATCAATACAAAAGTTACACTAAGCGAGAACAGGCGGCGTATAATATTTTGCTAGCGCTACAGGCACTGGAACAGCAAACACCTAAGCAAAACGTTCAGCAGGTTGCGCAATATCAGGAACAGTCCATTAATTATACTTTGTTGTTTGCTGAGTTTTTCCCTGCATCCACTCGCGCTGCCGAATTGGTACTACGAGCCGCCGAGCAGTTAATCGTTTTTAATCGATTGCCTGAGGCCATATCGGCATCGGAAAAATTATTAGCATTAACGGGCAGTAAGACCAATGCGCAAACGGATCGAGCAAAAATTATTATTGCTAACGGGTTATTCGATTTAAAACAGTATGCTACCGCAGAGCAGGCTATCACTCGCGTGTTGACCGAAACTACTCTGACACCAACCGATAAAAAAGTGTTTCACGAAAGAAGAGCACAGGCGATATATCAACAGGCACAACAGTTTAAAAATATTAACGAACTACAAAAAGCCATTTCCGAATACCAAAGAATGGTTGCTGTTGAACCGAATGCATCCATTCGGCCCAATGCTGAGATAGATGCGGCCGTACTGTTGATGAAGCTGGAAAATTGGCCGGCTGCTAAAGTTGCGTTGGAAGGGTTTCGAGGTCGTTTTGCATCACATGCTCTTGCGGAAGGGTTAGATGAGCGTCTCGCCTTTGTTTACGAGAAAATGCAATTGTGGTCTGATGCTGCGATGGCCTATGAAAGAATTGGTGGCGCAACAAAAGATCCGGAAAAAGCCCGAGACATTCAATGGTATGTTGCTGACCTTTACTTAAAAGCCAGTAATATTAGCTCAGCCATTGGTGCGTTTAAAAATTATTACTGGAAATATCAACAGCCCTTTGTTCAATCCGTTGAAGCGGCTGCAAAGCTGGTAGACTTGTATGAGCAGCAGAACAACCGTGAGAAAGCGGATTTTTGGCGTGGCAAAATTGTGAGTCGCTATCGGAGTGGTGGAAAAGAGAACACGGATAGAACGCGTTACTTAGCGGCTCGCTCGGCTTTTGAGTTAGCTGAACCACTTTATGAAAATTACCAATCCATTAAACTTACTTTGCCACTGGCTAATTCATTGAAAAAGAAACGTGCGGCAATGGACAAGGCGTTGGCAGCATACGGTGAAATCGGCAAGTTTAAAGTGGCTGAATTTACGACAGCCAGCACTCATCGGGTAGGACAGCTTTACCATACGCTTGCGAAAGACATTATCAAGTCGGAACGTCCCAAAGGTATGAGCGAAGAAGAGTTGGAAGAGTATAACTATCTTATTGAAGATCAAGCTTTTCCAATTGAAGAGAAGGCGATCGCCATTTACACCTCGAACTCCGAACGAGTATTGCAAAATTTGTACGATGACTGGATCAAAAAATCATTTTCAGAATTGGCAAAATTGCAACCCGCGCGCTATGACAAGCAGGAAGTACTGGAAGGTTGGTTTGGAGGCATGAAGTAATGCGATTATTTTTTGCGGTGAGTCTTTTCGTTTTAGGTGGTTGTGTTTCATTCGATAAAAAACAGCCCACAGAAGACGTCGTCAGCGATATTCTAACGGGGCCTGCTTTTTTACAGGAAGAGCTGCCTTCAACGCTCGAACAGAAGTTGCAAGAAGCTCGACAGCTCGTAGCCAATGAAAACTTCCAACAAGCGGACCAATTGCTTGCAAGTATAAAAGTAGAATATTCAATTTATCCGCATATTGATTTGAATAGAGCTTTAATTGCCATTCAACAAAAAGATTATCTTTTAGCTGAATCCCATATTGATTCGGCTTTAGCGACTCGTCCTAACTACCCACCTGCGTTTAACATGCGCGGTGTTGTTTACCGACTTATGGGGCGATTTAACGAAGCAAAAGAAGCCTACGTTGCGGCAACAACTCAGGCGCCCAATTATGGAAATGCACATTTAAACCTGGGGATTCTTGCGGATCTTTATTTACAGGACTTTGCATTGGCGTTGCAATCCTTTGAGCTGTATTTAGCGCAGAACCCAGACAACCAAAAAGTCAAAAACTGGATCATTGAGTTAAAGCGTCGCATGCCAGCAACTGAGGAGGTAGTCCAATGATTCGCGTATTTCTAAGTGGCATTATGCTTCTTTTTTCAATGCAGTTGTTTAGCGCAGAACAGCAAGACAATGATGTGACAACACGAGTAAGAGACGCTCAGCTAGGTTTGACCATTAAGGGTAACCAAGAGTTACCCAATGTGCTTTATATTATCCCTTGGAAGAAAGGACCGCATAACCAAATATCGCCTATACAAGGTCGTATTGTTGATGAAGTGTATGGGCCAGTAGAAAGTAACGTATTTAAACGCAGAGTTAAAATATATCGTGAGTTTCAGCCTAAAACTGAAAAGTGAAGTTTTTCGCAATTTTCGTGGAATTATACAAATTTGTATTTTTCCTGAGTTATACTTTGAGATCAATTTAAGTCCTCAAACAGAAACGGAGAGTTAACATGAAGGGGTTAGCACTGTTCGCGCTTACTCAAGGCGTTACTAGCGCTGCGCCAGTCGAAGAAAAAGGGTTCTTTATGAACGTAGTCGAGTTTTTTCAAGAAGGCGGCGCGTTTATGTACCCCATTTTAATCGTAATGGCATTAGGTATTGCAATAGCCATCGAGCGTTATGTTTATTTGCAATTGGTTAAAACAAAAAATCAGATGGTTTGGAAAAAGCTTTTACCGGTGTTGAATAAAGGCGATTTTCGTCAAGCTTTGAACGTTGCATCGAATTCCAATGCCGCTTTAGGCCGAATATTGGCTTATGGCTTAAGTAAGCTTGGGCAGGGGCGGCGTCATGATGATTTAGAAATGGCCATGGAAGAAGGCTTAATGGAAATTATGCCGCGACTTGAAAAACGTACGCAGTATCTTGCGACTTTTGCCAACATTGCTACCTTATTAGGTCTATTAGGAACAATTCTTGGTCTTATCACCGCCTTTACAGCGGTTGCAAACGTTGACCCTGCGGAAAAAGCCAACTTGCTATCGGCAAGTATTTCGGTAGCCATGAATACGACGGCGTTTGGCTTAATGGCTGCTATTCCTTTATTGTTAATGTTTACTTTTTTACAAACTAAAACCACTGAAATTATCGACAGTTTGGAAATGGCATCGGTTAAGTTTATTAATGTCATTCGTTCGGCGACGCCTCCTGATGCACCAAAGCGACCTGCAGCGAAAACTGCGGTTCGTCCTCAGGTTTAAAGGAGTCTTTCAATTATGTGGCAGCGTCGGGCAAAACGGTCTAGAGAAGTCAATGCCGAGTTAAACATAACCGCTTTCATGAATTTAATGGTGGTTTTGGTTCCGTTTCTGTTAATTACGGCAGTGTTTTCTCAGGTGTCCATCTTAAATTTAAATTTGCCTGGCACAGGTTCTCCTCCTCAACAATCAGAAGAGCCGATCAAAGCACTAGAGGTTATTGTACGTTCA
The DNA here is from genome assembly GCF_055326765.1 of Pleionea sp. WD8-19. Classification (NCBI taxonomy): domain Bacteria; kingdom Pseudomonadati; phylum Pseudomonadota; class Gammaproteobacteria; order Oceanospirillales; family Pleioneaceae; genus Pleionea; species Pleionea sp. WD8-19. The sequence goes on along the minus strand of NZ_JBUZOU010000002.1, from coordinate 131,897 downwards.
AATCGACTCGAACTGGCGGAACGTGCAACCGGTGGGTTTGTGACGATTCCTAATGACGAGCAAGGTTATAACTTCGAAAAGTTAAATCAGTCTTTGCAGTCGCTCAAGTCTTCACCGGATTTTCGAGATGAAACAGCCATTACATTATTGTTAGAAGAGAACATCGAGTACGATGTTTTGATCCAGACGATGGATGCTGTTCGATTAATGACGAATGAAAGGGACGAGAATAACGAAAAAACCATTGTTTATGGCGAGTTGTTTCCCGATATCTCTATTGGTAGCGCGCCTCCTGCTTATGATAAAAAGGCGGGAGGTCAATAAATGAAATTATCAAATCGCGCTAAGCGCATGGAGCGACATCATAAACGTTTTGGCAAGGGCGGCTTGCACCTGGTTTCTTTAATGGACATATTTACCATTCTGGTTTTTTTTCTGCTGGTAAACTCATCGACGGTGGAGCAGCTCCCTTCAACAAAAGCGGTAAAGTTGCCGGAGTCTTCATCAGAAAGATTACCGGAAGAAACATTATTAATTATGGTTAATAACGACGACTTGATTGTTCAGGGCCGTAAAGTAGCGAAAGCTTCTGATGTGATGGAGAGTGATGAAAACATTATTCCGGGCTTGAAGCAGGAGCTTGAATTTCAATTGCAACAACGACTTGGTATTAGCGCATCGCCCGATGACGCTGGTGAAGTTACGGTAATGGGTGACAAGGAAATCCCTTATAAATTATTGAAACGCATTCTTTACACTTTGAGTGAGTCTAATTATAAAAATATTTCCTTAGCGGTTGTTAAAAAATCGGATAAAAAAGAGGCTGGAGAGTAGTCGATGAGTCGTGGTTATCCGCTTTTAACACCCATGCTTCCTTGGGAAATATCCGAGGAAGAGAGTCGTCGTTTTCGCAAAATATTATTAACGATTTTGATTTTATGCTTGCTGTTTGGAATAATCATTCCATTGATTGATGTTCCTAAAGACGTACGCGTAGTGAATAAAGTTCCGGATCGTTTAGTAAAGTTAGTCATTGAACAAAAAAAGGAAAAAATGCCACCTCCGCCCCCGGAGCTGCCGAAAGAAGAGGAAAAAAAGGAAGAGCCAAAGCCGGAGGAAAAGAAAGAAGAACCTAAGCCAAAACCGGAAGAAAAAAAACCGGATCCGAAACCGGAACCGACAGTAAAATCGGCGAAGCAGGTTGCTGAAGAAAAAGCCGCCGTATTTGATGTGTTTGCTGACTTAAGAGAAAACACAACGGTAGCGGAGCTCACGGAAACAACGGATTTAACTCGCACAGGTACTCAGGAAACGGAAACTCGACGAGAAGTCATTGGTAACTCGGCACTACAAGACAGTGGCGGTATTAATCAATCGGTTGCCAGTACTTCAAAAGGAGGTGGTGGTGCGTTAAAAGGAAGTGGAACGACCGCTGTGACCAGTAAAATACAGGGTGTGACTCGAAAGCAATCAACAGCCAGTACTGGAGGAAAAGGCGGCTCAAGAACCAGTGAAAACATTCAGCTCACGTTTGACCGTGGACAAGGCACTATCTTCACCGCTTATAATCGAGCTTTAAGAAAAAACCCTTCCTTACAAGGTACCGTTGTATTCAAACTTAAAATATCACCAGATGGAAAAGTCATTGATGTTAGTATTGTGAGCAGCCAGTTGAATGACCCCAAGCTCGAAAAGCGATTGATGGCGGCGATTAAACGACTTAATTTTGGTGCTATGGATGTTGGTGTTTGGGAAGGTAATTACCCTGTTGTTTTTGCACCTCAGTAAAAATACCCAGGTTGCTGGGTATTTTTTCTCTATAAGATATTAAAATGAACATACACAAAACTCTGTTTGTAGCATTTCTAATTTTCTTAAACCCCGCCTTTGCTCAATGGCATAAACATGAGTTTCAAGTTATGGGCACAGAAGCTCAAGTGGAACTTTGGGAGGACAGCTCTAAAAATGCGCAGCGCTTAATTCAGAGTGTTGTGGATGAAATGAATCGCATCGAGAAGCTGATGAGTCCTTTTATTGAGAGCAGTGAACTTTATCGTATTAATGCTATGGCAGATAAAGAGCCGGTTAATATCTCAAAAGAACTTTTCCAGCTTATTGAGCTCTCCATCGACTTTTCAAAACGAACGCAAGGTGCTTTTGATATTACTTTTGCTAGCGTGGGTTACAAGTACGACTACCGTAAAGCAACATCTCCAGATGACATTTTTATTGATGCTTCGAAAAAAAACATCGACTATGCCGCTATTGAAATGAATGCTCAGCAACAAACCATATTCTTTACACGTCGTGGTGTTAAAATTGACTTAGGTGGTATTGCAAAAGGCCATGCGGTTGATCAATGTATTAAAATTCTTGCGGTCAGTGGCGTAAAAAATGCTTTTATTAAAGCGGGTGGAGACAGTCGGTTATTGGGTGATAAGAGAGGGCGATTATGGACGATTGGTATCCAGCATCCTCGTGATAAAAACCAAGTGTTAACACAAGTTCCTCTCGAAAATGTCGCGATATCAACTTCTGGAGATTACGAGCGTTTCTTTATTAAAAATGGTGAACGTATTCACCATATTCTTGATCCTAAAACAGGTCGTTCTGCCAAAGGCAGTGTCAGCGTTTCGATCATTGCCGATGACTCAACAACAGCTGATGCATTATCTACCAGTGTATTTGTACTAGGTCCGGAGAAAGGACTGAAGCTGATTAATAATCTATCCGGTGTCAGCGCCATTATTATTGATGATAAAGGAAAGTTTCACTACAGCAAAGACCTGCAGGCCCATTAACAGCGACTCAATATTATATTTTGTGCGCGATGTCATTATTGTTTTTTATTAAGGCATTTACTTTGTTTTTTTTACTCAGTTCTCAGTGTATTTTCTTTCGTTTGATGCGGTAAATTTAGCTAATATGCATCTCGAAACGAGAAGCGTTTGTTGTTTTAAATGGGAAATAAATCATGTATGGTTGAGATGATAAATACTTGCTAAAACTGCTTTTCGAACCGTGCTGTTTTAGACGAGTTTTAACTCTAAAAAAACAAACAGAAAAGGGAGTTAATCCTATGATAATGAAACAACCATTCAAGCTCGCCTTGATCCCTCTGGCATTCACTTCAACCTTATTTGTATCGGCACCAATGGTCCATGCAGAAGAAGCATCAGCCGATGAAAAAGTTGTCATCACGGGCTCCCGAATTCGGCAGTCTCAAGCCGCTGGTAATGCACCGGTACTTACATTAACAAGAGAGGATTTGCAAAAAACGGGATTAACCTCCGTTGCTGATATTTTACAAAAGATGTCGACGTCTGGCGCGGCATTAAATACTCGATTTAATAGCAGTGGTAACTTCGGTATGCCGTCGGATGGTGGTGGTGTTGGTGCTGGAGGCGCGGAAGTTGATTTAAGACATTTAGGTTCCGACCGTGTATTAGTTCTGGTTGATGGAAAACGTTGGGTTAATGGTTCCTCCGCGAGTGGAGTATCGGGTGCTGTTGATCTAAATACCATTCCTGTTTCGATTGTTGAGAGAATTGAGGTACTTGAAGATGGAGCCTCTTCTATTTACGGCTCAGATGCGATTGCCGGAGTAGTGAATGTTATTACTCGAAAAGATTTTGATGGCTGGGAACTGAATACATCGTATGGTGGGTTTGGTGATTTTATTGGAAGTCTCGATGATGGTGAAACGACGAGCTTTGAACTGACCTTTGGAGCCATTGGCGACAGGCACAATATTGTCACTTCGGTCAGCCACGTTGATCAAAATGTTGTTTTTTCTAAAGACCGAAGCTTAGCGGATACGCCTTTAGCCGGAACCGGAAATACTCGGGGAAGCTCGGCAACACCCTTTGGTCGATTTGTCTGGATTGAACCTCAAATTACTAATGATTATGGTGGCCTCTGTTCATTCATTGACACAAATGATGACGATATTGAAGACTCAACGCTTTGTAGTGTGACACCTAATGGAACAGCGGCAACGAGTGGAACTTTAAATTTTCCAACAGAGTTTCATGGGTTTACGGATGCCGACCGATTTAATTACGCTGCTTTTAACTTATACGTGACTCCAAGTCAGAGGACGAATATTTACTCGAGGGCGCGTTACGACCTTTCTAATTCAGTCAGTTTTGTTACTCAAGTGATGTATAACATTCGGAAGTCGCAAAATCAGGCGGCTCCAGAGCCCATTTTTATTGGTCCTGATGCGGGAACAGGCGGTATTGCTGATACTGTTTCTATTGACTCAACAAATCCCTATAACCCCTTTGGAATGACCTTAGACAGCAGTAACTTTGTCTTCGCGGGTCGACGACCCATTGAAGCCGGTCCGAGACGATACCACCAGAATGTCAATACTTCTTATATTACTACTGCATTTGAAGGGACGTTTGATGTTGGGGGGGCGGCGTACTACTGGGACATTGGCATGTCTTGGGGTAAAAACTATGCTACGCAAATTAAAACGGGTGCTCTTAACGCAGCAAGAATTAAAAAAGCACTGGGACCTGTCGATGAGTGTAATGCCGATCCATTATGCGTACCACTTGATATTTTCGGACAAAATGCAATTACCAATGAAATGTTGAATTACATTATGTTCGAACAAAAAGATGTGAGTGAAAATAAAGTACAGTTGTTTAGTGCGAATATTACAGGTGAGTTGTTTCAAATGCCTGGCGGATACGCAGCATTTGCTAGTGGTATGGAACACCGTGTTCAGAGCGGATTTTTTAGTCCCGATCCTGTTGCTTCGAGTGGTGAAACAATGGGGATACCAGCGAGCCCTACCGATGGAGCTTTTACAGCCGATGAGTTTTACATAGAAGCAAAATTTCCATTCATTGAAGGTAAGCCAGGTGCCGATATTTTGGAGTTGACGACGGCACTCCGACGATCGGATTATGAAACAACTGCGGGTTCAAAATTTGATGCAACCACATCTAAAATCGGATTTTTGTGGCGTCCTTTACCAGAGTTTTCTTTTAGAATAGCGGCTTCTGAAGGTTTTAGAGCACCTTCTATCGGTGAACTGTTTAATACCGGCGCACGGAGTGATGAGACTTTAACTGATCCTTGCGGTGATCCAAGTAACCATTCTGCTTGTAGTCAAATTTGGACCAACTCAAACTTTAGCAACTATAACCAAAGAGACGGTCAAATTTCGGTTCAAACTGGCGGTAATACCGAGTTACAACCAGAAGAGTCTGAGTCGCTAGTTTGGGGAGCTGTGTATAGCCCAGATTGGTTTGATGACTCGAGTTTGTCGTTTGAGCTTACGTTTTATGAGCATGAAATTGACAATGCAATTCAAGCCGATGCACAAGCGCTGTTGGACCAATGTGTTTCAGGTCTTCGACCCAGTAACTGTGATGCCATTTCGCGAACAGCGTCCGGTACAATTAATGGTTTTGACAACGGCCTGCAAAATATTGGTGGGGTTGAGACATCGGGTACTGACTTCAAAGTATCTTATAGTACGGAGCTGAGTATCGGTCGAATTAACGTTACCTGGAGAAACTCTTTCGTTAATGAGTACATTGAAATTGATGGCGACGGTAATCGATCAACTGATCGAGATGGAACTGAGTTTGGAAGTAATCCTGATAGAGCAATTCCTGAGTGGAAATACGATTTGACATTGGACTATTCAAAGAATGATTGGAGAGCAAGTACAACACTTCGTTATATTTCTAAAATTTATGAGTCGTGCTCTGACTTCTTAGATGGTTCTCCAAACAGTTTAACTGCGCTTGGGTTATGCAGTAATCCGAACCCTAATAATGATGCTGCATCGACTAATATTCTCGACGATACTTACTACATAGACTTTCAAGTTGGGTACAGCTTTAAGCTCGGCGAGTACGATACGGATGTTGCCTTAGGCGCTCGAAATTTATTTGATGAAGAGCCACCCGTATGTACTCAATGTGATTTGAACGGTTATTTACCGGGCGTATACGATCCGCAAGGGCGTTATTGGTATCTTAAGTTTTCGATTCGACCATAAAACATAAAGGGAGCATCGCTCCCTTTTTTAATGTCTTATTTAATACGAGTAACCTTAAGCCGGCGATTGACTCCTTCAATTCCCATATAGAACGCCCCCAAAGCCCCTTTTTCAATGGTAACTTTGGGGTTCTCGATTTTATAGTACATGCTACTTGAGCTGGTTACTTTCCACACTTGCCCATTTTCCAGTTTGATTTTCATTTTCTTTTTCCAATTTTTAAAGCTGCCAATGGCACGGCTTTCCAGCTTATCTGGAGAATGCTGTGACCGTTTGTTTTCAAATCCGAAAATATTCTCATGGGTCAAGGCGGGAGTAGGGGTTATTGAATGTTCATTTTTTGCATTGTCTACGGACTGTTGTGGTGTCTGCTTTTGCGTTGTATCGGAGCTCGGTGAACGGAAAATCTTATCGTAGCAAACGAGCCGTGCACCATCGTCTTCAATCAGGCTACATTGTTTCGCCAATGGTTCATTGGCGAAATTAGGCATGACAGCCAACAAACTGATACATAGGATTGTTTTGTTCATAATTTAATTCCATGATGGAGAGTCTTTGTTGCGCAGTCTAAGAAAATCGTGAAAGACTGTCCAGACAATGAGCGTAATTTACCCGACGTGTAAATCTTGCACTTTTTATGTAGGGTATTTCTGGTACACTGTTCGTTCGTGAGTCACGATATTTGAGTATAATGATAAAGTTTAAGCGACTGATATTATGGATAATTTATATGGGCAGTTGTTGCTCTGCTTTCGCTTATGCTAATAACTCAGCTGATCCACCAGTGGTTGCGATATTTTCACAGAACAAGCCGATCGACCACGTTAATCAAATATCAGACCCTGAATCCTTTTGTTCTGGTGTAATCTTTGAACGCTTCTGGGTTTTAACCGCCGCGCATTGTGTCGATAACTACCAAGCTGAAGAACTCTTTATCAAGCTTAAGTCGAAGCGTGGAAATGTTCAACGACAAGTCCAGAGTATCATACAACATCCAGACTGGCAGCGCGCAACGTTGGCCAATGATATTGCTCTGTTAAGGTTAGTCAACGCGGTACCAGAGGGTCACGTCCAGCAGAGCCAAACATCGATAAGTAACTTTTTTTACAGTGGTACTTTGGCCGATCTTTTTCGTTGGCAAGACTTTCAACAGCAAACTGCTCCCGCCGCTTTCTTATTGAAAGACAAGCAACAATGCGAATCCGAAATGAGTGAAGCTCTGGCCAGTCAATCGGAGAAGCCTGAACCGGTTGAAATCCATTCATCCATGTTTTGTGCACAACCTTTGGATATAACACGCAGCAATTGCTTTGGCGATAGCGGGAGTCCACTGATGGTTGAACAAAATGGCCGATGGTTGCTGATAGGCATCGTCAGTTGGGCTTATGCGTGTAATCAAGTGGGAATCGACAGTGTTTTTACGCGACTGTCAGAGTTTAAATCCTGGATAGAAAGTACGACCAGTGGAATTTTTACTCCGGAAGTCGTTGACTTTGGCTTATTACCTCAAGGTAAGGCGATGATGTTGCCGGTTTTAATTGCGAATCATTCGGCTCAACAAATGAGTTTAGAAGTTCAATTAACCAATAATGCCGCTCAAAGCTTTTCGATAGCAAAACAGAACTGCTTTTCCATTATTGAGCCAGGAATGAGTTGTAAAGTATACGTTGAGCTAAACTCTTCACAAACTGACCAGCAAATAGGAACTTTGGAAGTTCAGGATATTTATAGTGGTGTAAAGCGGCAGGTGAATTTACAAGGGATGGTTTTATCATTTTATAACCATCAATCGCAAGTTTCTTCAAATGCGTCGGTTCAGTGGTACACTACACAGCATGAAAATTGGCAAGTATTTGATGACAAAGTGGAATACTTGTCATCGACTTTGACAGACTCTCATCCCAAAATCGCATTAGCGCTGATTCAAGGTAAAGGCGAGTTTTCTTTTCAACTAACTGCGGAAGGTGAAGATGACTGCACTAAAACTTTATCTTGTAGAGGTTGGACATTACTTTTTGATAATCGAAAACTGAGTTTAACGCAGCAAAATGCGTTTCATTTTCCTGTTTCCGGTGAGCAACTTCATTCATTGGCTATTTTGATAGAGCCTGATAAAGAAAATAATGAGCGAAAAAGCTTAAAGCTGGCTGTAGAAAATATAGAGCTAAAAGGATCACAAAAACGTGAGAAGGGAAGCGACGTTCAAGCCGGCAGTATAGCGGTTTCAGCAGGTTTCATGTTGTTGCTATTGGGACGCCGACGCGCAACGTCCCATTCTTAAATTACCGGTGAACGCCTCTAAAAATTAGAATAGGCTTTCCGACATTTGCATCAGTGGTTTTGCGCCGCTTTTTATATTAGCCGCGTGTGTTTTTACGCGAGGCAATAATCGTGCAAAGTAAAACTCACACGTTGCCAGCTTACTCTTAGCCAATTCACTATCCGCATCTTTCTTTCTTGCGCAATACGCAATTTGTAACCAAGTATAAGCCAGGTAAATATACCCCGAATACATGAGGTAATCGAACGCAGCTGCACCCACTTCTTCTCGGTCTTTCCCTGCTTTGCGTGCGACTGTTAGCGTAATCATAAACCATTTTCGGAGCAGTGTTTTCAACTCACTGGCGTAGGGTTTTAATGCTTTATCGGTTGCGGCGTCTTTACAGAAATATTTGATTTTCTTTTGGACTCGACGAAGTGTGGATAATTTATCCATGAGAACTTTTCTTCCTAAAAGATCCAGCGCCTGAATGCCATTGGTTCCTTCGTAGATTGGGGTTATACGAGCATCTCGAGCCAGTTGTTCCATTCCCCATTCACTAATATACCCGTGCCCGCCTAAAACTTGCATTCCCAAGTTGGTGGATTCAACGCCGGTCTCTGTCATAAAGGCTTTACAAATAGGCGTAAGAAAACTCAGCTCTTTATGAATTTTTGATTTACGCTCTCCTTCGGCCCGGCTTTCGGCATCAACCAAAGTTGCTGCATAGTACGCCAGCGCACGGTTACCTTCAGCGAATGCTTTTTGTGTTAACAGCATTCGACGAACGTCTGGGTGAACGATGATCGGATCGGCTGACTTTTCAGGTTCTTTTGCTCCGGAAAGTGCTCGCATTTGCAATCGATCTTTAGCGTAAGCCAAGGCGCCTTGGTACGATGCACAACTCACGGCCTGACCTTGTTGTGCGGTACCGAGTCGGGCGGCATTCATCATGGTGAACATGTAGTTCAATCCTTTATTGGCTTCACCAATTAAAAAGCCTTCGGCTTCGTCGAAATTCAATACCGCAGTTGCAGAGGCTTTGATACCCATTTTATGTTCAATAGAGCCACAGCTGACGCTGTTGCGTTCGCCGGGTTCTCCGTTTTCATTTAGTTTGAACTTAGGAACGATAAACAGTGAAATGCCTTTGGTACCTTCGGGGGCACCAGGAAGGCGTGCCAAAGTAAGGTGAATGATATTTTCGGCCATATCGTGCTCACCTGCCGAGATAAAGATTTTGGTACCGGTAATTTTATAGCTGCCATTTTCTGTAGGCTCAGCCTTGGTGCGAAGGATACCTAAATCGGAACCACAATGCGGCTCGGTCAGGCACATGGTACCTGTCCACCGTCCTTCAATCATTTTGGGTAGGTAGGTTTGTTTTTGAGTATCGGAACCATGCGATGTTAACGCTTCGATCACACCCTGGCTAAGACCAGGATACATGCCCCAGGACATATTGGAGCCTGCAATCATTTCTGCCAGCACCATAGACAGGGAATAAGGCAAACCTTGGCCTCCAAACTCGGGATCGCCACTTAATGCAGGCCAGCCGTTGTCGCAAAATTGTTGGTAGGCTTGCTTGAAACCTTCTGGAGTGGTGACTTCACCGTCGTTAAATTGACAACCTTGTTGATCACCGCTTTGGTTAAGAGGCGAGAGTACCTCCTGCGAGAACTTGGCGCCTTCCTCCAAAATGGCGTCGATCAATTCTTTGTCGGCGGCTTCATCAAATCCGTATTTTTGATAATGCTCGGTAACATTTAACCAGTCATGAAGTAAAAAACGAATATCGGATAATGGGGCTCTGTATTCTGGCATAGGTCTGACCTCAATGTGTTTTATAACAAAATAACTGGTCAGACCAATATCGTCAAGACTCATGCACAAAAATCGGGCGTGCGTATCTGGAGCTGAGTTGGTTGTTTAATTATCAGGGTTTTATAACGGAGTGAATAACGTCAGTGCCTTAACCGGCGTTCCCGCAATATATAGCGGATTTTATCGACTTTCGCTTGAATGCGAGTTGTTGCGTAGGGATCGTCCGAACCACGGCCCAAAGCGAGTTCAAATTGGGCTAATGCCCCCTTTAGATCACCCGTTGCAAACAAGTATTGACCTTGAGACTCGTGAACTTCATCGGCAAAGCCTGACAAACTCTGGGCTTCACCGAGCAGCTTAAAAATTTGGGGCTCTGCATTGGGCTTATACGCGTGTTCTAGCAAAATAGCACGGGCCGCTGTGGGCTGTTTATTGTCGATGAGTGCTTTGGCGTAGGTCATAATCAGGGGATAGCTGGTGGGTGTCGTTTTTAGTTCTGCTTCCAGAAATGGTATTGATTTTTCTGGTTGTTTAGCATCGATATAGGTTTCGGCCAGGCTTACCAGGTAAATCAGATTGCGTTGTCTTTGTAAATACAGTTGTTTCAGCAAGTGAATTGCCGTTGAGAAATCTTCGTGCTTACTTGCTTGTAACGCGTAGTGATAGAGTTCGATTTCCTTCGTGAGCTTGCCTTGTTGGTACCGTTTTTTATTTTCGGCGTATTGCGGCGCTTGAAGCTTCTCGTTTTTAACACTGAGGCGCGCTTTGACCAGATGGAAGTCTAATGAATCGGGGTTACTAGGAGAAGGCAAAGCGCGAGCGCGGGCACGTGCATCTGAAATTCGGGTTTGGGTGACTGGGTGAGTCATCAAAAACTCCGGTGGTTTTCGTAGGTAACGCGTAGAGTGTTGTACTTTTTCGAAAAAGCCCGCAACCGCTTCTGGATCAAAACCTGCGCGGCTTAAGGCAATGATTCCAATTCGATCGGCTTCTTTTTCATTTTCTCGAGTATGGTTGATCAGTGCCTGCTGCATACCCGCTTGTGAAGTTGCCATCATTCCTATGCCGGCTTCCGGGTTTTGACTGGCTACCAAGACTGCTCCGATAAATGCGGCCAGTGCCGGAAATGAGAGCTGGTTTTGGAGTTCCAATCGTCGAGCGAGGTGACGTTGTGTCACGTGCGCAATCTCGTGACCCAGTACTGCAGCAAGTTCACTTTCATTATCTGCTGCAGTGATTAAGCCAGTGTGCGTTCCGATATAGCCGCCAGGTAGCGCAAATGCGTTCAGGGAAACATCTTGAATGACGAAAAAGTAGAACTTACGATCCTGGGCATCTGGGTTTTGCTCTACAATGCGAAAGCCTAGATGATTGATGTAGTCGACGGTTAAGGGGTCATGCACCAGTGGCAAATATCGCCTAACGCCAAGAATATATTCATCCCCAATGGCTTGCTCTTGAGTCACTGAAAGCGTGCGGGAAGTACTGCTTCCCATATCTGGTAGCTTGTTGCTGGCCGACCATACTAAACTGCAAGTCGTTATTGCCAGAGTTGCCAGAATTGCGCGAAGACTGAGTGTATGTTTCAAAACAAGTTCAACTTTCATTACGGCCAATATGAATTTGAATAAACTTGACAGTAAAAGTTCCGGCTGAATGATTCAGGAATTTCTCTGTCAGGCAGTATTATGAGGTTCGGTTTATGTATACAATAGCGTTTTCTACCTTAGCATCAAGTTTATCCGTTGAAAATATCTGAACAGCCAATAACTTATTTCTACGATTTGCGAGAGCTTCGCTGCCCAATGTTATTAGTTAAAGCTAAGCAACTCATGATGCAAGGTCGTTCTAAAGAATGTTTTCAATTTATAATTTCAGATTATACTTTTTTCCAGGATTTGTCGCGTTTGGCTGATCGTTACGCATTGCAAGTGCAATTGCAAGAGCGTAATGACGATTCGTGGCAGGTCACGGTTACGCTGTTTAACGATGCTCCATTTTGTAGTTTAACGTTGCAGGATTCAAAATGACTAAATTGTTCATTCGCTGGTTTCGCCGAAACTTTTCTGATCCACAAGCTGTCATCCTGCTGATGATTTTGTTACTCGGCTTCTTGCTGATTTACACATTGTCGGATCTTTTAGCGCCGGTTTTTGTTGCCATCGTATTGGCCTACTTATTGGAGTGGATTGTTCAAGCGTTTGAAGATAAAGGATTGCGCCGTCGCTGGGGAGTGATTGTTGTCTTTTCTGGTTTTGTAACGGTTAGCCTACTATTAATTTTGGGCGTTGTCCCCTTAATTTGGCAGCAACTCGAAAACTTGGTTTCGGACGCGCCAAGTATGTTAGGAAAAGTGAAAACAACCTTGGATCAGCTACCGCAGCAATACCCAAGTTTTGTAACACCAGAGCAAATGAGTGAGTTATACCAATCTTTTGGTGAAAAAATGGGCGGATTTGGCGAGCTGGTAGTTTCAATTTCTTTAAGCTCATTACTTAATGTCGCAGCGCTTTTGGTTTACCTCATACTGGTACCTTTAATGCTGTTTTTTTTCTTAAAAGATAAAGCGGAAATCATTCAATGGGGGTTGCGCTGGTTGCCCAAAGAGCGGTATTTGGCCAATCGAGTTTGGGGCGAAGTGAATGCTCAAATTGGAAATTATATCCGCGGTAAAGTATTGGAAATATTTATTGTTGGTGCGGTAAGTTTTATTGTGTTCAGCATTATGGATTTGCGTTACGCATTATTGTTGGGTGTGCTGGTAGGCTTTTCTGTATTAATTCCTTATATTGGTGCTGCGGTCGTTACATTACCAATTGCGTTAATGGCGTATGTGCAGTGGGGTTTCGACTCACAATTTGTTTGGCTCATGATTGCTTACGGTATTATTCAAGCGCTTGATGGAAATGTACTGGTTCCAATTCTGTTTTCAGAAGCGGTGAATTTGCATCCGGTTGCAATTATTATAGCAGTATTGTTTTTTGGCGGTATTTGGGGGTTTTGGGGAGTCTTTTTTGCCATTCCATTGGCCACTTTGGTGAAAGCGGTCATTAATGCGTGGGAAGACGTAAAAACCACAGATGAAGAAGAGTCTGCAGAAGCCGCATAAGGCTTCTGCATTGAGTGCTCCCTATAATTCGTCAGAAGCAAAATCAGCCAGTCGTGAACGTTCCCCGCGCTGTAAAGTGATATGCCCGCTATGAAGCCACTTTTTAAAACGATCCACAACAAAAGTTAATCCGGAGCTGGTGTCGGTTAAATAGGGCGTATCAATTTGAGCCACATTGCCAAGACACACAACTTTTGTACCAGGGCCTGCTCGAGTAATTAACGTTTTCATTTGTTTTGGTGTCAGATTTTGTGCCTCGTCGATGATGACAAATTTATTGAGAAAAGTGCGGCCACGCATAAAGTTGAGTGAACGAACTTTCAACCAGCGTCGTAAAATATCTTGTGTAGCCTGGTTTCCCCATTCATCATCCGTTGAACCAGGTGCCAGTACTTCAAGGTTGTCCATTAAGGCACCCATCCAAGGTGTCATTTTTTCTTCTTCGGTTCCGGGTAAAAAACCAATGTCTTCACCAACCGAAATCGTTACTCGAGTGACGATGACTTCCTTGTAAATTTTTTGCTCGATGGTTTGTTCCAGTGCAGCGGCTAACGCAAGCAGTGTTTTGCCTGTTCCAGCAGGGCCTTGGAGGGTGACAAAGTCGACATCTGGATCCATAAGTAAATTTAAAGCGTAACTTTGCTCACGGTTGCGAGCGGTGATACCCCAAACGTTATGGTTTTGGTTATGAAAGTCTTTTGCCAGTTCAATTGTTGCGACGCTGTCTTTTTTCTCGCGTACCACGGCTTCGAAACCATCGTCGGTAGACGAATATAAAAACATATTGGGAAACCATTTAGCGACCAATGGTCCTTTAACTTTATAAAAAGTACGACCTTCTTCTAGCCATGAGTCCATTTCGCGGCTGTGTGTTTCCCAAAAATCTTCTGGTAAAACCTGAGTGCCGGTGAAAAGTTGTTCGATTTCATCGAGCACATTATCGTTGTAATAATCTTCGGTATGAACACCGATAATTTTTGCTTTAATGCGTAAATTGATATCTTTGGAAACCAGTGTGATTTGCTGGTCCGGGTGATTTTCTTTTAATCGCAGTGCAATATTCAGAATGGTATTGTCTACTTTACTTCCTGGTAGGCTGGTGGGCAGTGAGTCTTGGTGTTCCTTTACCTGAAAGAATATGCGTCCTTCCCGTGTGATTTCATCGTTAACATAAGCGGTATTGGAAAGCGGAATGCCTTTCTTAATTTCATCCGAAGTTGCCCCGTTCATGAGTTCGTCGAGATAGCGACTGACTTGACGAGCGTTTCGTGCGACTTCCGAAACACCTTTTTTACCACCATCTAACTCTTCAAGCACCACCATGGGAATGTAAATATCGTGTTCGGCGAAACGAAAGAGGGCGGTGGGATCGTGCATCAACACATTCGTATCAAGCACAAAAAAGCGTTTACCCTTGAACTTTTTTCTGGCCATTCTTATACCTCTTGGTAGGTTACGAATAGCGAAAGACGAAGTCTGCTAAACAACCAGCTCTATTTGAAAGCTGCGACCGTTTCCAAATGATGCAAGTATTTTGATTAAGCTTTAATCACAAACCCAGTGATTGCTACTTGCAATTAGTGAAACGGCGTTTCCGACTAGCTATTGAGCGCCTCGACCGCCGCAAGCACTTCTTCTGCGTGACCTTTTACTTTTACTTTGCGCCATTCCTGTCGCAATTTGCCACTGTTGTCTATCAAAAAGGTACTGCGTTCAATCCCCATGTATTCTCGACCGTAGAGTTTTTTTAATTTAATCACATCGTAGGCCTGACACATGCTCTCATCTTCATCAGAAAGTAAATCAAAAGGGAAAGCCTGTTTTTCTTTAAAGCGCTCATGCGCTCGTAAAGAGTCGCGTGATACACCTAAAATATCGCAATTGGCTTTCTGAAATTTTTTGTAGAGATCCCGAAAATTTTGCCCCTCGGTTGTGCATCCGGGTGTTGCGTCTTTGGGATAAAAATAAATGACCAGATGCTTATTTTTGAAGTCTTTTAAAGAGAGGGTTTTATCGCCAGTGGCGGGACGTTTGAAATTAGGGGCTTTTTTTCCGATTGCAGGCGAATGACTCAATGCCTGATCTCCAATTTTTAATGTGACTTTCTAAAGAATCTACGCCATAAAAATGCACCTTGCAAGGTTTGGCTAACAATTTTTTAACGGCGTGAAACTTGCGTCTAATGATAGTGAGTCGCATAGTTGTTTAAAGTTTGAACGAATTTCGTCGCAGTTTTGATCCGGTGTTAATGTCACGGTGAGCTTGACTTCACTCATCATGTTGTCATTGTGAGGCGCGAGAAAAGTGCGACAGTTCATTTCTTCTATATTGACTTTTTGTTCTGCAAAAAATCCGGTTAGTGTATTAATGACGCTTCGATCAATGACTGAAGTAACGACAATTCGATAGGGTGTCATAGGAATGTCGTTTTTAGCGGTTTCTGATCGTTTTATCATAGTGAGCATGCCAATTTGTTGCGCTTTTAATGGCAGTTGATGCTCAAGTTTTGCTAATGCATTCCAAGGGCCGGACACTTCCATAATGACCGCAAACTCTCGACTCATTACCGTCATGTGGCTTTCTAGAATCGTTGCGCCAAACTCATGAATTAAATTGGCGATTTGATTGGCCATTCCAGGTTGGTTAGGTGCGATGGCGGACAATATCAGTCGTGCGGTCATACTTTGGTCTTGCTGGTTAAAACAGCTGCGAAGTGTAGCGATAAATAGGGCAAATGTCAGCGAATTTCATCAGTTCTGATTGAATTTTGCTCACGTTTGATCGAATCGAATGGTTTGTTGATTGAGATGCAAGCAAAAGCTATGCGATTTAGGCCAACTGACTCTAAGCAAAACTTGTACTCTGAGAGGGTGATGAGTAACATAGCGCATTCTTTGAAACTGGCTTAAATACGGGTAAGTTGAATGTTGTCGGGCAGTCTTGTCGCAATCGTTACTCCCTTTACAGCAGAAGGTACTATGGATATCGATGCCTATCGCTCTCTTGTGCGTTGGCACCGAGAATCAGGTACGGCAGGCATCGTGGTAGCCGGAACGACTGGGGAATCGACAGCGTTAAATTTAGCTGAAATTATTCAACTCGTTGAATTGACGCTGGCGGAGTCCGGTGGACAGATGAAAGTTCTTGTTGGTAATGGTGGGGTAGCGACTGAAAAAGTCATAGCTAACACTCATCGTTTAAACCATTTGCCAATTGACGGCTTTCTTACGGTGACACCTTATTATGTGAAGCCGTCACAATCTGGCTTAATCCAACACTTTGAAACGGTCGCTGATGCCGCGGAACATCCGATATATCTTTATAATGTGCCTTCACGAACAGGTTGTGATTTGGTCAATTCGTCGGTGTTTCGATTAGCTCAGCACCCCAATATTATGGGTATTAAAGACGCTACCGGTGATCTTGAGCGAGCTCGGGAACTTATTGCCGGATGTAAAGGTCAATTGGCTGTACTCAGTGGTGATGATGCTACCGCACAGGCTTTTATGGAGCAGGGAGGTGACGGTGTCATTTCAGTAACTGCGAACCTGATTCCTCAACTGATGAGTCAGCGTTGTACGCATACGCTACACAAACAACTGTCGCTGGCGCATGAAATTGAAGCAAAAATTAAAGATTTACACTACCAACTGTTTGTTGAAGCTAATCCTATTCCTGTGAAGTGGGCTTTAGCGCAAATGAATAAAATACAAGATTACTTAAGATTACCATTAACACCGCTGGAAACGGGTAAAGACGCATTAAAGAGTACTTTGCGTCATCTATCTCTGGTTGGTTGAGGAGATTTGAATGAAGTTTATTTGGGTTTGGATTCCAGCATTCAGTTTGACTTTGTCGGGTTGTAGCTGGCTGTACGGAGAAAATGGGTTAATTCATGACTCCACTAACGACTATTTAAAGGCCAAACAAGAAAAAGACATTGAGTTACCCGCAGATTACGATGCTTCGCGCATGGACGATGAACTTAAAATACCGCCTTTACCTTCACAGGCGGCTCAGCTGCCTATCGGAGAGAAACTCGACAAAGAGCCTCCAATACAAATTTTGGCAGTTACGCAAGGCATGCGCATTAATCGTGCATCAACTTTTCCAGGGGTTTACTGGATGATTGAGGCCGATCAGCTTGTGGAACAAATCAAAGCCTTTTTTAAATACAAAGAAGTGACATATCAAGACGCCGATGGCAGTTTTCAGACGGACTGGGTGATTACTGACAACGAAGCGTGGTGGCGCAGCGTGTTTGGAACCGATCTACCTCGATTCGTACGCACTCAATATCGAATAAAAGTGATTGCTGGCGAGCGTAAAGGTGAAGTGGGCGTTGAAGTCGAGTTGCTTGAGCATCAGCAAATGCCTTACGACGAAGACAGCTGGGTTTCTGTTCCTAAAAAGAATAAAGTAGCGACGGCGTTTTTAAATGAATTTGTCGGCTATATGGATTACTTAGAGCGGCTCGATAATGCAAAAAAATTAGCCGAATTAAATCGGGGTTTCGCTATTTCATTGGGTAAAGACGTAAACAACAATGCGGCTTATGTGGCTGATAGCGATTGGCGTACAGTTTGGCTGAAAGCGCCAAAAGTACTGGAGCCATTTGGTTTTACTCTGAGTGATAAAGATCAAATTACTGGTACTTACTTTTTTGAGTTTGAAGCGAATGAACCAGGCTTTTTTGCTTCTTTGTTAGGCGATGATGAAGGTGTAGCTCTGGACTTGGTTAAAGGCGCTTATCAATTAGTTATTGGTGGCAAAGAACAGGGGGCTGTTACGCTTTCTTTTATTGATACCGAAGGTAATCCTCTAACCGATGCCAAAATGGCACAACTGTATCCACACATAGCAGAAGCTTTTGGCCGAAATACTCGACAGAAAAAAAAGCGTTAATGGCATTACGAGTTGCATCGTTGGGATCAGGGAGCAAAGGTAACGCAACACTGGTCGCCAGCGATAATACATTGCTTTTGATTGACTGTGGTTTTGGCTTAAAAGACGTTCAAAATCGGTTGCAACAGAAGCAGGTTGAGGCTCATCAAATCGATGCGATATTGGTGACTCACGAACATGGCGATCATGCATCGGGTGTCGTCCGACTTAGTAATCGATTTGACATTCCTGTGTGGTTAACGCGAGGCTGCTCGTTACATCGATCGTTTGAAAAACTTAAACATGCTAATTATTTGAGTGCAGAATCTTCAGAAATCATAGGTGATATAGAGGTATTGCCTTACACGGTACCGCACGACGCACGAGAGCCGGTGCAATTTGTTTTTTCTCTCGAACAACAGTGTGTAGGTATACTTACCGATACCGGCCATATAACACCGCACATCACAGAGGTGCTAACGCGCTGTCAGTTGATATTGCTGGAGTTCAACCACTGCATTGAGCGCTTGAAACGCAGCAAATATCCGCCGTCGTTAAAACAGCGTATTGCTGGAATTCTCGGGCACTTAAGCAATCATCAGGCGAAGCGATTATTGGATGAGTTGCAGAACCACCCATTGCGAAATAATCCATTACAGACAGTGGTTGCATTGCACTTAAGCGAAGAAAATAATTCGGAACAGGAAGTTTCGGAAATTTTGGCGGAATTTGACTCTTTACAATATTCAATCGCCAGACAAACCGAGGGAACAGAATGGATTACTTTAACTTAACCTGAACGTTTTTATAAACAGGGTGGAAAAATCCACCCTGAACGATTTTACTATTACAATTTAAAGCTAACGGGTACTTCAAATTCAAACTGACTGTCTTTAATTTCATTCGGAATTTGCGGGAAAGGCGAAGTACGACGAATCATTTTAATCACCGCTTTATCCAACTCTCTTGAGCCGGTGCGCTCTGTTAAATTAACTTCAACCAGCTCACCACTTCGGCTGATGATAACTTGTGCAATGCCGTCGCCTTCTTCTCCATTGATCAATGCTTTACGAGGATACGTTTGATTTTTTCGTACAGCGTCGATCAGGTCGCGAATATAAGAACCACGAATTAAGTCTTCATCGATTAAATCTTCTTGCGGTGGAGGCGTTTGAACTTCAGGTTTTATAACCGGCTTTTCAACTTCTACACGGGCAATCTTTTCAGCCGCTGGCGCTGGTTTTTCTTTCTCTTGAGCTTTCGGTTTGGCTTGAACTGTTGTAACCGTAGCAACCTGTCGAGGTGGTTCCTTTTTTGGCTCCTCTTTTTTAGCAACTTGTGGTTTTGGTTTGGGCTCTGGTTGCTTTACTGGTTTTTGTGCGACCGCTTTGGGTTCTTTTTCCGCTTCTGCAGTTTCTTCTACTTGTGGTTCAAGTTTAAAGCGGCCAGGAATGGGGGTTAACGCCAAAAATTGGCTTATTAGAGACTCTGTTTCTCCTTGATCCAGTTCGCCCGTGATTCCGGCTTTGAATGATTTGGTAGGAGGTACAGATCCTGTCCAGGCATTGAGTATAAGGTTAATAAATTGAGGGTTTTCGAAAGTCTCAAATAATACGCCATTTAGATAGATTTCCGTACCTACGCCTGGCATAAAGTCCAAAGTGATTTCATCACCCGTCACCATGTTTTGTGTGATCAAGTTGGAAAAGCCAACGATTTCTCGCGTCATGGGCATCCATTCGCTTCGATCGTTATTCATGGCAATGCGTTCTTTGAAGTGTCGACCAACTTTTCGATAGGAATAGTTATCCGCTACGTAACGAACGACGATACGTTTGGGTGTTTTAATGTCTTTAATGAGGTCGAGCGATTCATAACCGACGGGAGCATACAGAGCACCCATATAAATATCGGTACGAAACTCTTGCGCCATACCAATACCTTTCAGCGAAAGTTGGCTGCCGTCTTTGAGTGTTACTGTCTCAGATGCATATCCGAAACTGGATAAAGTGAAAGCAATCAGAAAAAATTGCCGGATTCGGCACAAAAATAGCCGGGTTAACAAATTACGTGTCACTACAACCCCCTTAGGTGTACCTGAAGTTACTCTAAGTCTTTGCGCTTTCAGAGAACATCTGAATAGCCGTATGTCGAACGATTTAAACAGGCGGAACAACCGCAAAAACAATCGCTGAATACTGTAATTATTATAATAAATTCAGCATGTTAGTTTTATATTGCCTTGTACTTCATATCGCTCTTGGCGTTTTCTGTGCGTCCTTGGCGTCGTCCTGAGGTGTTGATTGCGACCTTGCAGTTCCCATTTGTTATTGTGCAGAATCTAAAGAGTATACAAAAATCGTATCGATTTGCAGCTACCATATAACCAAAAAGTTTTTGTTTTCTCAAGGTTTTTTCTCAAAATATTGGCAATACAACCTAATGGTTAAACCAGCTATGCGTTATTTGAGTACTCGAAGTGGGCAACCACAACACAGTTTTACTTCGGCTATTTTGCAGGGGCTTGCAGTAGACGGTGGTCTTTTTGTGCCGGAGAAGTTTCCAAAGTTTAATTTGGCTGGGCTGATACCGACGAATTATCAAACACTTGCCCTGGAAATGTTTAAACCCTTTATGTCGCCTGATATCAAGGCTGACGATATTAAGCAATTGATTGCTGACAGTTACTCGAGTTTTGATACAAACGAAGTGGTGGCGCTAAAGCAATACGATGACTTTAGGGTGTTGGAGTTATTTCATGGGCCAACGCTGGCGTTTAAAGACATTGCGCTGCAGTTTTTAGGCAGGCTGTTCAATTATTTGTTAAGTGAGAAAAATGAGCCCATCACCGTCCTCGGTGCGACTTCCGGCGATACTGGTGGTGCTGCGATTGCTGGCTTATCGGGTGTGAAGCATTGCGATGTGTTTATGCTTTATCCCGAAGGGCGAGTGTCGGAAGTTCAAGAGCTGCAGATGATCGGTGGTGCATCAGATAATGTGTTCCCGATAGCGATAAACGGAAGTTTTGATGATGCCCAGGCGATAGTAAAAACCTTGTTTGCGGATGCTGAACTCAGAAAACGCTTAAATCTTACGGCCGTAAACTCCATTAATTGGTGCCGAATCATGGCGCAAATGGTGTACTACTTTTACGCCTTCAACCAACAACCCATTGCATTGCGTGAAAACCTGTGTTTTGCAGTTCCTACTGGAAATTTTGGCGATGTATTGGCGGGTTATTATGCCATTCAATGTGGTCTGCCAGTGAAAAAATTAATTGTCGCCTGCAATGAAAATGACTTGTTAGCCAGGGTTTATGACGAAGGCATTTACCGGCCTTTGCCGTCGCAAGTGACTTTAAGTCCAGCGATGGACATCCAAATTGCGTCCAATTTTGAACGGTTGTTATTCGAACTGGTTGATCGCGATGCGGATTACATTAAGGACAAAATGAAAACGCTTGTTGATACTGGCGAGTTTCGGATAGAGTCAAACGTGTTGGCAAAATTTCATGAAGTATTTGAAGTGCACCGCATCAGTGATCAACGTACTCAACAGATGATGCAGCAACTGGCAAAACAAAAACATTTGGTCGATCCTCATACCGCAGTGGGACTTTGCGCAGCACAGAAGTCGTTAGAGAAAAATGTCATTTGTTTGTCAACGGCGCATCCGTTAAAATTTTCTGAAACGGTGCAGGATATTACCGGACAAACGATCAAGTGGCCGGCCAGTGTGTTCGCACTTAAATCCTTACCACAACGTAAATTTATCCTATCCAATCAAATCGACGATGTTCGTTCTTTTATTTTAAGCAGGTAACCCAATGACCTATGCGCAGCCATGGATAGTCGCCAAATTTGGTGGCACCAGTGTTTCTTCTTTAACGTCAATAAATAACATTATTGAAATCGTGAAAGGCTACCGCAAACAGAAAAAACAGGTGTTGTTGGTGGTGTCTGCTTTTAGTGGTGTTTCAAATCTACTCGAAAGCGTGATTAATCAACCGGAACAGATCAATATTGATGACATCTGCGAGCAGTTATCGCAACTTCATATGGAAAAAATTTCTGTTTTGGATTTACCAAAATCGGATTTTCGTCCACTGATAGAAGAAAAGATTGAAGCGGTTCGTCAAAGTCATCAACGGCTGTTACAGGAAGAGTTAGCTTCTTTTTATGCAGTACAGGCTTCCGTTATGGCATTAGGTGAGCAATTGAGTTCGTTGATGTTACGCCACTATCTGGAAAATAAACTCATTGGCGGGGTTGAATATACTGATGCGAGAGAGTGGTTAATCGCCGAGTCTGGTGAGCATCGTTCGGTGGCGGACCGGTATTTAAATGCTGAATGTCGAATTGAAAAAAACACCGAACACAGCGAACAGCTGTCGAAGCTGGGTAACGTTATCATAACTCAGGGCTTTGTTGCTGCGAATCAGTGTGGTGAGACGGTAGTGTTAGGAAGAGGTGGCTCGGATACGTCTGCAGCGTATTTTGCGGTTTTATTAGGCGCGTCTCAGTTGGATATTTGGACGGATGTGCCGGGAATGTTTTCTGCCAACCCGAGGCACCTACCCGAAGCCCGACAGCTGTTGCAGTTGGATTATCGTGAAGCGCAAGAAATCGCATCTACAGGCGCAAAGGTGTTGCATCCTCGTTGTTTGCGCCCCGTGCGAAACGCAAATATACCGGTGTTTGTTGGCTCTGCATTTGACCGAAACAAAAAAGGTACCTTGATCGGAAACTTTCAACAATCGGAACCTCAAGTTAAGGGCATTTCGGTTCGAAATGGCGTGTTACTGATTGCTATGGAAACATCGGATATGTGGCAAACGCCAGGATTTTTGGCCGAAGCGTTTAATATTTTTTATCGGCATGGTTTATCGGTTGATCAGATTTCGACATCGGAGACAAATGTTACTGTGACTCTGGATAATTTAACACAAGGGATCTCAAGCAAAAGAATCCAGCTGCTTGTACGTGAACTCGAAAAAATATGTCGAGTTACTGTAATGGAAAATTGTGCGGCGGTTAGTATTGTCGGACGTTCAATTCGAATGTTATTGGCGCAACTCAGTGAGGCATTTGGATTGTTCCGTAATCGATCGGTACACATGTTGACGCAAGCGGCAAATAATTTGAACTTTACATTTGTTATTGAAGAACACGAAGCGCCACAGTTAGTTAAGCAACTGCATGAAACGTTAATTTCCAATAATATTAATTGTGATTCTTTTGGCTCAACATGGGGCGAGTTATTCGCTGCAGAATCGACCTCAGCAAAAAGTCTCGTTACCGACAGTTGGTGGTATCGACGCGTTCATGAACTCGAAGCGGTGCGTGAGTCTCAAGGCGCTTGTTATGTTTACTCATTACAAAAAGTAGCCAATCAAATTGAAAAGTTAATAGCTTTAAAAAATATCGATAAAATATTTTATTCGATTAAGGCGAACTCGCATCCACAAATATTGCATCGAATAGAGCAAGAAGGATTGGGCTTTGAGTGTGTGTCCATTCAAGAGGTTCGCTATATTTTGAAGTTATTTCCGCAAATTTCGCGGGCGCGTATTTTATTTACTCCGAACTTCGCTCCTCGAATTGAATACTTGGAAGCGTTCGAACACGGCGTGCGATTAACGCTTGATAATTTATACCCTCTAGAACATTGGCCGGAAGTTTTTGCTGAACGTGAAATCTTATTGAGAATCGATACGGGCACAGGAAGAGGGCATCACCATCACGTAAAAACGGCCGGAAATGAAGCCAAGTTTGGTATCCCTATAGATGCCTTACTTCAGTCAAAGCAACTGTTTGCGCAACATAATGTACGAGTTGTCGGCCTACACTGCCATGTTGGAAGCGGAATTCTAAGTGCTGAAAACTGGCATGACAACGGGCAGGTTTTATTGAACTTGCTGAAGCATTTTCCTGATGTTGTTTGTTTGGATCTAGGTGGTGGATTGGGAATTGTTGAAAAGCCATTACAAAATGAACTTAACTTACGGCAAGTTGATGAATCTTTAGCTCAATTGAAGCATCTTATTGGTGACTCTATTGAACTTTGGTTGGAGCCTGGGCGTTTTATCGTAGCAGAAAGTGGTGTGTTGTTGGCACGAGTGACTCAGTTGAAAGGCAAAACAGGTACCGGCTATTTGGGTATTGAAACCGGGATGAATTCGTTGATTCGCCCGGCGTTATACGGCGCCTATCATTTTATCGTAAACCTTTCTCGGTTACAGCAACCTGTCAGCCGTAAATACACAATCGTTGGTCCGATTTGTGAAACCGGCGACAAGTTGGGCATTGATCGCCTGCTGCCCGAATCTTTTGAAGGGGATACAATTTTGATCGCGAATACTGGTGCGTACGGGCGTGTCATGGCGTCTTCTTATAATATGCGCGCACCTGCGGCTGAAATTGTGCTCGACGATTAGCTTGTAAATTAGGAGCGAGATAATTCCCTATAAAAATGTGACATTTAGAAACAATTGGTATAAATTGTTGAGTTGAAGCGTGGTATAACCAGTCAAAGCGTGTTTATTTCTTGACATCTCGATTTTGGGCAATAGACAGGCACTGAGTTACCATGCAATATAATAAGAGCCTGTTCCGAGGGACTGGACAACTTGGCGAAATTCGGGAGTTTCCAATAAGTCAGCGAGTTCGAGGATAGGTGTCACTGTGCGAATCAAATTCAAGCCTTTGTTAGTCAGTTCCATTCTTTGTTTCATTTCTATTTTTGCGCATTCTGCAAGTAACGACGAGCTTTATGCATTGCAAAAAGACACGGTTTCCGACACCGAAGTGTTTTTGAATGGTCTGGGTGCGGTTAAAAAGCTCAATGCCGATTATTATATTGCGGCGTTGTATCTTCAGGAAAAGTCTTCAATCGATACCGATGTCATTTTTTTGGAAGCGCACAAACGATTAAAAATTCGTTTCGCGTTGGATCGCGTTTCTGCAAGAAGCTTTGGTCGAGAGTTAGCTGGCAGTTTAAGAATTAATAATACATCGGAAGAACTGCAAGCTTACCGTAATGAGCTGCGAAAACTCATCGGGCTATTTCGGAGTATTTATGAAAAAGGGGATACCTTAATTTTTGATTATGAACCTAAACGTGGTGTTACGGTTCGCTATAACGATCAAGTACTGGGCAATATTAACAAGCGCGGATTTGACAAAGTATTGTTTAAAGCTTGGCTCGGCGAAAAGCCAATCAGTGCGGCGTTTAAAGAAGGGATCAGCGGTAATAATAAAAACGATAAGGAAGTTATCGCTTTGCAACGAAAATTTATTGATATCAAAGGCAGCTAAGCTGCCTTTTTTGTATTTGTTCGCTTTTTGATCAAAGGTGCTTGCTCTGGGTTGTACTCATTGAATTTGTGGATGAATTTTAATCAACCGCTTAAAGATTTGAGGTTAAGTTCTAAGAGCCATTTACATTAGGTTTTGACATCTTTATCCTTTCGACATTGTTGTTTAAAGGGGTTCCTTTATGGTTCAAATAAATGCTCAGTTTTCCGCGGGCAATATTGAGGTTGTTGAAAAGTCGGCTGAAACAAAGTTTGTCCTTGCCATCAAAAATGACCATCAGTCAGAATTTAAGCAGTGGTTTTTCTTTAAAGCAAACAATGCGTTAGGGAAAAATGTAGAGTTTGCAATAAAAGATGCTGAAAAATGCTCTTTTCCGGATGGCTGGAAAGATTATAGAGTCTGCTGCAGTTATGATGGTGAAGATTGGTTTCGCATTCCTACCGACTATCATGACAACCAATTGAAGTTTGAGCTGATTTTTGAACATAACAGTGCTTATTTTGCCTACTTCGCTCCTTACAGTTACGAGCGCCACTTATCCTTAGTACATCAAGCGGCTCTTCACCCTTTGGTAGAACATCGTGTTCTTGGTGAATCGCTTGATGGTCGAGAAATTAATCTTTTAACGGTCGGAAATCCTGTTGCTGCCAATAAAGTTTGGATGATCGCACGACAACATCCCGGCGAAACAATGGCTGAGTGGTTTATAGAAGGATTGCTGGAGCGATTGTTAGATGATGATGATGCGGTCAGTAAAAAGTTATTGCAAAACAGTTGTTTTTATCTGGTGCCTAATATGAATCCCGATGGATCGGAGCGCGGACACCTGCGGACCAATGCTGCTGGCGTAAATCTAAATCGGGAGTGGGACAAAGCTTCCATGGAGCAGAGTCCGGAAGTTTTCTTGGTAAAAGAGATGATGCAACAGGTAGGTGCAGATATATTTATCGATGTTCACGGTGATGAAGGCTTGCCCTATAACTTTTTGGCCTGCTGTGAAGGTATCCCCAGTTTTAATCAAAGCATGGCAGAGAAGGAAGAAAAGTTTAAGCAGGACTTTCTGGCGGCGACACCTGAGTTTCAAACCGAGTTTGGTTATCCGAAAGATGAACCAGGTAAAGCCGATTTAAGCATTGCAAGCTCTTGGGTTGGTGAAACGTTTGGTTGTCTATCGGCAACTTTGGAAATGCCTTTTAAAGACAATGCGAATTTACCGGATCCTGTAAAAGGCTGGTCACCAGAACGAAGTAAACAATTAGGCGCAGCCATTCTCCAGCCATTGTTATTGAATTTACCTAAGTAGGTTAAACGTTTATGGAACACAAAATACTTGTATTAGGTGCCGGTTTTGTTGCTGGCCCTGTGGTTGAATATTTAACACGTAACGATGAAAATCGATTAACGGTGGTCTCTAATATTCTTGCCGAAGCCGAAGCGCTAGCAAAAGAAAATGTCGGTGTGACTGCAGCCAGTGCTGATGTTACCGATATGCAGCAGATGGGAGATTTGGTCCAATCGCACGATTTGGTGATCAGTTTGGTGCCTTACATTTTTCACGTACCAATAGCGAAACTGTGTATAGAGCGTAAAAAGCCTATGGTCACTGCATCTTACGTCAGTGACGAAATGCGCGAACTCGATCAGGCTGCACGTAATAATGGTGTATTGATATTGAATGAAATTGGGTTGGATCCCGGTATCGATCATCTATCGGCGATGAAAGTGATCGATGAAGCGCACGATAAAGGCGCTGAAGTGGTTTCTTTTGCGTCTTGGTGTGGTGGACTACCTGCTCCTGAGTGTAATGATAATCCGTTAGGTTACAAATTTGCCTGGGCTCCTAGAGCGGTATTGCTAGCCTTATTAAATGAGGCGAGCTATTTAAAAAATAACGCTGTAACCACCATTTCTTCAGAGCAACTTTTGCGCAGTGTAAAGCCAGTCAAAATAAATGATAAGTTGATGTTGGAGGGATATCCAAATCGCAACTCCGTGCCTTATCGTGAAGCTTATGGAATCCCTGAAGTGAAAAACCTGATTCGTGGTACTTTACGATATCCCGGGTTTGCAGAAATTTTCGAAGCCGCTCATCAACTTGGTTTATTGGATGTTAACTCTTCGGTTAATACGGAGCTTACCTGGGAACAATGGCTACACGAACAACTCAATCGGTGCGGTATTACGCTTTCGGACACGGTAAAAGAGGCATTTCATTGGTTAGGGTTAGACGCTAACTCTGCATTGCCTGATACAAATTCAATGCTAGATGCGTTCTGTCATGTATTGAAACAGAAGTTGAACTATAAAGTTGGCGAGTTTGACATGATCGCGCTACAGCATAAGTTTGAAATTGTATACCAAGGTAATAGTGAATTCTTGTCTTCCACTTTGGTCGTAAAAGGTGATGTTGATGGGTTCAGTGCGATGGCAAAGACCGTAGGTTATCCGGTGGGGATTGCTAGCCAATTGATCCTGGATGGTGAAATATCCGATAAAGGTGTTCATATTCCAGTACAGAGGCACTTTTATGAGCCCCTACTTGAAGCGCTTGAAAAAGAAGGCATACATTGCCATGAGAGCACTGAAATGAAAATGGAAGAGTACTTTTTTAAATAAACAGTTACTTTTTATCCGCGTAATACTTTTTTATTACGCGGTTGAACTGGTTTACTATGCCAACCTATTTAATTGATTTGAATATACCCAAGGAAGAATGGTTAAAAATTTACCGAGGTTCTGCTCGTTATGTTCGCTGTCGCGCGCGAAACGGTACGCGTCTGCAAATTCCTGCAAAGCATTTTTTCCCTTTCGTTGAGCATGAAGGTGTTTTTGGGCGATTTCTTCTTCAGATTGATGATAACCGTCGATTTATAGGCTTGACGCGGCAAGAAAGTTAAAATTGTTGCGTTGCAAAATACAATTCAATGTTATAACTCTTTGAAAATATTGGAAAATAATATATTTAAAAAAATACTTTAAACTGGTCGGAGGATTTTTAATAATAAAGTCCAATAGTTCACTGTTTTGATGGTTAGTCTAAGTAATTAATCCGCTTCAAACTGGTGATTATTAAACAGAAATCTGGTTATTTAACCATCAGCATCCAAACAAAATTAAAAACGGGGAAGGTAAAAAAGATGACAAAAAAAGGGCTTAACCTATGTGCTCAATCCTCGTCTCCAAAGTTGGCCAAGCTGGCATCTGCCGTTACTCTGGCGTTAGCGGTTCCCGCGACACATGCGGTAGGCATTTCTTGGGGCGAGTGGGAAGGAAGTTTTGATACTACCTTGTCTATTGGTGCCAGTTGGCGTGCCGAAAAACGCGATCCAAATTTAATTGGTCGATCCAACAATGCGAATCGAAGTGCGAATTATTTAACGGATGCCCCCGGCTCCAATCAAATGTCGATCGGTGCTTGGTCAAACAACGGTGATGACGGCAACCAAAATTTCCATCAATGGGATACTTTCTCAAAAGTAATTAAAGCGACGCATGATTTTGGATTAAAACATTCGAGCGGTGTGGGATTTTTTGTTCGCGGTGCTTGGTTCTATGATTTTGAACTGAATGATGAAGACCGACGATTTCGAGAGCTTACCGATAAAGCAAAAGAGGTTCATGGTGAAGACGTAAGGCTGTTGGATGCTTATATTTTCCATACTTGGTATTTTGATGAATCGGCTTTGCAAGTTCGTGTTGGTGAGCAGGTAATCAACTGGGGAGAAAGCACATTTATTCAACACAGTATTTCTGAAGCAAACCCGATCGATGCGACTAAGCTGCGAGTTCCGGGAGCGGAACTGAAAGAGGCGTTCATTCCTGTGCAAACATTATGGGCATCGATCGATTTATCGCCAACCGTTACATTAGAAGCTTATGCGCAATTTGAGTGGGAAGCATTTCGTACGGATGAGTCAGGAACATACTTTGCGACTGCTGACTTTGCAGGAGAGTGGGACTCCCGAGATGTGATTCATCTGGGCTTTTCTCAATACGGAGAAGGTACCAGTGGTACCGTTGCACGTCGAATCGCCGATCGTGAAGCTCGAGACGATGGTCAGTTTGGTATCAAACTGGGTTGGTATTCAGAAGATTTAGGGGATACCGAGTTTGGCTTTTATTATTTGAACTACCATAACAAGCGCCCGGTCATTTCAGCAAACGCGTTTGAACTGTCAGCAGGCGGCGTCACTGGATTCTTCGAATACATTGAAGATATTGAGCTTTATGGAATTAGCTTTAATACAGCGACAGATGGCGGTCTTTCTATCGCGGGTGAAGTCTCTTATCGAATCGATGAGCCTTTACAGGTAGACGATGTAGAGCTACTTTTTGCGACGATCGATGGCCTTTCTGTGCCACGGGGTACTTCACAATTAAATGTATCCGCAGCGCCAGGAGAGGAGATCTCTGGCTATCGGTTGTTTGATACGATTCAAGGACAGTTTACGCTGACCAATTTATTAGGGCCTGGACTCGGAGCATCACAGTGGACGTTTTTAACGGAGTTTGGATTTAATCAAATACAAGATATGCCCGATCAAAGTGTTTTGCGGTTTGAAGCACCAGGAACTGCACGCAGCGGAAATCCGGACCGTGATGGCAGAGGGACTGGCTTTATTTACGATCCTGCCAATGGTTACACTTGTGTAACAGCAACTCCAGGTAGTATTCAGCCATCCAGTCAAGCCGGAATACCTGTCGAGTGTGAAGGTGTAGAAACGAATCGGTTTGCAGATGACTTCTCTTGGGGTTACCGAGTGGTTCTGAAGGCTGACTATAGTGGTGTTATTGGGGCTTGGAATATGTCACCACGGCTGATATTCCAACACGATGTGTCTGGAACAACGCCTGCACCGATCAGCAACTTCGTGGAAGGTCGCAAGGCATTAGCTTTGGGCGCGGAATTTGATTATCTGCAAGAGTGGAGAGTCGACTTTGCGTACAATCGATATTTCGGTGGTGGTACAGCTAATCAGCTTTCAGATCGCGATTTTGTTGCTTTAACCGCTAGTTACTCATTCTAAGAAGGTTTGAACAGATGAATAAAACATTAAAAAGCATTCTTTCTGGGGCGATTGCGCTAGCGATTGCGCAAAGTGCTGTAGCAAAAGTCAGCTCTACCGATGCTGCAAAGCTCGGTAAAGATCTAACGCCAATGGGCTCCGAAAAAGCCGGAAATGCTGAGGGAACCATCCCAGTATGGAATGGCGGCATAACTAAGCCTCCAGCAGGATATAAAGTAGGAGACCATCACCCGGATCCTTTTGCAAACGATAAAGTTTCGTTTACGATTACTGCGCAAAATGCAGCACAGTTTGCTGACAAACTATCGCCTGGCATTATGGCGATGTTCCAAGCTTATCCCGAGACTTTTAACATTCCAGTGTATCCAACACGTCGCTCCGCTTCTTACCCGCAATATGTGTATGACGCGACGAAAGCTAACGCAACTCGCACCGAATTGGTAGAAGGTGGAAACGGATTAAAAAGTGCTGCAATTGGAACACCTTTTCCAATTCCGCAAAACGGATTAGAGGCGATTTGGAATCATATCGTACGGTATCGTGGTGTGACAGTTACGCGCGACACCGGTCAAGCGACACCGACTCGAGACGGTGCTTATACTATGGTTAAGTTTCGCGATGAACTGGATCAAATCTACACTCGTAAAGGTATGACTCCGGAAGAGTTGGAAGCGGGTAATATGCTGTTTTTATTTAAGCAGTGGGTTTTATCGCCAGCACGACTTGCTGGAACTGCACTGCTCGTTCATGAAACGCTCGACCAAGTTAAAAAACCACGTCAAGCATGGACCTACAACACCGGACAGCGCCGGGTACGTCGAGCGCCCAATGTTGCTTACGATGCGCCTGGTACCGCTGCGGATGGCCTTCGAACAACCGATGACTTCGATTTATTTAATGGCGCGCCCAACCGGTATAACTGGAAGCTGTTAGGTAAAAAGGAAATGTATATTCCCTACAACAGTTATAAGTTGCATTCTGATGAGTTGAAATACGATGATATTATTCAGCCGGGTCACATTAAGTCAGATTACACGCGTTGGGAGTTGCACCGAGTTTGGGTTGTTGAAGCTACCTTAAAAGAAGATACCCGTCATATTTACAAAAAGCGCGTATTTTTCCTCGATGAAGACAGCTGGCAAATCGCAGTTACCGATATTTACGATAACTCAGATGAGCTCTGGCGTGTTGGATTTGCTTATGCGTTGAACTATTATGAAGTGCCGACTTTATGGTCAACTTTAGATGTTATTCACGATTTAAAAGCAGGTCGATACATCGCCATCGGATTAGACAATGAAGACGATATGTACGACTTTAATATTAAACGTTCAGAGTCTGACTTTACGCCAGCGGCATTACGCCGAGCGGGTCGTCGGTAAATCCAAAGGCATCCAGCTTTTGGCTGGGTGTACGAGTTTGGAATTAATGAGTTTGTCAATCGGGCCGGTTTTCCGGCCTTTGTTTTAGTATGCTCATAACCGGCTTCATGAACGGAACATTTTTCTATCCTGTTTGAGCGTTTTAAAGGCATCGTTAAAGAATGATTATGGATGCGAGGTAACAATGTATAACAAGCGATATTTTTTCTTTTTGTTTCTAACTTGTTTCTGCTTCTCGAAAAGCTTTGCTCAAGACTCGATGCCTGCGGCTAAAGTTACAGGGTCAATGCTACTAGACATTGTTGCTTTATCAGAGCAAAAGCTTGTTGCAATTGGTGAGCGAGGGCATGTCGTTATTTCAAACGATAACGGAGAGAGCTGGCGTCAAGTCAGTGTGCCGACACGAGCAACGTTAACGGCATTAGCGTTTATTGATGATCAAACGGGCTATGCGGTTGGACATCAGCAGGTCATTTTAAAAACAACTGACGGAGGGGAAAACTGGAAACTTCAGCATAAGGACGCAGAAGATTTCGCTTATCCAGCATTGTTGGATGTTTGGTTTCGAGATGGCGGTTGGGGAATCGCAGTAGGTGCTTATGGGCTGATGTTAAAAACCGAAAATGGAGGCACTCATTGGGAGCCTGTTGACATCAGTTATCTGGAAGATCCTGATTTTGGATTACCTCATTTTTATGGCATGACGTTTGATAGTCGAAACAACCGACTTTACTTGGTGGGAGAACTAGGGTTCATTGCCATTTCAGATGATTTTGGTGACACCTGGCAAACAATGGATTCACCCTACGAAGGCTCTTTATTTAATGTTGCCGTCAGTCCGGCTGGTAGTATTCATGTGATGGGATTGAGAGGGCATTTGTTCCGTTCAACCGATCAGGGGCTGAACTGGCAAAAGGTAGAAACGAACAGCCGCGCTTCGATTAACAGTATGGTTCATGTGGGCGGGGCACAATTGGTTTATTTCGCGGTTGATGGTGTTGTTTTATTTTCCAGAGACGATGGAAAAACAGTCAACATGACGCAACGAAATGATCGAAGTGGCCTTATGGCAGGCGTAATGACCGGACTGAACCGATTGGTCGTTGTGGGTGAAAAGGGCATCAATGTCATGAACTTTGAAGGTCGCGAGATAAAACAATAGCTATGGGAGTTGCGTTAGAATGCAGCAATCGACTCTGAATAAATTTATCAGTAATACGTTTTTTAAACATCGTGCAGTGGTGCTTATTCTGTTTGTGGTGGTCACCGCAATTATGGGGTATTTTGCATCCCACCTAAAAGTTGATGCCAGCTTCGAGAAAAATATTCCGCTGGAACATCCTTACATGCAGACGTATTTAAAGCATGAAGAACAGTTCGGTGGTGCGAATCGAATTTTAATCGCTTTAGAAGATTTGTCGGGTGATATATTTAACCCTGAATTTTTTAATGCTCTGAACGAAGCGACGGTTCGGGTTAATGCCATTCCAAGCATTAACCAACCACAAGTTCAGTCGTTATTTACACCCAATACTCGCTATATTGAAGTTGTTGAAGACGGCTTAGAAGGTGGGCCTGTTATTCCTGCCGACTTTAACAATGACGCTCGCAGTCTCGAAACCGTACGTAAAAATGTTTTAAAAGGGGGCTTTGTTGGACGACTGGTGGCGAATGATTTTTCGGCGGCCATGGTTTCAAGTCAGTTATTTTCAATTGATCCGACGACTAAAGAAAAAACAGACTTTATTGCCGTTGCTCGTCAACTGGAAGAGATTCGTTCCGACTTAGAGCAGCAGTATCCCAATGTAAAAGTTCATATTATTGGCTTCTCCAAAATGATTGGTGACATCAGCAATGGCGCCGAAGGTGTACTGTTGTTTTTTGGTGTTGCTGTTCTGATTACCGCTCTTCTGGTTTATTTTTATTCACACAGTATTCAACTTACGATTTTGCCTTTAGTAACTTCCGTTGTCGCTGTTTTTTGGCAGTTGGGTTTACTCACCTTGTTTGGCTTTGGGATTGATCCCATGTCTATTCTGGTACCGTTTTTGGTGTTCGCCATAGGCGTCAGTCACGGTGTGCAAATGATCAATGCCGTCGGTAAAAATGTGGCGAGTGGAACTTCTGCTCTCGATGCTGCCTGTGCGGCTTGTTGCCGACTTTTCATACCGGGAATGATTGCGCTGGTAAGCGACACCGTCGGCTTTTTAACTTTGCTGTTGATAAAAATCGATATCATCAAAGAGCTCGCTGTTACCGCAAGTATTGGTGTTGCCGTTATCATTTTGACCAACCTCATTTTATTACCGGTACTGTTGTCTTACGCTAAATTTGGTCAATCTTTTTCTCAAAAAGTTGCGAAAGGCGCAGAGCGTCAAACCGCTCTTTGGCGCAAATTTGCCAGTTTTGCACAGCCTCGAATTGCAAGAGTAACGGTTGCAGTTGCAGCGTTATTAGCAGTAGGTGGTGTATTTATGGCGTCTGATATGAAAATTGGTGATTTGCATGCGGGAGCACCCGCGTTGCGTCCAGACTCTGTTTATAATCAGGACACCGCCTTTATTACCGAACGGTTTTCAATCGGTACCGATGTGATTTCCATCATGGCAGAAACCAAAGTGGATGGCTGTACCGATTTTGAAGTAATGAAAACCATCGATGACTTTCAATGGAATTTACACAATTTAAGTGGGGTGCAATCGACTTTAAGTATTACCAGTATTTCGAAGGTACTGAATGCCGGTTTCTTCGAAGGAAATTTAAAGTGGAAAGTTTTACCGAGAGAGCAAGCAACTTTAGCGCAATCCATTAGGTACATTGAGACTTCTGCAGGATTATTCGATAAAGACTGTCAGTTTATGCCGATTCTGGTGTTTACGAATGATCATAAAGCAGAAACGATTGAGCAAGTTATTAATGCCGTTAAAGCCTATAATCAGGAAAACCCTTCGGAGCTGGTAAAGTTTGAACTTGCGATGGGGCCTGTTGGTGTTATGGCCGCGACCAATGAAGCCGTTGCTGCAGCTCAATACCCCATGTTGATTGGTGTTTACATAGCCGTCATTTTATTGTGTTTGATCAGCTTCCGCTCCATTCGTTCTACGCTTTGCATAATTATTCCTCTTGCACTGGTTTCTGTTTTGGCGCAAGCATTAATGACTTGGCTTGAAATTGGATTGACTGTTGCAACTTTACCCGTAATCGCATTAGGTGTTGGAATAGGGGTGGATTATGGTATTTATATTTTTTCTAGGATGCTCGACTTTATTCGTGCAGGCGAATCGATCAGTGAGGCGTTTTATAAAACCTTAAATTTAACAGGAAATGCTGTGTTTTTTACTGGAATTACCCTAGCGATTGGCGTGAGTACCTGGATTTTCTCGGCACTTCAATTTCAAGCCGATATGGGTATTTTGCTTACCTTCATGTTCTTGTTTAACATGTTAGGCGCAGTCATTTTATTGCCAGCGTTGGCGTCATTTTTCTATCGTCGCTAGTGTTCCATTTTGGGTAGTGGTTTGTCCACTACCCAAAAACTTGAAAAAAGTTCAAAAACCGCAATTTGTCTAATGCGAACCTCTGGTTAATAGCCTAAAATTACACCCCAACGTTAAACCTGTTTTTCATGCACATTCGGGTCTGGTGATTTCTATAATTTATCATCAGGCTTATTATTCACATCAGCAACTTCAAAAACCACAAAGTCGGGAAGGTATTTGTATATGGCGCAGGCACCCATTGAGCATCAACCAGTGTTGCTCGAAAACGTCATTAATCTCATCGAAAGCAAATTTAATAAATCTCAAGCCAAAGCAGTTAGTCGGTTTGCACAATTTTTTTATGGCAGTATTTCTCCAGAAGATCTTAACGAACGAGCTGCCAGTGATCTTTATGCGTCAGTACTCAGTCTCTGGAATTTTTTACATCACGAGTCAGAAGAGGATGTCTGTGTTCGAGTGTTTAACCCCGAGTTTGAAAGTCACGGTTGGCGCTCCAGTCACACCGTAATTGAACTTGTTCATCCTGATATGCCTTTTCTGGTCGATTCGGTTCGAATGGAGTTGCATCGATTGGGATTAAGTATTCACCTCCACATTCACTTACCCATTGCAATTGAGCGCAACGATGAAAATGTAATATGTTCCGTTGAATTAGCGCAAGAAAACGACAATCGGGCTACTTTTACTCCGATGTATATCGAAGTGGATCGTCAGGTCGAGCAAAGCGAACTCGATATTATCCGCGAAAATCTAGAACGTGTGTTGGCTGATGTGCGAACCGCTGTGCGTGACTGGGCGGCTATGAAGTCAAAGCTGAAGCAAGTGATCCAGCGAGTGGACGAATCCAAGGCGAATGTTTCGGTAGAAAAGCGTGAGGAAACGAAAGAGTTCCTGGATTGGATTTCTGGCAATCATTTTACGCTGTTGTCGTATACGTCTTATGATTTAAAAGAACAATCTGGAAAGTCTTACCTTGTTCCAAGAAAGAAGTCGTCGTTAGGTTTATCGACCGTGCCATTGTGGTCACCTAAAAAATACTCGCTGACAGATCTTCCGAAAGGCGCACAACGCCTAATTCTCGATAACTCCAACCTATTGGTACTGACTAAGTTAAGCGCGATCAGCACCGTTCACCGTCCGGCTCACATTGACTATATCGGTGTAAAGCGGTTTGATGAGCAAGGTAATGTTGTCGGCGAAGATCGTTTTCTCGGTTTGTATACTTCCGCTGCCTACAACGTTAACCCTATGTCTATTCCTGTGCTTCGTGAAAAAATACAGGCGGTACTGGATTGTTCCGGTTTGCCATTGGGTAGCCACGATGCGAAAGTTCTCCGCAACATTCTAGAGACCTATCCTCGTGATGAACTGTTTCAAATCAGTATTCACGATTTGCTAGGTACTGCAATGGGCGTTATGCATATTAAAGAGCGTGCGCTTATCCGGTTATTTGTGCGACGTGATCCTTATGGTCGCTTCTTTTCGTGCTTGGTGTATGTTCCTAGAGAAATTTACACCACTAAGTTGCGGTTAAAAGTGACTAATATATTGGCAGAAACCTTTCATGCCAGTGGTGAAATTAAATTTACAACAAACTTTTCCGAATCCATTCTTGCGAGAATACACTTTACTGTACCGGTCGAAAATGCTGATGAAATTGAATACGACCTACAGTCCGTCGAAAGAGAGTTGGCAGAAGCTGCTCGCTCGTGGGAAGACAACCTTACCGATGCTTTGAAAATGGAATTTGGCGAAGCAATAGGAGGGCGTTTATCTCAACAATACGGAGAAGCTTTTCCTTCGGGTTATAAAGAGGAAACTCTTCCACAAACTACTGTGTTGGATGTTACTCATCTAGAGACCTTAACTGAGACGAATAACTTAAGCATGTTGTTGTATCGACCTCAGGAAGACTCTGAAGGTATTTTAAAGTTTAAGCTTTTTCATCGAAACAAACCTACTCCGCTGTCTGACGTATTACCCATGCTGGAAAATATGGGGCTGGACGTATTAGGAGAAACACCGTATCGGGTCGAGTTGAAGGATCGTGCCATTCGTTGGATCATGGACTTCAGCATGATGCATTCATCGGGTAAACATTTAATACTTGATGATGTAAAAGCCAAGTTTCAGGAAACGTTTTTAAAAACCTGGAATGGTCGAGCGGAAAATGATGGCTTTAATCGATTGGTATTAAGTGCGGGGCTCGACTGGAGACAAACCAGTATTTTGCGTGCTTATGCTAAATATTTATGGCAAGTGGGTTTCACTTTTAGTCAAACCTATATTGAAGAAACGTTAGCGAAATACCCTCAAATAGCTCGCTTGTTAGTTGACTATTTCGATCAAAAATTTAATCCGGCAATTGAGCGGAATGACTCAGCGTTAAAAGCAATTAAGAAAGAAATCGTCGGTTTACTCGATTCAGTTAGCAACTTGGATGAAGATAAAATTCTTGATCGATACTTAAAAGTGATTGATGCGACATTACGTACCAATTTTTATCAATTAAATGAGAATGGTGAAGAAAAAGACTACATCTCTTTTAAGTTAAATCCGAGAAAAGTGCCCGAAATTCCATTACCCGTTCCGATGTTTGAAATTTTTGTGTACTCACCTCGTGTGGAAGGTGTCCACCTGCGTGGCGGAAAAGTGGCTCGGGGTGGCTTACGGTGGTCTGATCGACGAGAAGATTTTCGTACGGAAGTATTGGGGCTAGTGAAAGCACAACAAGTTAAAAACACCGTTATTGTACCGGTTGGTTCGAAAGGCGGGTTTGTTTGCAAACGCCTTCCTACAGAAGGTGGCAGAGAAGCCTTTATGAAAGAAGGCATAGAGTGTTATAAAACATTCATTAAAGGACTTTTGGATGTAACCGATAATTATGTGGATGAAAAAGTTGTCACACCCGTAAACGTTGTGCGTTATGACGACTTGGATCCTTACCTGGTTGTAGCAGCCGATAAAGGTACCGCTACTTTTTCCGATATTGCGAACAGTATTTCAATCGATTATGGCTTTTGGCTAGGTGATGCCTTTGCTTCCGGTGGCAGTGTTGGATATGACCATAAAAAAATGGGAATCACGGCTCGTGGTGCTTGGGAAAGTGTTAAGCGCCACTTTATGGAAATGGGACACGATACTCAAACTCAAGATTTTACTGTAGTGGGCATAGGAGATATGGCCGGCGATGTTTTTGGAAATGGGATGTTGCTTTCAAAACACATTCGATTAGTTGCTGCGTTTAACCATTTACACATCTTTATTGACCCTAATCCCGATTCTGCAAGCAGCTGGAAAGAGCGCAAGCGATTGTTTGAGTTGCCTGGATCGAGTTGGGAGGATTACAACAGCGAATTAATTTCGAAAGGCGGTGGTGTTTTTTCCAGAGCGTTAAAATCGATTCCTCTTTCACCAGAAATGAAAAAGTTGTTAGGTGTAAAGAAAAGCAGTATGTCACCGAATGAGTTAATTCATACTTTATTGCAGGCAGAGTTTGATCTGTTGTGGAACGGTGGAATAGGCACCTATGTTAAAGCTTCGAGTGAACATCA
Organism: Pleionea sp. WD8-19; assembly: GCF_055326765.1. NCBI lineage: Bacteria > Pseudomonadati > Pseudomonadota > Gammaproteobacteria > Oceanospirillales > Pleioneaceae > Pleionea > Pleionea sp. WD8-19. The sequence continues at coordinate 93,013 of NZ_JBUZOU010000002.1, read as the reverse complement.
TTCTGAAGTTGGTGATCGGGCCAATGACTCTCTTCGAATTAACGGTAGCCAATTACGTTGTAAAGTAGTCGGAGAAGGCGGTAATTTGGGACTCACGCAACTAGGACGCATTGAATACGCTCGTACAGGAGGTCGCTGTAATACGGACTTTATCGATAATGCTGGCGGCGTAAACTGCTCGGATCATGAAGTCAATATCAAGATCTTATTAAACAAGATTGTGGATGCTGGTGATATGACCGGTAAACAACGTGATAAGTTGTTTATGGATATGACCGATGAAGTCGCAGACATGGTGCTTGAAGAAAATTATCGGCAAGCGCAATCCATCAGTTGCACAGAAGCGCGTGCACCTTTTATGTTAAAAGAGCAAATGCGTTTTATTCATGCATTGGAACGAGATGGAAAGTTAAATCGAGAGTTGGAATTTATTCCGTCCGATGAGGAGCTTCTCGAACGAATGGCCCAGGGTGAGGGTTTAACGCGAGCTGAGCTCGCAGTATTGCTCGCGTACGGTAAGATGGAACTTAAGCCTTCATTATTGGGTAAAGAAATCAATAGTGAACCATACTTTGAAGAAAAGTTGATCCATTATTTTCCTCAACCTTTACGTCGCAAGTTTAAACAAGAAATCAATCAACACCCACTGCGTTCAGAAATTATTGCGACTGTATTAACCAATGAAATGGTTGATTATCTTGGTAGTAACTTTGTTTATCGAATCATTGATGAAACAGGTTCATCTCCTGCCGATGTCGCTATCTGTTTTACCTTGGCTAAGGAAATATTTTCGATGAATGAGCTTTGGACTCAAATCGAAATGTTGGACCTTAAAGTGCCCTCGAAAACGCAAGTTTATATGCTTTACCAAACGCAACGTATGGTTCGTCGCTGTACACGTTGGTTCTTGCGTCATCGTCGTAAAAATTTAGCGGTTTCGGAAGGTATAGAGTATTTCAAATCGGGTGTTCAAGAGTTGCAAAAACAAGTTGCTCGAACGCTTGATGAAGACGAGTCCAAAGCGCTCGAGAATAAAATCAATAAAATGGCAGAAGAAGGTGTTCCACGCGAACTGGCTTCAAAAGTGGTTTATTTGAGTACGATGTTCTCTGCGTTGGATATTGTTGAAATGGCGAAAATGACGAATTTGTCCATTAAATTAGTCGCAGAAGTTTATTACAAATTAGGCGCAGAGCTTGAATTACATTGGTTCCTGGACCAGATCGTTTTGCAACCAGTCGACAATCATTGGCAAGCCTTTGCCCGTGCTTCTTTCCGAGAAGAACTCGATTGGCAGCAACGTAGCTTAACCGTTGCAGTCATTCAAATGACAGCAGACTGCAAAACAGCCGAAAAGAAAATCGAAAGTTGGTTGCAGGAAAATGAGTCTTTGCTCGCGCGTTGGCGTCAAATGGTGGCTGATTTTCGCAGTAGTTCAAGTCACGAGTTCGCGAAGTTTTCTGTTGCGCTGAGAGAGCTACTTATTCTTGTTCAAAGTTGCATTCGAAATGCAGCCATCATTCAAGAAAACGTATTAACCGGTGCAATTACTGAAAAGTCGGAAATTGAAAAAGCCGTTGCTAAAGCAGCATTGAAAAAGAAAGCCGTAAAAAAGAAAAAGGCTAAATCGGCCTAATTTTAAAAAAACGCCCCAATTCGGGGCGCTTTTTTTTTGGGGGGGGGGAGATAGTTTTAACGTTGAAATGAGCTAAAACTTTTTAATACAACTCAAATTGAGAAAAGGATTCAATTGTTTCTGTGGCGAGGCAGTTGTTATAGTTACACCAAAAGGAGGGTATTATGAAGACACGAGCCGCCGTTGCATTTTCAGCCAACTCCCCGTTAGAAATCGTAGAACTGGATCTTGATGGACCCAAAGCCGGGGAAGTGTTGGTGCACATTAAAGCCTCTGGTGTATGTCACACCGATGCATTTACGCTTTCAGGTGCCGATCCAGAAGGACTATTCCCAGCCGTCTTAGGCCATGAAGGAGGCGGTGTTGTCGTTGATGTTGGCACCGGCGTTACTTCAGTAAAACCAGGTGATCACGTTATTCCGCTTTACATTCCTGAGTGTGGTGAATGTCGTTTTTGTCACACAGGAAAAACCAATTTGTGTCAGTCTATTCGATTAACACAAGGAAGAGGTTTGATGCCCGATGCCACTTCAAGATTCTCATACCAGGGCAAACAAATTTTTCATTATATGGGCACTTCGACATTTTCTGAATTCACCGTATTACCGGAAATTGCCTTAGCTAAAATAAACCCGAAAGCACCGCTTGAAAAAGTATGCTTGCTTGGCTGCGGGATCACCACTGGAATTGGTGCAGTTTTGAATACCGCAAAAGTTGAGGCTGGTTCAAGTGTTGCTGTGTTTGGGCTTGGAGGAATCGGTTTGAGCGTTATTCAAGGTGCGGTAATGGCGGGTGCTGATCGAATCATTGCCATTGATATCAATTCCAATAAATTTAAAATGGCACAGCAACTCGGTGCAACGGACTGTGTTAATCCAAACGATCACAACGACGCGTTACAAGAAGTTATTGTTGAGATGACCAATGGTGGTGTCGATTATTCTTTTGAATGTGTGGGCAATGTTAAACTGATGCGAGCCGCATTGGAGTCGTGCCACAAAGGATGGGGAACCAGTGTGATTATCGGTGTTGCTGGTGCAGGAGAAGAAATTTCTACACGTCCCTTTCAGTTAGTGACAGGGCGCACTTGGAAGGGCACTGCTTTTGGTGGTGTTAAAGGACGCAGCCAACTTCCTGAGTATGTAGAACGATATATGGCTGGAGAAATTAAGATCGATCCTATGGTGACTTTTGAATTAGGATTGGAAGAAATAAATAAAGCTTTTGATTATATGCATCAAGGGAAATCGATTCGCTCTGTCATAAAATTTTAATGAAAAAGTCATGTTATTCTTTCAGCCAAATGTAAAGAATAACGTGCAAGAATGGTTATATATTTAGGGAATACTTAGGCATGAAACTTATTGAACATCACAAATGCTTTGAGGGGATCTGGCAACGGTATCAGCACTTTTCCAAAAGTTGTCAATGTCAGATGATTTTTTCTGTATATATTCCTTATACGAAGTTAGAGGCGCCAACCGAATACCCTGCATTATTCTGGTTATCAGGGTTGACCTGTAACGATCAAAACTTTGTTCAAAAAGCTGGCGTTGAGCAATACGCGAAAAAACACAATATGATCATTATTGTTCCAGATACCAGTCCCAGAGGTTGTGGTATCGAAGGTGAAGAGGATCGTTGGGATATTGGCACTGGCGCTGGATTCTATATCAATGCGACGCGAGAGCCTTGGAAAAAAAACTACCAAATGTATCAGTACATTACGGAAGAACTGTACACTCTTACTTTGGATATGCTTCCAATTGACTTTAAAAAAATTGGGATTTTTGGTCATTCAATGGGGGGACATGGCGCATTAATTATCGCACTTCGTAATCCGGATAAGTTCCAAAGTGTTTCAGCATTTGCTCCTATTTGTGCACCGAGCCAGGTTCCTTGGGGAAAAAATATTTATAAAGAGTATTTGCAAGCCTATGAAGAATCTAAGCTGTATGATGCGTGTGAGTTGATTCGGCAAAATTATCGAGTTAAGCAGATCCTTATTGAGCAAGGAAGCGAAGATGAGTTTTTGGATGCGCAATTAAAGCCAGAACTCTTGTGTCATGTGTGCGAAGAAGCTGGAATCGATATAACTGTTAACATGCGAGATGGTTACGATCACAGCTACTTTTTTATCTCTACTTTTATTGGAAACCATTTGGATTATCATGGTTTACAATTAAATTGAGCGCATTTAAATGGCACTAGGCATCGACGCGCTCTAATAAAAACACTATTTTCTAAAACGGCTGATGATACCCGAACTGTGCAGAGTTATGGTGAAACATTAACTCTGCCAAACGTAGCTCAATTTTGCGAATAACGTTTTGCCACTAGGCGTGATTTCAGTTAACGGGTCTTTTTGAATGCCTTCGCTCGAGTATCCTACAAAAACCAAGCTTTGTGGGTTGAGTTTATACGAGTAAAGTAATTGCCAACCACGTTTCTTTTTTGTTGAATCATCAGATTCTGCTTTTACTTTACTCATTTGTGTTGTGAGTCGTAACCGTGAACGTAAGTCAAACTGATAAGCGATCCTTAAGTTTGTGATGTTCGCTTTTAAACGTTCACCCGAAAAGTTGCTGGGATCAGAATCGGCCGGTGTTTTTAAATCGAATAGTGTTCCGTCATAACGTAAAGAAAAGTGTTGGCCAAGTTGCCAGTTAATACTCGGTTCAAACAAGGTTAACGTACCAATTTTGGCGTTACTGTAATCGATTCGGTTTCCTTTTTGAAAGTAGTTGCCAACCCATAGGTCTCCATAAGGTCTGAACTCGGCCCAAACACTATTAAATGATTCTTTAAATAAAATACCATCGAAGTATTTATCGCGTACTAGTCGTCCAGCTCGGGAAAAAAATTGTTTTGGTCCTTTGATACCAGCATAAGACTCCCATTCTTCTTCCAATAACTTGCCAGATTGAGACTCCGTTTTGTCCCAGTCTCCGGAAACAAACCAGCTTGTCCATTTACTTCCGTTTTCATTAAACCAGCGATATTCACCACCCAATACGGCTTGGCGATAATCAACCATATTAATAAATCCTAAGTCAGCACGAAAATCCTCACCAAAATCCTGATAGTTTGCCCAAATCGTGAAATCTCGTTTGTTGTGTCGGTAATTAACCGTTAATGCTTTATCCGATTGCACGGGATAAACGTTAAAGTCCTGACTGAATTCACTCACGGTAGAGTTCGGGTTCTCAGTAGTAGAGTGCATCCATTGGACTCGAATTGAGTTTGCATCGTTAAAGTAAAATCGGCTATCAATTGCAGCGACTTGATTTTTATAGTTGTCCGCTGCGCGGTGTGTCACAGTTAATCCAAGATTATTCTTGTCTCCAATTTCATTCTGCAGACGACCTATAAACACGTCGGACTCGGTATTTTCCAGTACTTCCAGTTCTGACCCTAAAGCGTCTGGAATGATAAAAGATGTATTTTGATCCCGTGCGGTGAGAAATGCGTACGTCGTTCCATTCGTTTTTCCGGTAACTTTGGCACCAAAGTCCGGATCGGCGATATTTCTGGTGTGCACTAAATTATTATGGGAAGAAAAGTAATCTCGACCTTCAAGAAAGAAAGGGCGAGCTTCCGGAAAGTAAAGGGCAAAAGTATTGTTGACATCCAACTGTGCTGAGTCAGCTTCAACTTGTGAAAAGTCAGGATTAAAGGTCGCATTAGCGATCCAGTCTTCAGTGATTGCCCATCGAAGATCCAGTCCAACTTCGTTGCTCTCAGATTCTTGCCATGCCGTATCGTTAACAGGATCGCGTGAAGTTGAGTCAGAAACTGTTAAAGTCGGTGTTAACTCGAACTGATCACTGGCCTTGAGCGCCTTAAATCCTTCAATTTTGTCGTATTGACATATTTCACAGTCGATATTGCGATCGTACTTTGAATTAGAAATGACGTGACGCGCGTCACGTGGGTAAATGCGTAAAAACTGAATGCTCCAGGTTTGTTCACTCATTCCAGACGGAAAGCGAATGCTACGAAACGGAATGGCCATTTCCACTCGATAGCCGTCATCGGTAATCTGTCCGGCGCTGTCCCAGATGGTATTCCAGGATGAGTCTTCGTTGTTACGTGTATCGTCGCGAGTTAAATCGCCTTGAGCACCAAGTGCGTTGACAAAGAATTCGAAACCACGACGTTCCGCATTAAAGGTATCAATTATAATGCCAACAAAGTCATCTTGAAAAATTTCGTCACGGTCGCGAAAGTAAGCACGAATTTGCTCTGGGTTTTCATCTTTAGCATCAAATGCAACGTATAGATACTCACCGTTTTCCATAACAAAGGCTGTCGTTTTTACCGGCGCCTTGGCATTTTCCCCAGGATTAATATCAAACTTGAGTTCAATTTTAGTGGCTTGCGTCCACTCGGTGTGAGTCAGTACACCGTCAATTTGAGGAGCCTGACTTACTCGAGGGATTTGATACGTTTGTTTGCGGGCGAAAAGGTCGCTGCCGGTCAAGCTTAAGAGAGCAAGAAAGAAAAATTTAATCACCGACGTATACTGCATCTTCGACTGATATCCTGTTTTTTGTTTAGTGTTGGCTTAATTGACGAGCGTATTATGCAAAAGGTTTTAATTTGGATTTTGTGTAATTGTAATTAAATGTAAATTTATGGAACTTACAAACATAAAGCTCATACTTTAAATGAGGGACAGAAAGGAAAGCGATTATCTCAGTTTCAAGCGAAAAGCCAAAGGCATTCTTAAAGATTCTCTACACTTCTCCCAAAGTTGGTTATTTCGGTGAAATACGACCCACTCAGATTCAATTCTTAATCTGAAGTCACATTTAGAAAAATCAGAATAAAACAATAATTGACTTTATAACTTCAGACTGTTTTTTACATGTTGGAGTGAATTCAAGACATTTTCTTGCCACAATGTTTCCCGTTGTGTCCGATTTTCTCAAGATGGTTGCCATGTTTTCTGGTTGTAATTGAACTCAACATAATCAGGAGACGAAAAATGAGTATACGACCAATAGACAGCGAGTTGTTAAATCAAGATCCGGAAGCACTGGAACTCTACTTTCGACATACCGAACGAGAATCTCGTGCTTACCACAGTCGTTTAAGAAAAATTGAGCGTTTCTGGAGTGATTGGCCAAAACAGGAAGCAAAGAATCGTTTGGCAAAACAGCGATTGGAAAAACTGAAAAAGTGATCGGTTGTTAAAATGTTACGTATTTCGCTTTCGACAAGCTCAGGCAACGTAAAATATAGGTATTAATTGAACGTTACCTGAGCCTGTATGCTAAATAGATTTTACTCTTTATTGCAACCGACAAGCACCATCCAATCGGATTACACTTCCATTAAGCATTGGATTTTCGAAAATATGGCGAACGGTAAGCGCAAATTCTTCGGGTTTACCAAAGCGAGAAGGGAATGGGACGCTGTCGTATAAGGCTTGTCGGATTTCATCGGTTACACCGTCCATCATTGGGGTTTCAAATATACCGGGAGCGATAGCCATGGCACGAATACCGTCGCGAGCAAATTCACGAGCTGTAGGAAGAATCATCCCCACGAGTGCTGACTTGGTTGCTGAGTAAGCCACCTGACCAAACTGGCCTTCATAGGCTGCTATTGAAGCTGTATGAATAACGACGCCACGCTCACCACCTTCGTTGAGCTCATTTTTTTGCATGTGCTTCGCGGCTTCTCGTGTTAACAAAAATGACCCGACTAGATTTATGTTGACCACTTTTTGGAAAAACTCAGCAGGCATAGGGCCTTTTTTACCTAATATCCGACCATTACCGAGTACCCCCGCGCAACCAACAGCGAGATTTATGCCATCAAAAGCGTTTGCAGCTTTATCAAGCGCTGTGACAACGTCGGATTCGTCGCTGATATCGGTTTTAACAAAGAGTGCGTTATTGCCTAGCTCTTTCGCGTAAGCAGTGCCTTGTTCTTCATTGATATCCAGCAGTGCCACCTGGCCACCTGCTTCGACGATGGCTTTGGCAACACCAGCGCCCAAACCAGAAGCTCCACCGCTGACAACGGCTTTTGCGTGAGAAAAGTTCATGGAAAACCTCCCGAGCATTATGATTGTTGAATTTCGTGTCATTTTACACTGTCCGGATTTGTTTTGCTCGTCTCTCCCTGATAGTGCACCGTCTACTTTCCACTCCAATTTGGGCTGATGCTCAAATTGAAAGAAAAGATCAGTTGCCTGGGTAAAGTTCCGGTAACTCCGAAGGCGTTTTCGAATTGTTCGCTAATGCCATATCATTTGCTATTTCATTTAGCCAGGATTTTAGCGAACGGCCATCATTCCATTCCGGTTCTTCGGGACTAAACAAACTGTTTTCCAGTTGTTGCAGGCTCTGTCTAATATTTTGCTTGCGAATTTTTTCTATGTGACCTTGAAAACTGTCTGCTTCTGAAATTTCATTAAGCCAAACTAACAGTGCATTGTATATTTGTTTGCTTTCACCTGTTGCACACGCACGGATTAACTTTTCCTTTGAGGAAGACATAGGAGCAACCGATGTCACATAGTCGTTTCGTGTAGTTGTTGGCGATTTTCGTAAAACGTAAAGTAATAAAGTTAATAACCAAAGTCCGGCAAACGTATAAGTTGACCACTGCCAATAAGGCGAAGATTTAACGATAACTTTGGGTTCAGCCGATGTGGTTTCGCTTGATGGGATGGTTGAAAAACTTGCAGTGGCCTGAGCCTGATCCGGATTGGGTTTAACGTTTATGGTTTGCGACTTTAACACGGCTTCTTCGTATTTTTCGGTACTGGTATTAAACCAGCGAATTTTTATTTTTGGCAATTGAATTTGACCGTCGCGAGTAGGGACAACAGCGATACGTTCGACTCGTTCACCGGTAATACCTTCGGCACCTACGGAGCGACTTTTTTGTGCCGTATCTGGGTACCATTTTATTCCGTCTACTTCTGGTAACTTGAGTTCTGGCAATTGATTTTCATGCAAGCCTTGTCCTTTTAGGGTAATGGTCCAGGTTGAAGGCTCACCGACTACTTTATCTTTTGGATCGGACCAACGGCTTTCTATGGAGAGGTTTTGACTCGGCAACCAAAGCCCGCTGTGTCCGCGAGGATAAGGTTTAACTTTTACTGCGACTTCTTCGGTAGAAATGGATACAGGACGAGTACGCCCCAGTATTCGACCATAACTCGATCCGCCTCGTTGGACAACATCAGCACTGAATACAACTTTAGGAATAGTGATATCACCACTTTGTTGTGGGAAAATGGCGTATTTACGTTCCAGTATCCAGTAGCGTTTACCATCGATCACGGTTTCGTATTGTGTATCTTCGCCCACTTTTTCAATAAGTGCATTTTCAAGCGTTGGCTCGGTTAAACTGGCGTATTGCGTTTGTACCGCTCGGAACAGTTTTACCGTATACAGCAGTTGTTCCTGTACATACACTTCCGGATTTGATACTTCGGCTTTTAGCATGATTGCTTTTAAGTCTTCGTCGGTTGTAAACGTATCAGTGGATGCTTTAATGGTGACTTGAATGGGTTGAGTTTTCTGATTATTTACTGATAACGATGGAATGGTATAAACCCCCGCATCTTTAATCATCAACTGGATCTTCCAACCGAGTTGAGTTTCGGAAACTCCATTAACAACGGAAGAGCGATGGTATTTGGATGAGCTGAGAATGGAAATTTCTTTAGGAAGAATCGAAAGATCCGGTGTGTCGTTGGTGTATTCATCCAACTCAACTACTAATGTGAACGTTTCATTAGCCCGGATATCCTGACGATCGATAAACGCTTTTATTTCAGCTGAAGCTTGAGCCGAAATTAACATTAATGCGAGCAATAAAATATTTTTCAAAATTAGTTTCATGTATTCACCAAACTTCTTTCTGGTAACGGTTTTCGCGGCCACGCTTTTTATATTCACGATACATTTTTCGGCGGAGTAAACCACCAGGGTCATCAGGAATTTTTCTTAGCCATTGTTCAAGCGCTTGATCTTTTTCTTGTTCATTCCGTTGATCTTGCAATTCCATTTCTTTTTGTTGTTTTTGCTCTTCAGACTGCTCCTGCTCTTCAGGTTGTTGTTCCTGTTTCTCTGACGATTGTTGTTCTTTTTGTTGTTGTTCGCTTTGTTGCTGCTCGGACTCTTGCTCTTGGTTTTCTTGATCTTGCTGCTGCTCATCTTGATTTTGTTGATTTTGTTGCTGCTGCTCTTGTTGTTGCTTTAATTTTTCAATCAGTTCTTTGTTGAATTTAGCGTCTTCCATTTCTGGGTTTTTCGCCAATGCTTGTTCGTATGCCTCGATCGCTTCATCAAATTTTTGTTGTAAAGCAAGCGCGTTGCCTTTGTTGTATAAAGCACTTGCATTATTGGAAAAATTTTCAAACAATTGCTCGGCTTGTTGGTAATTGCCTGCTTTGTATTCCGCGCTGGCTTTCCACTCTTTATGGTTAAACAGCTCAGCGGCTTTTGTAGCATCCTTGTTATTAAGTGCGCGTTGTGCTTGTTGATCCGGTGTAAGCCAAAGATCGTTCCAAACACTGGCTGTGCTTTCGGGAATATGTAATGTAAAACACAAAGCTAATACGACTCCCGGTACACGGGCATTCTTTCGAAATAACAATAACATAAGAGGAACTAGGGGAATGATAAACCAAAAGCCTTGGTCCATTTGATCCTGCACATTGTTTTGTTTATTTTCTGAATTTCTTTCAATATCTTTGGTTGTCGGTTTTACTAACTGTTCAATATCGGAGTTGTCGGCTGTGATTGCGGTCATTTGTGTTGGGAATTGACTGGCAATTTGCTGAAAGGGTTTCATTCGCAGCGTTGGCATAACGATTTCTCCCATATCATTTTTGAGAAACCCTTTGTCATCTCCTAAAGGAATTGGAGCGCCTTGTTCTGTACCGACGGTTAGAATGGATAACTTATGTTGGGTCGATTCCAATTGCTCCAGAATCATTTCAGCATCTTGATCATCAATACCATCGGTTATCCAAATGATTTGTCCTTCTCGTTTGCCAGCATTGTTAAATAACTCTTTGGCTTTCGCAAACGCCGCAGCGGGCTCACTACCTAACAAAGGCATAATGCCTGTACTTAACACAGGTACCATGGTTGTAATGGTGTTTGAGTCACTGGTTAACGGACTGATCACAAACGCATCGCCTGCATAAACGATCAGCGCTGTTTCGCCTTCTTCAGCTGCGTTTAAGATGTCTTGTAATTTATGTTTAGCACGAGTGAGCCTTGATGGTTTTATATCCATGGCGTCCATCGACAATGAAAGATCGAGTAAAATCACTCGAGCATCGTCAGTACGATAAACAGGTACTTTTTGTTTACTAAAACTCGGACCGGCCAGCGCAATAATCGTAAAAAACAATGAAAGTGAGAGCGTTAACATGGGTAAGCCACTTCGAGAACGTTCGCCTTGCTGTAGTAAAAATTTAAGTAAATGTGGATCAATGGCTTTTTTCCACTGACCTCGATTACGTAACGATTGCCAGCTGAAAAAAACGATTGGAACAAGAATCAAAAAGAGCCAAAGGGCATCTGGTCGAAGCCAAGTAAAATCGCTTAGCCATTGAGATAAGGAAAGCTCATTCATACGCAGCTGTCCTTTTTAAAATCAAAGAATACGCCATAGAAAGTAGATAGCTGAATAAATAGAGAGCTAATGCTAACAATAGAGGGTAATAATAAAGTTCTTTAACCGGACGATAAATTTCGCCTTCATTTTCCACCGGTTCCAATTCATCTAAAGCGAGATAAATTTGCTTTAACTCCTGTTCATCACGCGCGCGAAAATACCGGCCGCCGGTCATTTCTGCGATGGCCGTAAGCGTTTCTTCGTCTAATTCTTCGGAAGGGTTAACTCGTCGCTGTCCGAACAATAAATCGTTAATGATCATTTCATCGGCCCCTACACCAATGGTGTAAATTCGAATTCCAGCATGCTTAGCGAGCTTTGCTGCTTCGATGGGTTCCAATGCGCCAGCATTATTTTGGCCATCGGTGAGTAAAATCAAAACTCTGTTTTCAGCGGGTCTTTCTTTTAATCGTTTAACGGCTAAACCTATGCCATCACCAATGGCCGTTTTCGAGGCACCAGCGAGGCCAATTTCGGTTTCTAATAACATGTGGCTGATTGTTTTTAAATCGAAGGTGAGCGGTGTTTGCAAGTAGGCATTTTCGCCAAACAGAATTAATCCTAATCGATCGCCTTCGCGACGTTGAATAAAGTCTGAAAGTATGTGTTTGACAACGGTGAGTCGTGTGGCTGGTTGATCATTCAGTTGAAGGTCAGTGGCTTCCATGCTACCGGAAATATCCATGGATACCATCAGGTCGCGACCGGATGCGGGTAGTTCAATAGGCTCCCCTATAAATTGAGGGCGAGCGCAGGCCGCCAATACGATTGTCCACAGCAATGCACTGAGAAACAGGTGTTTCCATTGACTCCGATCACTACTGGATGCCTGTAAAGAAAATTTTTGCCAGCGATTGAAAAGGCTGGTTCTTAAGGCGGTAGACTCATGGTCTTTGGCTTTTGGAAACACAAAAAAGGTAAGTAGCGGTAGAGGCAAGAGCCAAAAAAACCAAGGCCAGGCAAACTCAAACATGTGTGGCCTCCAATGCCACGAGAGGCGTCTCCGAAAGGCATAAAATTAACCGATTAAGATCGAAAAGTAAGTTTTGCCAATGTTGGTTGTCAATTTCAATATTGGGTCGATATTGAGCATCTTTCATTAATTCAAGGCTGGAAGGCTTGAGGGAAATTTGATGATAGTTCGCCAAGTATTGAACAAATTGATGCAATGGTATACTCGCCACTCGGTCGCGAGGTAAATAAACCAGTGCGACTCGTCGCAATAAATGCAGTGCCTCGATCAATTGTCTTTTTGTTGCAGGTTGGCTTTTTAACATTGTAAGTTTTGATTGCGCGAGTGTAATGGAACGTCTTCGTTGCGAACGCTTCCATCGCCAGAAAAAAAACAGAGCGATTCCAACAACGAACAAACCTAACAAAATCCACCAGCCAGGCGCCAATGGCCACCAGCCAATAGGTTCTGGGGTGTGGATATCGCGCAGTTGTGACAAAAGGTCGTTATTACTGTTCATCCGTTTCCTGTTTCCACCAACGAATTTAATAGTTGGTTTATATTCTGTTCAGTACCAATAAGATGCCAACGAATGCGATGTTTTAAACACAGATTCTTCATTGCATCGCTCTGTTGGACAAAAATATCATGATATTGTTTTCGAAAATTGTGTCCTTGCGTATTAAATACCGCACGTCGTTTACCATCGGTAATGGTGTAGTGACCGGAAGGTGGTAGTTCGCGCTCAAGAGGATCACAAATTTGCATCAAGTTAACTTCATTGTGCTGACTGAGACGCAGTAGATGATGTTCACTTTCGTGATTAAATTGTTGAAAGTCACTTATTATAAAGATCAAGCTACCGGGACGCGCCAGGTGACGCGTTCGAAGCAAGGTAGTGGCCAGATTGTTTTTTACTGGGCGTTGCGCTTGTTCTGAGCAATAAATTCTTTGAATTTGTTGGTTATGGTTTTCGACTATTTGATTGAGAATACGCAAGCAGTTTTTGCGATTGCTGGCAGGTTTGTATTCGTAATGATGGTTTTCATCAAAAAGTTGGGCGCCAAAACGGTTACCATCACTCAGCGTTTTCCACATAATGGTTGCCGCCATTTTGGCTGCTTGTACCGATTTGAATTGCTGACGCGAGCCAAACATCATATCAGCGCCTTGATCCAATAAAACAAACACCGGGCGCTCTCGCTCTTCGCGGTATATTTTAGTGTGTGCGTCGCCGGTTCGAGCAGTTACACGCCAGTCAATGGAACGAATATCGTCGCCCATTTGGTAAGGGCGCGCTTCATCGAAGTCCATTCCGCGTCCTTTAAAGTGAGAAATGAATCCACCCAATAAATGTGTTTTAACTTTCTGACGCGTGGGGAGCTGCAGATTGTCGGCTAACTGTTTACAGCGCAGCAACTCTTCCAGTGCTAGCTCAATGCCTACCTGATTACTCTTCAGTGTTGATGTCCGACTTGGGTTGGTATGCCGCCAATGTTTCATGAATGATGAGTTTCCTGACTGTTAATGAACCACATCTCAACTGACCCATTAGGCAACGGGAACGACCTGCAGTAGACGACTAATCACTTTATCTGGTGTTACACCTTCGGCTTCAGCTTCATAGCTGAGCAAAATACGATGACGCAACACTTCATAAGCAATTTTTTGTACCGCGTCGGGAGTGACGAACGATTTACCGTGTAACCAACAGAAAGCTCGAGCACAGCGATCCAAGGCAATGGTCGCACGGGGACTGCCTCCGAAATCGATCCAACGGGCTAACTGATCGTCAAATTGCGACGGATTTCGAGAAGCGATCACGAGTTGAACAATATATTGTTCGACTTCTTCGGCCATATAAATATCCAACACTTCGTCACGTGCTTTAAACAGTGCCTCTTTGGTTAATTCTTCTTCGGGTTCATTTAAATGCGCTTGGTGGTGAGATTCGGCTCGTGAAAGTCGGAGAATTTCCATCTCTGCTGAGCTGTCCGGGTAATCCACCAAAACGTGCATTAGAAAACGATCGAGTTGTGCTTCCGGTAGGGGGTAAGTACCTTCTTGCTCAATCGGATTTTGTGTTGCCATTACCATAAACAGCGGAGGCAATGGGTAGCTGTGACCTCCGACGGTAATTTGTCGTTCAGCCATGGCTTCCAGTAACGCGGATTGAACTTTTGCTGGCGCACGATTAATTTCGTCGGCCAGGATCAGGTTGTGGAAAATAGGGCCTTTCTGGAACTCAAACGTTCCGGTTTGAGGACGGAAAATATCAGTGCCCGTTAAGTCGGCGGGTAATAAGTCGGGAGTGAATTGAATGCGATGAAAATCGCCTTCTACACCGCGTGCAAGCTCTTTAATGGCTCGAGTTTTGGCTAGGCCAGGTGCACCCTCAACTAATAAATGGCCATCCGCAAGGAGCGCAATTAATATTTTTTCCACCAATGCCTGCTGGCCAATGATTCGTTGTTCTAAAAAGGATTGTAATTGTTGAACGGCTGATCGAACTTCCATAAGCAAATCTGTCTGTGGCTATTAAGGGTTAAAGGATGACATTTTTAAAGGATCGCTCAACGAAATTCCAGCCTTTTTCAACGGCTTAGCCCGACAATTTGCAACAAAATACAAAATTGCGCAGGAATTATACAAATGAACAAGCCATAAGAATCAAAACGAGTATTTAAAACGGGTGTTTGAAAATTTTGGGGAAATCGAGTAGAGTTTGAGTTCCTATCAATCACTTCTAGACTTCTTTAGGGTCGACATCGACTGATCACCTAAAGTTTTAACACACTGAGATCGAGCTATGACAACAGAAACCAATGCTTCGACAAAGCCTGAAGCCAAGCAAAATGCCCGAAAGTCCACTCGCAAGAGTAAAGGCGATCGTGTTGCCATCGTTGCTGGATTACGAACACCTTTCGCACGCCAATTGACGCATTATCGTGGAATGAATGCAATTGACTTGGGCAAATTGGTTGTTAATGAATTAATGGCACGTACCGAAATCGATCCCAAACTGGTCGATCAAATCGTTTATGGTCAAGTTATCACGCTTCCAGATGCGCCTAATATCGCTCGTGAAATTGTGTTAGGAACTGAGATGAGTGTAAACACCGATGCTTATTCTGTGTCGCGAGCGTGTGCGACCAGTTTTCAGTCGGCGGCCAGTGTTGCAGAGTCCATTATGGCGGGTACGGTTTCTGTGGGTATTGCGGGAGGTGCAGATTCTTCTTCGGTTGTTCCCATTGGCGTTTCAAAAAAGTTTGCGCAGGTTTTGCTTGATTTGAGTAAAGCAAAAACGTTAAGTCAGCGTTTAAAATTACTCGCGCAACTTCGGCCGAAAGACTTGGCTCCTGTGCCACCAGCGATTAAAGAATACAGTACAGGGTTGACCATGGGTGAAAACGCTGAACAGATGGCGCGTGATCATGGTATTACTCGAGAAGAGCAAGATGAGCTTGCGCACCGATCACACTCTTTGGCCGCAAAAGCTTGGGAAGAGGGTAAGCTAGCCAATGAAGTGATGACCGCGTTTGTTCCCCCGTACAAAAAAGAAGTGACGATTGACAACAATATTCGTTTCGACTCGAAATTGGAAAGTTATGCCAAGTTGAGACCCTGCTTTGATCGCAAGCACGGAACATTAACCGCCGCGAACAGTACCCCTCTAACCGATGGTGCGGCCGCCTTGTTGATGATGAGTGAGGCTCGCGCGAAAGAACTAGGCTATGAAATTATGGGTTATATCAAAAGCTACGCCTTTGCCGCCATTGATGCGACTTGTGACATGTTAATGGGACCTTCGTATGCGACACCTCTGGCTTTGGATCGCGCAGGAATGACACTGCAGGATTTGGACCTGATTGAAATGCACGAAGCATTCGCCGCTCAGACTTTGTGCAACGTTAAGGCGTTTGCATCAGATACCTTTGCAAAAGAAAAGCTCAATCGTAGTAAAGCGATTGGCGAAATTGATATGGATAAATTTAATGTGTTGGGTGGCAGCCTCGCGTATGGTCATCCTTTCGCCGCAACCGGAGCCCGTTTAATTACGCAGATGTTGAATGAATTGAAACGGCGCGGTGGTGGAACCGCTTTAACAACCGCATGCGCCGCGGGTGGATTGGGTGCATCGATGATTCTGGAGGTAGAATAATGAGTCAGCAATCCGCTTTTCGATATGAGCTGAAGGATAAAGGTATCGGTGTCATTACGATTGATGTACCTGGCGATAGTCAAAACACTTTAAAAAAAGAGTTTGTGGAAGAAATCAGTGAGTTGCTGGAGCAAATTGAAAAAGACAACGCCGTCTCTGGGCTCATAGTGACAAGTGGAAAAGCCGGAAGCTTTGTGGCGGGTGCGGATATCAGCATGCTTAATGCGGTAAACACCGCGAGTGATGCAGAAAGTTTATCCAAAGCCGGACAAGACATTTTTAACCGAATGGAAAACTTGAAAGTGCCCGTTGTGGCAGCCATTGATGGAGCATGTTTAGGCGGCGGGCTGGAATTGGCGATGGCTTGTCATCAGCGAATTTGTAGCGACAGCTCTAAAACAAAACTGGGGTTACCTGAAGTGCAATTGGGTGTATTACCTGGCAGCGGTGGTACTCAGCGTATGCCGCGATTGACAGGCATTGCTACAGCTCTGGATTTGATGTTAACCGGAAAACAATTGATTGCCAAAAGAGCGTTAAAAGTAGGATTAGTGGACGAAGTTGTGCCGGTCGCTAACTTAATGTTGGCTGCAAAAAAACGTGTACTAGCGATGGCGAAAAGCGGTCGTTGGCGTAAATCGAAAGATGATCCAAAATTAAATTGGAAAGGCGCATTAAGTGCCAGTGGCGCACAAAAACTCGCGTTGGAAAGTAACAGTTTTGGCCGTAAAGTCATTTTTGATCAGGCGCGTAAGTCCGTTAAAGCGAAAACACGCGGAAATTATCCCGCTCCAATGAAAATCATTGAGTGTATGGAAATGGGAATGGAGCATGGCTTTGAAAAAGGACTGGAGATTGAAGCGCGTTATTTTGGTGAGTTGGTGGTTTCACCCGAAGCACAACAACTCATGAACATTTTCTTTGCTGTCAACGAGCTGAAAAAAGATACGGGCGTCGATTCCGAAATCGACCCCGCTCCATTTGAACACATCGGGGTGCTTGGTGGTGGCCTAATGGGGGCGGGTATTGCTTACGTGTCAGCAGACAAAGCGGGTAAACGAGTGCGCGTTAAAGATGTGTCTACCGCGGGTTTAAACCATGCGATGGGCTACAGCTGGAAGTTGATTAAGAAAAAGTTGAAGCGACGACAGTATACCGGCATTGAAGCCGCACGTGTGCAGTCGCGCATTACCGGTGCTACAGACTATTCGGGTTTTAAACACTGCGATTTGGTGATAGAAGCGGTATTTGAGGACTTGTCGCTCAAACATCAGATGGTAAAAGATATCGAGGCTCATTGTTCAGAGCATACCGTGTTTGCGACCAATACCTCATCCATTCCAATCAAAGATATTGCTAAAGCGTCCAGCCGTCCTCAGCAAGTTATTGGGCTGCATTATTTCTCTCCGGTAGAAAAGATGCCACTGCTGGAAATCATTAAAACCAATGAAACCAGTGAAGAAGTGATTGCACGAAGTGTGGCTTTTGGTAAAGAGCAGGGCAAAACGGTTATTGTAGTGAATGACGGTGCTGGCTTCTATGTCAATCGTATTCTTGCGCCCTACATGAATGAAGCTGGTCAACTGGTTGCTGAAGGGGTACCCGTCGATCGTTTGGATAGTGCTTTGGTTAATGCCGGGTTTCCGGTGGGTCCTATGACACTGCTCGATGAAGTTGGGATCGATGTCGCGACAAAAGTAGCCCCAATCTTACAAGACGCTTTTGGAGAAAGAATGGCGCCGCCAGCGATGTTTGCCAAACTGAAGGACGATGACCGAAAAGGGCGCAAAAATGGCAAAGGCTTTTATCGCTACAACAGCAAAGCCAAAGGTGACAAGCCGGTGGATGAGTCCATTTATCGTGTGCTTGGCGTGCAACCGAACAATATGATGGATGACTCTGAAATTGTTGAGCGCTGTTTGTTATTGATGGTGAATGAAGCGGTACGTTGTTTGGAAGACAACATCATTCGAAGTTGTCGCGATGGTGATATTGGCGCCATTTTTGGCATTGGCTTTCCGCCATTTTTAGGTGGGCCATTCCGGTATATTGATACTCAAGGCGTAGTCAATGTCGTGGCTCGACTGGAACACTATCAACAGAAGCATGGGGAGCGATTCGCACCTTGTTCGTTGCTGAAGCAATATGCAGGTGAAGAAAAGTCATTTTATTAGTCGGGTAACGGAAACCGATCGGAAGGGAGCATAACGCTCCCTTTTTTGTGAAACCTCAATTAACAGGGCTTGAGGCAAATTATTGTAGAACTTTTAAATTTCAAAATATTGACTAACATTTAAACTAGAGTAACGTGATCCGTAAATGGGTTAACAATTTTTCTTCAAAAGTTAACACAAAGTTACAAAAATTTGTCATAATTTATGTCTCTTCTTTTGGAGTGAATGCGTTAGTCATTTTACGGTTAGATTTTTTAATGGATGCCTTATGTTACGGATATTTTGGAGCCTGGTGACTCTACAAGCGTTTTTGGTGTTATTTTATTCTGTTAAATGGCCACAGAGTACAGACTTGTGGACGCTAGGCATTATAAGTTACATCTTGAGCAGTTTTGTTTTGATGTATGTCGGCTTAAAGATTAGCCGGCACAATAAAGCTTATTATCTTATTACGGTTGCTGGAACTTCCTTTAACTGGGTCTTATTTGGTGTGCTTGGTGGAATTATCTCTTTTGTTCTCAGTTTATTTTCGATATCGGTTTTTTGAACCGTTAGAAAACTGTTTTTAATGGATTGGCTTACCACTACTCAGCGAAAAAATTCGACTTTATCCATCGTAGCAGAACAGATGGAAAATGCAGACGCTCGGCGCTTAACCGCTCATTCCGTTCAATATATTTCGTTGCTTTCACCGGTGCATGTTGTTGCTATTGGTAAAGCTTCGGTTGCTATGGCGTGCGGTATCCTGGATGCGGCACCAGAAAGCGTAGTCGATGGATTGGTGATTACCGCTCAAAAGTACAACTCCTTCTATCAAAAGCCGTTGCGGAAGTTCAAGTATTTGGAAAGCAGTCATCCGGTTCCTAATGAGCGATCCATAGCCTCTGCTCATACTTTAATTGATTACATTGAAACTCGAAAAAACGGCGCATTTTTATTTTTGTTATCGGGTGGAGCATCAGCGATGGTGGAGTTGCCGGTTAATGGGGCAAGTCTTGAAGAGATTCAAACGCTAACGCAACAATTGTTGGCTAGCGATGTTGATATAAACTCAATTAATGCAGTACGCCAATCGTTATCACAGATTAAAGGTGGGCGCTTACGACAACGATTTCAGTCCGTGACGTTTTTGCAAATGTCTCTGTCTGACGTTCCTGATGATGATCCTGCGGTGATTGGTTCTGGTTTATTGTTTCCATCAACGTCCAATGTTGATAGAGAGTTGCTACCGGTGCATTTAAGTCGCTTATGTCAATCGCCGTTAAGCGCTTCGGTTTTTACTTCTCCCATTCGACATCTGTGCGTAGGTAATAGCAAAAAACTCGCGGACTCTATCGCTCATAGCTTAACGACACGTTTAAATATCTCTAATGTCGATGTTCGTGAGTTGAATCAAAGCCTTACACGGTATTTCAGTGAGCTGAGGAATCTGTTGTTGGAGAATTCGTTCGGCGGTCTAGTTTGGCACGGCGAAGTAACGGTTAAACTCCCAAAAAATCATGGAATAGGGGGACGTTGCAGTCATGTCGCATTACTCGTAGCTAGATTTCTACACCAGCATAACCTTCCAGCCACATTCATCGCGTTAGCAACCGATGGATGTGATGGCAGTTCAGATGCAGCGGGTGCCATCATTGATCATCATTCTTGGCAACGCCTACTCGATAACAATCTCGACCCTGAGCTTCTGCTAAATGAATTTAACAGCTATACTGCTTTAAAAGCAATTGACGCGTGTTTGTACTGGCCGAGCGGTCGTACCAATGTGCGTGATGTTTGGGTATTAGTAAAAACCTAAAAGCAGTCTCAAAAACGTTTGGTCTTTACGTTAAATTTTTGTTTTTGAAACTGTATTCAATAAACGCCCATAAAGTTTTAATGATGGTCTTACATGTCTCAGCTTATCGAATCTATAAAGAATACATTAAATCAAATTGTTCTTGGTAAAGAGCCGCAAATTGAGTTGGCGATTGTTTGTTTGTTAGCAAAAGGTCATCTGTTAATTGAAGACTTACCCGGTATGGGGAAAACGACACTGGCACACAGCATTGCACGTGTTTTCGGTTTAAATTTTCAGCGAATACAATTTACATCTGACTTGTTACCTGCAGATATCACCGGCACAGCCATCTACGACCGAAATCAACAAGCGTTTGTCTTTCATCCAGGACCGGTTTTTTCTCAAGTTATTTTGGCCGATGAGATCAACCGCGCAACGCCAAAAACACAAAGTGCATTGCTAGAAGCCATGGAAGAGCAACAAGTAACAATCGAAGGCGAAACGCGGCAATTGCCCAAACCGTTTTTTGTTATCGCAACGCAAAACCCATCACATCAAATTGGAACTTATCCGTTACCCGAATCGCAACTGGATCGGTTTTTAATTCGTTTGTCGCTTGGGTATCCACATCCTAAATTTGAAAAGTCTTTACTGATGAGTGGTGAAAAACGGGCTATGGCACATTCAGCTAAAGCGCAAATTGATGCGGAACAATTGGTTTTGATGCAAAACGAGGTTTCGAAAGTCACGTTAAGTGATAATCTCGTCGAGTATGTGCTCAAGTTAGTATTAGAAACACGTCAATCAGCAGAACTGGTCCATGGGCTTTCTCCGCGTGCCGGACTGGCAATCACACAAGCAGCAAAAGCCTATGCTTGGTTACAGCAGCGCGAGTTTGTGATTCCGGAAGATGTTCAGCGTGTTTTTGTTGCTGTTGTTGGTCATCGACTTCAAACCCATGGTCAGAGCGATATGTCGGGTGACGATGTGGCTTCAACCATTTTGCAACAAATAGCGGTTCCTTTATAAGGGTTCTATTCAATGTTCGTTCAACTGCGACGCGAGTGGCGGAAAAAAATTTTGTCGTGGCAGGAGTCTCGAGCGCCCAAATCTAGGCGACAAACTTTAACGCAGCGTAATACTTATATTTTTCCTACGCGTTATGGCTTTTTGTTATTGCTGACTATATTATTAATGGGCATCGGCGCAACCAATTATCAGAATAACCTGGTATTTATCGCTACTTTTACCACCGTTGCTATTGGCCTCATTACCATTTTGCTCACGTTTACTAATTTGGTGGGGTTAAGGTTTTCAGTGCATCAACCCGAACCAGTTTATTGTGGGCAAACGGCGAAATTTCCCATATCCATTACCGGAGATAAACCCCATCAGGCGATCAGTATTGGTTTGAAAAATCAGAATTTACACACGCTAAATATTACCCCGTCAGCGGAGCAACGAGTCGAGTTGCACCAATTATGTGAAAAAAGAGGCAAGCAACCGATCCAACCGGTTCGGTGTCAAACGATTTTCCCGTTAGGTTTTTTGCAAGCTTGGTCTTGGTTGTTTTTCGATGCTTATTGTCTGGTATATCCACAACCATTAGAACCTGATATGGCCTCAATGAGCGGACAGCGCCAACACGATAAATATTCCGAACAATTTCAACCCGGCGTTGAAGAATATTACGGTTTAAGAAGTTACCAAAAAGGTGATCTTTTATCGCGCGTTCATTGGAAGAGTTTTGCGCGTGAAAAAGGATTACAAACCAAGCAATTTGTCGATTATTTGAGTGATCCCGACACCTTTGATTATGATAATTTTACACAGGTGAATAAAGAGTTGCGATTGTCTTACCTGTGTTTTTTAGTCAATCAGGCAGAACAGGAAGGAAAGTTTTACGGATTGAGATTGCCCGAACAGGACATTTCTCCTGGCAACGGACCGGAGCATTTGCAACGGTGCTTAATGGCTTTAGCTTTGTTTAACTAGCAAAGGTTTTAACGTGTTACTACTTCCAGAAAATCAACGAACTTTAACACAACCTACCTTGCGTCGATTAGCCATTGTACAACTCGTGGTGCTGTTTCCGTTTTTATTTAGCCTGCCTTCTTTTTTGGTGTTTTTTATTTTATTGGCACCAAGTTGGGTATTGTTCAGACTACATACTCATAAATCGACTCGGTTAAATCGTTGGTTGATCATTGCAATCACATTAGTAATAGCTGTAATCGTGTGGCGTTATTTCGGAACGCTACGCGGAAAAGATGCGGGTGTTGCTTTAATTGCTACTATGTACAGTTTGAAAATATTAGAAGCCTATAAATATCGTGACTTAAACTTGTTACTTACTTTAGGTTTTTTCATTTTGTCAATGAGTTTTTTATTCTCGCAATCGTTCTTATTAATGATTTATGTCTTCGCAGCGTTTACGTTTCTGGTACATGCGCTTACGCAAGCGAACAGTCATCAGTCACTTGTATTTGATTGGAAGAGCAGTGTGAAAATTTTATCCTTGTCTTTACCGATCATGATTTTACTCTTTCTTTTTTTTCCACGACTACCAGGTCCTTTGTGGAAAATGCCAGGTGTTTCTTCCGCCGGTAGCGGCATATCCGATTCGATGACTCCGGGAGACATTGGTGTCTTGAACTTAAATGATGACCCGGCATTTCGAGTGAAGTTTGAGGAAGAGTTGAAACCAAGCAGTGATCAATTGTATTGGCGAGGTTTGGTGTTTGAAAATTACGATGGCATTACCTGGCGGGCGGATCCCATAAGGGAAGGACTTTCAAGCCAGATCCAAGAAGATGTCGATACGGTTTTTGAATACTTTGTGACTCAAGAGCCGACGCGACAAAATTGGTTGTTTGGATTAGATGTACCCATTAGCTTTCAGCAAGGACGTGCTGTTAATTCCGATGCTACTTTTTATTCGCCAAGTAAAATAAGTAATCGAATTCGTTATTCTGTAAAGTCTTCGGTGAATGCAGTGATTGATAAAACACTTAACCCAGTTGCGCGACAGCTCAATTTAATGTTGCCTGAAAACTCCAATCCAGAATCACGTCAATGGGCACTACAGCAGTATCAGAACTTCAACGATCCTGAAGATTTTGTTGCTTTTTTATTGCAGTACATTAATCAGCAGCCGTATTTTTATACCTTGCAGCCGCCCATTATGCGTGAAGACATGGTGGATGATTTTTGGTTCAATCATAAGCGAGGATTTTGTGAGCATTATGCAGGGAGTGTCACTTTTATTTTACGAGCGGTCGGGATCCCGGCACGTGTCGTGACCGGATATCAAGGAGGTGAATACAACCCGATTGGCGATTATTATCTGATTCGACAAAGCGATGCTCATGCTTGGCTAGAGTACTGGTTGCAAGATAAGGGTTGGGTGAGGTTGGATCCAACGGCAGCGATTGCACCGTTCCGAATTGAACAAAGTTTGTTAAGTGAAGTTGGGCAACGCGGATTCTTATTCGATACGCTACCAGACGCAGAATTATTAGGGGTGCGTTGGTATGATTATGCGCGCCAATGGATGGATAATATGAACGCTTTTTGGCAAGAGTGGGTGCTGGATTTTAACCAGGACAATCAATGGGATTTGCTGCGTTATTTGAAACTGAGCAAATTGTCAGGAGCAACACGTCATCTGGTTATTTTGTTGCTCGTCAGTGCCGTTATTGGTTTTATTGCTTGGCGAATTGCGAAATATCAGCCCGCTCTCGATCCTGTGGCTAACGCTTATCGAAAGTTACTCAATCGATTGAAGAAACTGGGTATCGAGAAGCATCCACAGGAAGGAGCACAAACCTTTATACGGCGTGTGATAAAGCAAAAGCCCGAATGGCGTGCGCAGCTTTCACCTATTTTACGGGACTACACATTACTGAAATACGCACAATGTGAGAATAACAAAGGGGTAAGGGAGCGTCTTACTCGAAACGTGCGAAGCTTATCTTTAAAATAATCTGAATGGTTAACCGATACCCAGCTTGATATAATGCCGACTTTCTCAAACTTTTTACCTTAAAAGCTACGCCAATCCATGGATATCTCTGCTGTACAAGAATTTTTACATTGCGAAACACCGAAAGCCTGGCTAAACGCTGCATTGGAAAACCGAGACTTGCTGTTAATTGATCACGCGCGTTGCGAAAAGAAAGCCGCCTCAACGGCTTTGAGCTTGATGTTCAAGTTTCCAGAGCGGGCTTCTTTATTGCACAAGCTGAGTCGATTGGCGCGCGAAGAGCTGCGTCATTTTGAGCAGGTATTCGACTTAATGCGAGAGCGCAAAATTGAATATCAGCACCTCACGGCTTCTCGCTATGCGGCCAAAATGCGTGAACCGGTAAAAATGGGTGAAGAGAGCGGTCTGGTTGATGTGTTAATTATTGGTGCTTATATCGAGGCGCGGTCGTGTGAACGCTTTGCGGCCCTGGCACCTGTGATGGAAGATTCGGATCCCGTGCTTGCCAAGTATTATCGCTTTTTGTTGAAATCGGAAAGCCGGCATTTTATGGATTATTTAGCGCTGGCTGAAGAGTACTCAAAAGAGCCCATCGCCGAGCGCGTTGACTTCTTTGGTAAGTTAGAGGCAGAGCTGATCCAATCACCCGACAAAGTGTTTCGCTTTCACAGTGGGGTGCCATCAACCTGAGGCGCGAGGTAGGGGCTGTTTAAGAAAACTTTAGTTGCTCATCGTTTTGAATACTGGCCAAATCAAAATGAAAAGATTGAAACTTACCACTTTTAAATTCTAAAAATTGCCCATAGTTTCGCCAGTCGCTTAAAACAACTCGTGTTGTATTTTCAACGTTGTGAACCGCAGGTCGATGGGTATGACCGTGGATCATCAACGAAACTTTGTTTTCTTTAAAAATTCGAGCCACTTCTTGGGTATTAACGTCGAGAATTTCATTGTCTTTTGCAGCTGTAGCATCCTTACTTTGTTTTCGGTAACTGTTTACAATTGCCAAACGTTGTTCAATCGGTAGGTTTAAAAATTCATCTTGCCAGGTTTGGGTGCGAACTTTTGCTCGAAACTCTTGATAGGCAACATCATCGATGCACATTGAATCTCCGTGGCAAACTAACGCTTTTTGTCCTTCCAAATCAATGAGAGCGTATTCTTCCAACAATGTCACACTGCCGCTTGCTGCAAATTCTTTTCCTAATAGAAAATCGCGATTACCATGACAAAAATAAATGGACGTTCCGCCCAATGTAAGCTGTTGAAGTTTTTTTTGTAACTCGTTGATCCAGTCGGTTTGATAGTCATCGCCAATCCAGACTTCAAAAAGATCGCCAAGAATGTAAAGCCGATTGGCTTTTGTTGCAAAATGATCCAGATAATGATGAAACAACCGCAACAGGTGCGGTTGTTCTTCACAAAGATGTAAGTCTGAAATAAAGTGTGTGATCATCATCAGTTAAAAGTGAATTTCTTATTGAACTTCAACACTTTCAATCACAATATCTTCTTTCGGCACATCGGAGTGCCCACCTAAATTTCCTGTGGCTACTCCTTTAATCTGGTTAACCACTTCCATACCTGAAGTTACTTTACCAAATACGCAATAGCCCCAACCTTGAGGTGATTCGCTTTTAAAGTCGAGAAACTTGTTGTCGTTAACATTAATAAAAAATTGACACGAAGCAGAGTGGGGATCCATGGTTCTTGCCATAGCAACTGTGCCGGCTTCATTGGATAAACCGTTATTCGCTTCGTTTTTAATCGGGCTGTTAGTGTCTTTTTGTTGCAACCCGGGTTCAAAGCCTCCGCCTTGAATCATAAAACCATCAATCACGCGATGAAATATTGTATTGTTGTAATGACCTGATTTTGCGTATTCAAGAAAGTTGGCAACCGTTTCCGGCGCTTTATCAGCGAATAACTCTAATGTGATATCGCCCATATTGGTATGCAGAATAACCATTTTTAACTCCTCGTCGGTAATTTTCGGGGCATTATGCCATAAAAATAGTATGAATTACCTCGCCAGCCATTTTAATATCGATTTGAAGCTACGAATGAAGTTGATAACTCAGTATAATTCGTGGTTTCGATGCATTTAACAACTACGGAATATCAATCCAATGCTACAGATATACAACAATCTCACTCGCCAAAAAGAAGCCTTTAAACCGATAGTGGAAGGTAAAGTGGGTATGTATGTGTGTGGCGTTACCATTTACGACTATTGTCATATCGGTCATGGGCGAACTTATGCCGCATTCGACGTCATGGCTCGCTATCTGAAATACAGTGGTTATGACGTTTATTATGTACGAAATGTAACCGATATTGATGACAAAATTATCAACCGCGCGCATGAAAATAAAGAGTCGTTTGAATCCATAACGGAAAGGTTTGAGCGTATCATGCTCGAGGATTTTGATGCTCTGGGATTGGAGCGACCAGACGATGAACCCCGTGCTACGCAATCGATGGACGATATTATTAACATGATTCAAACGCTGATGGACAAGCAGGTTGCTTATCAAGGTGATAAAGGCGATGTGTACTATTCGGTTTCTGCTTTTAAAGATTACGGTAAGCTGAGTAAGCAACATATAGAAGATTTGAGGGCTGGTGAGCGAATTGATGTCGCCGAGGACAAACGCGATCCACTGGATTTTGTACTCTGGAAAGCAGCAAAACCTGATGAACCCAGTTGGGACTCACCTTGGGGCAAAGGGCGACCGGGTTGGCATATTGAGTGTTCGGCCATGAGTAAGCAATGCTTGGGTGACCAATTTGATATTCACGGTGGAGGCTCTGACTTGCAGTTTCCTCATCACGAAAATGAAATTGCTCAATCCGAAGCGGCCAATGGGTGTCGATTTGTGAATTACTGGGTACATACCGGTATGGTACAAGTGGATAAAGAAAAGATGTCTAAATCCTTGGGCAACTTTTTTACCATTCGCGATGTGCTGAAGCAATATCGAGCAGAGTCGGTGCGATTTTTCCTATTGTCGAGCCATTACCGCAGTCAATTAAACTATTCCGACGAGTCATTAAATGCTGCGGATGCGAGCCTGGAGCGTTTATACCTTGCATTACGCGATGTGGATTTTTCGACAGGGAAAGTACTTGACGCGTACGAGCAAAAGTTTAAACAAGCGATGGACGACGATTTTAATACACCGGAAGCCATTGCTGTGTTATTTGAACTGGCGCGCGAAGTGAACCGGGCGAAAAAGGATGCCGACCCTGAGCTGTCGAACCTGGCACATACATTGAAAATTCTGGCCGGAGTATTGGGCCTATTACAGCAAGAGTCGGCTGAGTTTTTGCAGTCTACTTCGATGGGTGAAAACTTTGACGCGGAACATATCGAGGCATTAATTGCGGAAAGAACCCAAGCGAGGAAAGATAAAAACTTTGCTCGCAGCGATGAAATTCGTGATCAATTGCTGGCCGAAGGCATTGTGCTTGAAGATACACGCGAAGGGACAACTTGGCGTAAAGAATAATCGTTAATTAAAAAGTGACGAACGATTTAGTTTGTTGCTTTTTGAGAGTTAGGTTCTTGTTCTGCGGTGCGAGGTTTGCTGCGTCGCAGTTCATTCCAGCTCGCTTCGCTAAGAGAAAATTCATTCAGCTGTTTGCGCAGAGAATTGGATAAATTGACCAGATCTTCAGCTGTAACAGCCTGATGCTCAGTATCTTGTAACGTTTCTTCGTTTAAGGTCACCAGTAAAGCAACCGACTTCTTAGACTCTTCAACAACACCAATTTGTTGACGAACCAATTGCGCACTGGCTTGCATCAGGTTTTCGATTTCATGCATGGCATCATCCACCTGATTTAATTGTTTTGTTGAGGTATCTGACAGGTCGACGGTTCGTTCATTGGCCTCTTTCCCCGAAGCCATTGTTTCAAAAACGCTGGAAGTACCTTGTTGAATACGCTCAACCATGGCTCTTACCTCCTGAGTGGACTCAGCAGTGCGTTCCGCGAGTGTTCGCACTTCGTCTGCAACTACTGCAAAGCCACGACCTTGTTCTCCGGCTCGAGCCGCTTCTATGGCAGCGTTTAAAGCTAACAAATTGGTTTGTTCGGCAATTGAGTTGATGACATCAATAATGCTATTGATTTGCTCGCTGTCGATTTTCAGTTGATTAATATGTTCATTCGCTTGAGTCATACTTTGTGTCAAGGCTTGCAAGCTGGTTGCATTTTGGCCGGCACTACTACGAGTTTCCTGCACCGCTTGTGTTGCTTCACTTAATTGTTCAAAAATTGAATCTATGTGTTGGTTCAGTTGTGCGGAAGCGTCTACAACTTGAGCCACGGACTCATTCAGTTTTTTCCCGTAGCTTTCTTGATTTTCCGCTTTTGTATGCAACGAATTGTAGGACTCGGTTAAGTCTTGCGACATTGGCATTAATCGAGCGCTAGAGCTGTAAACCAAGTTGAGTAATTCATCGGCTTTACCTAACCGGTGATTGGCTTTGTTAAAGAGCGCTTCAAACCAACCACTTTTGGTGAGTTGAAATCGAAAGTTCATATTCACTTTATTGGTTTTTGAATACTCATTGACATAACGCTCAAGTTCACTCAGTGCGGGAGTGACTTTAATGTTGCATAGCGCATAAAGAATAACCGCAGCTAATGCGTCTATCAGCAGAACCCAAAGGTATATCGATAATTCGGCTTTGATTAGCCAAAGTATTAAAAGGTGGCCGGTGAGTAACACGGTGATGAGCGGTGCTAACAGGCGAGGTGCAATCTTTAACATGAGAATACCAATGCTCTTATTGTGCTATTGTTGAGATATTTAATTGAGT
Source organism: Pleionea sp. WD8-19 (assembly GCF_055326765.1). NCBI lineage: Bacteria > Pseudomonadati > Pseudomonadota > Gammaproteobacteria > Oceanospirillales > Pleioneaceae > Pleionea > Pleionea sp. WD8-19. The sequence continues at coordinate 63,838 of NZ_JBUZOU010000002.1, read as the reverse complement.
CCTTCACCTATAACAGCATAGCATTTGGTAAAATTATTGCTTTGTCTGCGATTGACAATTTCTTATAAAACGGTCACTTACATTGAGATGCGGTAGAGTGTCTAAGCGAACACATGTAAACTCAAGGTCATACCAGTTTAGTGAGTCGACATAGGCATAATACGCGCTCAAACTAGTGCCCTGACGATAGCTTGTTTCAGTCAGAAACCCTAAGGTAATCCATGTTAATAACCAGTCAATACTCGCGCGACGAACTCATAGCTTGCGGCAAAGGTGAGCTTGTAGGACCAGCTGGAAACACTGTTTCTCGCTTACCACTGCCCAATATGCTTATGATGGATCGTATAACGGCCATCAGTAATCAAGGTGGACAATTCGATAAAGGGTATATCGATGCGGAATTCGATATTCGTCCGGATTTATGGTTTTTTGATTGTCACTTCGAATCCGATCCAGTAATGCCAGGTTGTTTAGGGGTTGATGCGATGTGGCAGTTGACGGGCTTTTTCATTTCCTGGCTTGGGCAGTCAGGTAAGGGCCGAGCGTTGGGTTCTGGTGAAATTAAATTTTTCGGGCAAATTTTGCCCACAGCGCAAAAAGTCAGCTACCGTATTGATGTAAAACGCTTGATTTTACGTAAACTTAAGATGATTATCGCGGACGGTTCTGTCGCTGTTGACGGAAAAGAAATTTACACAGCAAAAGACTTAAAAGTGGGTTTGTTCGATTCAACCGACAGCTTTTAGGGCAGGGCGTACTTGCCGGTCCTTTGAGTCTTCTGTATGTTGAACAGAAATAAATTCTCAACTCGAAATATTCAGGAATCATTATGAGACGTGTCGTGGTCACAGGTATGGGCATTGTGTCTTGCCTTGGTAACAATGTTGAAGAAGTTACTGCTTCCTTAAAGGCGGGTAAGTCGGGTATTAAATTTAAAGAAATTTATAAAGAAAAAGGACTGCGCAGTCATGTAGCAGGGCGTCCCGATCTGGATATCAAAGATCACATTGATCGTAAGATTGTGCGCTTTATGGCGGATGCGTCCGGTTACGCTTACATTTCGATGCAACAAGCAATCGAAGACGCGGGTTTAACGGATTCTGATGTGTCTAATGTGCGCACTGGGTTAATCACGGGTTCTGGCGGTGGCTCACAAGGCACGCAGGTTGAAGCGGTAGAAATTTCACAATCGCGCGGTGTAAAGCGGGTTGGTCCTTACGCAGTGCCAAAAACCATGGCCAGTACCACTTCAGCCTGTTTAGCAACGCCTTTTAAAATTAGGGGCATTAACTACACCATCTCGTCCGCTTGTGCGACCAGCGCGCACTGTATTGGTAATGCGTATGAACAAATCGCTATGGGTAAACAAGACGTTATGTTTGCTGGTGGTGGGGAAGAAGAAGATTGGCGTTTAACCTTATTATTCGATGCGATGGGTGCTCTGTCTTCCAAGTACAACGACACGCCAGAAACGGCTTCTCGTCCGTACGATTCAACGCGAGATGGTTTCGTAATTTCTTCTGGCGGTGGTATTTTGGTGCTGGAAGAGTTGGAGCACGCAAAAGCCCGTGGCGCAAAAATATACGCGGAACTGGTTGGATATGGCGCCACATCGGATGGTTACGATATGGTAGCCCCGTCGGGTGAAGGTGCGGTACGCTGTATGCAGCAGGCCATGGCAACCGTAGCGGGTGATATCGATTATGTGAATACGCATGGCACCAGCACGCCTGTCGGCGATGTGGCGGAATTAAAAGCATTGAAAGAAGTGTTTGGCGATAAAATGCCGAAAATCTCATCAACCAAGTCGTTAGCGGGTCATTCACTCGGTGCAACCGGTGTGCACGAAGCCATTTACAGTTTAATTATGATGAAAGATGGCTTTATTGCAGGCTCAGCTAACATTAAACAAATGGATCCTGATGCCGAAGGCTTGCCCATTGTGCAAAAACTGGAAGAGGGCATTGAGCTCAACCGGATTTTGAGCAACAGCTTTGGCTTTGGCGGAACAAACGCTTGTTTAGTGTTTGAGAAGTTTAAAGATTAGATAGCTATCTATCGAAATAAAAAAAGCCGCTAACAATTAGCGGCTTTTTTGTATCGAATGTTAAGAAAATACCTAATATGGACCAGTCGCGTCTTAGCCTATCATATGGGAGTTTGTGGGTTAGGTATATCTGACAACCCTTATTTGGGATAGTATCTTCGAGCTGAAGTTGAATATTCGGAAAAGGATCTTCCTAAAAGCTGAGAAAACCCAGTTTGAGCGATGCGTATTTGTTAAGTACACCTAAATTTTACTAGCGGCATTCACAAAGTTATGCAATGAGCTTGAACAGTTCGTTTTTTCCGACGTAAAACTTTCTATTTTGTAACTTATTGTTTTTCAAGAATTAGTTTGAGTATGAATTTTGTTCAGCTGTGTTATGCCGAAATTTGGTCTGCTTTTTCCTAATTCATTATGAGACGGTGGTAATCTTAACTGTAAGTGATTGTTCAAAAATATGGGAAAATTGCTAAAATGAGATAATTGGATGTGCGGTTCTTAGGGTCCGAATGCACTAATGTTAAATTTCTTTCAATATTAAGAGTATCAATTATGAAAAAGTATTCATTTCTTTTAGTGGTTTTTTTGTTGATTCCATTTAAATCTTTTGCTTCAGGTTATCTTACACCGTACGGTCAGGGAGTAAAAATTCAAAAATATACCATGCATGGTGAAGGAGGCATGACCTTGTGGGTATCAGGAATAAGTAACCCTGACAATTGCAATGATATTACACTCGTTCATATTAAACCTACCATGGCAGGTTATGATGGTATGATTTCAGCTGCAATGGCAGCCTACGCTTCCGGTAAGAAAATTGGCTTATGGAGTAATGGTTGTGACATTATCCCATTCTGGGGCGGCTCAGCAACTAAACCAATTGTTCATACTTTATGGGTTACAGACTAAAAATTATGTTGTATCACAAATATAGTTAACTGACGAATGCACAAATTTATAAATTTAACCAAGCGCTTAAGCCGATCTCAAACCACGCACTTCGTTTTGGTTTAGCAGGTTTAGCGTAGAGTTAAGTAATTAATATGATAAATATTGGTACATTATTCTTTGCGCTTCTGATTTGCTTACTTGTGATGGCCTCGGAAAATATCATTGAACTTGAAGCGGAAAGTGGGCTGATTAATATAAAAGAAATAGGAGATATCGCAGATGGCATTAAAGTTACATTCAGTTTAAATTCTTTTAAAAAAATAAATCTTGGCCTGTATCGGCTTATGTAGGACTTTACGACGTGTATGACCAGAATAATAGCTTTCATATGCTCATCATTCAAAATAAATCCAAAGATAAATTTGTGTCCTATCAGAGTTAGAAAAAGAAGGATACAAAGATACTAAATTACAATATGACAAATTATTTTTAGAGACTGCAGTTAACCACCATAAAAAACAACTAACATCCATGAGCAAAACGGGAGTAGCATTGAATCAGCCAAATATCGATGAGTCCTCGTGGTATCTGATTAAATTAAGTGAAAAAAGTTGGGTTATCCGTAATTCGAATTGCCATAGTGGTGGAAAAACTGGGGTGACCACAAGTAAACCATTAAATTAGATGCTAACAGTAAAGACAGCATCGCCCTGCGGGCCGTGCGCACTAACGCGCCGAGGCTTTAGGTGGTTAGCTGTCTAGGTGTACCACATGAGTAACTGGAAAAAGAAAAGTAGCAAAATTGAAAATCCAACCGGTTTTGGAATCGGTATAGGTGTTGCCATCGGAGCTGGAATTGGGGTGGCAGTGGGTAATCTTGCACTTGGTATAGGGATCGGCATAGCTATTGGTGTTGCTATTGGAGCAAGTCAGAAAGGCAAACAAAATATTAATGGCTCTGATAAGTAGAGTTGTTTGCAAAAAGTCATTTGCAGCAGGACCATCCGTCTTCGGCCGGGACCTCCTTAGCTGCGTTTTTTAGTCGGCCAGTGTGCTGGGCGTTATATAGTCTAAAAGAGTTATTATGCGAATTTTTGACTTCGATGAAAGTGTATTTATTCAGCCTTCAGAAACAACTCGTTGTACCAAGTGCGGCTTGAAGCATTTGCTTGAGGAAACTACTTGCCCTTACTGTAAAGGCATGACAAACGGTGAAATCATTGAGAAGTTGCATATTCCTCACTCCGAACAGCAAGATGACAATCGAAAAATTGGTTTTGCTTTTTTAGCTGTTTTTATGGGAATTGTGGCGTTGCTGTCAGTTTTTTATTAACCATAAGTGTGCCTAAATAACAAACCAATAAAAAGGATGCAAAACGCTAGGCTTGCGCTCCATTTCAACGAAAATTATAAATAGATGGTTTGGAAGCGGTACCTCTATCTTTTTCTCGTTACCCAAAGAACCACAATCAATAATACAGAAACGAAACCAAATGCTATCCAGCCGTACCACATTGATGCGGTTGTTTCAGCAAGACTTTGCATAAGTTGCTCATTACTTTTATTCAGCTTTGATAAACTTTCCTTTTGCTTTTCTGTTTGTTGTTCAATTTTTGTTATTTCTCCAATATGCATAACTTTCAAGCTATTGATGTGATTTTTCAGTTCGATGGTTTGTTCTAAATGGAAAAGGGCTCTGTCAAATTGGCTCAGTTGTTTGTAGATGCTATAAAGCAACTCATGGGCTCTATTGGCTTGCTCAGGAAATTTTTTAAGTGTTAACTCTTTCGTAATTTGCAATAACTTCTCTTTGGTGTCGCTTAAGGCATTTTCAGCGATATTCAACTCGGCAATGTCTAATAAAATCTCTTTTTCAATCGCAGAGAATTGATTGCTAGAAGCAATCTCTAAGGCTTTTTCATAATGTTGGCGAGAGTCTTTTAGTCTTCCTTTGTATGCCTCTATATCTCCTTTAATTTGAAAGTAATACATTAACGTAAATGCATCAGAAATGGTTTTAAAAGATTCGTCCATAATCGCTGAAAAGGTTTCATACTCAGATTGATCTTCGGCATAAGCGGAAGACTGAGTTAAATTAACCAATGTTTGCCAGCGACTAAGTTCGGATATTTCGTTGCTGTTTAAGCTCTTATTGTAGGCTTCTTGATAAAATTCTTTTGCAATAGTGAAGTTTTCGAGCTCTAAATATACTGTTCCGAGGTTGTTTAATAGTTTTGAAATTTCAACGATATTTTGGGTGCTTCTTGCTAACTCCAGCGCGTTACTGTAATGCTGAATCGCTTTATCATATTGGTTAAGGTAGAAATAGCATGACCCCTGATGCTTTAACGCTATGATTAAGTTGTTCTTATCATTGTTGTAGAAAGAGGCAATTCTTGCTTGCTCAGCAAAATTAAACGCTTTTCCATAATTTCCCGATTTTATATTTTGATAGGCTAGGTCATTGATTTGAGAAATTGATTCCTCGTCGGTTGCTAAGATAGTGTTTTGGCTCAAATAAAGGAGTAGAAATAAAACAAATCGAAAGCGCATGAAAAATTCTCTGATAAATAGAGGTACATAGTACCTCAAAAAGTTATTTTTTATTAATTTGAATTATTCCATTCGCTTTCAAATTATATTTGTTATCCAGTTTTTGATTCAGCTTGTCTGTATCATTGTTTCTGAGCAGCTCTTTTTCTTCTTCGTTTAACCCAAATTCGTCCATGACTTTTTCTTTATTGGAACGGTACTTTTCTTGGAAGTCAGGGTCATTAGTCACTTTTTTAAGTAATTCTTCGAGCTTTTTTGACATTATGATTCTCCTTAAAATTTAACTTTATTACAAGATCGTTAATTTCAACTTCTCGAGTTTTTCGAACATAAAAGTGTCGATTTCACTTTTGTTTTTCGCAGGAACGAATAAAGTAGAACGGTGAGACAGACTTTGGTCGACCAAAGCGTCAATTGGTACTGTTTTTATGATTGGCTCTAGGAGGCTGTTTGTTGCGCCTTCATAAAGCACGACATGGTACTGATCTGAATATAAAGCGCTTAATTTAGAAGAGAGCATTTGAATCGCTTTTGTCACCGGACTCAGTCGTGAGTTATCAATATCACCGATAACTCCAAGCTGCCAAAGAATAAGAGGCGTGGTTGTGTCGATTGAAAGATGATGTGTTAAAAAATAAGTGGCTTCATAAGTTTGGCAACCTGAAGAGCCTGGATTGACACCTAAATCAGCAAACAAGCAATCTTCTGCAGACACACCGGGCAACATAAAAGCGCGATAGCCTTCGCTTCGGGCGATATCAATAACTTCATGAGAAGGCGTTACAAATACACCTGGATGTCCGTAAAACACTGCGACAATTTTTAAATCCTCACGTACGCCTTGCATAATGCGTTCAACCATCATGTTGTAGGTTTCACGTCGATTCGATGTTTTTTGATAACAGTCACCGAGATACACAAGGTTTTCATTAAGCGAGGAGAGGTAGTCGATACCGAGTGGATCGGGAACGATATGGTAGACGCGATCAGCCGCTCGAATATGGCGTTTCGCTTCCTGTGTGATATGTTGCGGCGTGATTAGGCCGGTGCCAACCACGACAAGACGACCATTTGGCATAGGGGTGCTGTATTTTTTATTTACGGATCATGGTGCCAGTAATTGATGCTCGCGTCTAGTGTAATCTATGACGCAAGTAACGGAACCACCATTAGTCTTGTGATAGCACATTACGTTATTAAGATCTAATTCGAGACGGAAGAAGCCTCAATCAACTCCGCTTTTTTCAGTGCATTTAATTGCATGCGCTTGTCGATTAAGTTTTTAGCCGCGACTAAAAGTCCGAGTCCAAAAAAAGCACCCGGTGGCAAAATAGCGAACAGAAAAGATTGGTCAATTTCAACCACTTGAATGGTTAATACCTTAGCCCACTCTCCTAACAGCAAGTGAGCACCGTCAAACAGTGTACCTTGCCCTAATAATTCGCGAATAGCCCCTAACAAAACCAGCACAGTGGAAAACCCAATGCCTTGAGTTAGTCCGTCTACAAATGAGGGCAGAATGGGGTTTTTGGATGCAAACGCTTCGGCGCGACCAATGATGCTGCAATTGGTGACAATCAGTGGAATAAAAATGCCGAGTACTAAGTACAACTCATAAGTGAAAGCGTTCATTAACAGCTGAGTGTTTGTTACGAAAGAAGCGATCATCATGACAAACACAGGAATGCGAATTTCTTTGGGCACCCAATGACGTACAAATGAAACGGAAATATTGGAACCGACTAAGACCATGGTGGTTGCGATACCTAATCCAAGCCCGTTGATTAAGGTATTGCTGACCGCCAATAACGGGCATAGGCCCAGTAACTGAACCAAAGCCGGATTGTTTTTCCATAAGCCGTCGATGCTGATTTGTCGGTATTCAGGTTGACTCATGACTCGCTCCACAAGCGTTAGGACGGTTGAAGATTTCGTTGGCATGCTTTTGATAAAACACCAAACCTTTTTCGATCGCTTTTAAGACCGCCCTGGGTGTAATGGTAGCGCCGGTAAACGCATCGAACTTCCCACCATCTTTTTGTACTTTCCACTCGTCTTCTGAAACCTGGTCGAGTGAAAGGCCGGCAAATTGCAACATCCAGTCCGATTTACGAAGTTCTATTTTGTCTCCGAGACCAGGCGTTTCATTGTGTTGAATTACGCGCACACCGGCGATTCGCTGATCCGCATACAAACCAATGATCAATTCAATGTTACCGTTGTAACCATCTGGCGCTACAACCGTGAACACAGATGCAACCGGCTGGTTATCCTGAGTCATACGATAAAATCGAGTGCTTCCATTTTTGTTTAAAACGCCTTTCGAGTCGAATTCAACACAGTCATGATACACATCATTATTGTAAGCCGATCCTGGAACCAACTCTCCTAAAGTACGTGCGAGCTTTGACTGCATTTCCGCACGAATCTTATCTTTGGTGAGTTGATTGAACAGCGCAATAAGCCCAATCGAGAGCAAAGCAAAAGCGGCCAGAATCATCGCATTTTTGTAAATGGATCGCGCTAGCATGACTTATTTAACTCCGGAAATACACAAGATTTTTTCATGCGCCATACACCTTGGGTTGGGTATAGTGATCAATTAATGGTGCCGACATATTCATCAGCAGGACTGCAAAAGCGACAGCATCTGGGTAGCCACCAAATGTACGAATTAAAATGGTAAAAAATCCGACGCCGATCCCGAACGCAATTTTTCCTCGATTGGTGGTTGCTGCGGACACCGGATCGGTCGCAATAAAAAACGCGCCTAACATGGTCGCACCGCTAAACAGATGCAGCATGGGCGAAGCAAATCGCGTGTCGTCGTAACCGTGGAGCAGCGCTGCAATAACAAAAAGGCTGGCGAGGAAAGCAACCGGAATATGCCAACTGGTTGCTTTGAGCAATAAAAGCAAAATACCGCCGCCTAAAAACGCAAGGTTTACGTATTGCCAACCAACGTTTTGCCATCCATCGAATATCGGCTTGTCGGCGACCTCATCAATAATAAAGCCCATAGAAGCGGCTGTTTTTAACTGATCAAGCGGTGTGGCCATGGTAAACCCGTCAGCGCCTAGCAGGTAATACCTTAAATTTTCACCCAGGGTGTCTTTTCCGGTAAAAAATAACGAGAGGCTATCGGTAAAACCAGGTGTAGAGTTGGCTAACTCACTCGGTGGTAGCCAGCTTGTCATGGCAACCGGAAAAGAAATCAACAGTAATACATAGCCCGCCATAGCCGGATTAAACGGGTTATAACCCAACCCCCCAAATAAATGCTTCGTAAAAACAATGGCGAATACCGTGCCGATTGATGCGACCCACCAAGGTGCCAGAGGAGGTAAGGCTAACCCGAGTAAAACGGCGGTTAATAACGCGCTGTGATCAAAAAGGCCGCGACGAATGTCACGTTGTCGCAGTTTTAATACGATGGCTTCACTCGCCAAGGCAACGAAAGCGCAGGTCATCAAGTTGAACAACACACCCCAACCAAAAAAATAAATCAGTGTTAATGCACCAGGAGCCGTTGCTAGTATCACCGTCAGCATCAGTCGGCTGACTGTATTTTCTGCAGACTTAAAAGGGGATGAGTGCAACATCTAATGGAGCCTCCTGTCATTAATGGCCCGTTCAGTTGGTTTGTCTGTGTTCCTGGCAAGACGCACCTCGCCGGGAATGGCTGTTGTTCTAGTTAAAAGGCGTCTAGGATTCCGTATTTTTTTTTCTGGCTTTAGCACGCGCTACGGCTTCGGCAATGGTGGCTTTTTTCTCATCGGCTTCGCCTTGCGCTTCGGCAGCTTTCTTACGCGCTTCGGCGGCTTTTCGATGTTTCTCGGCGCGCTCTTCTTTTTCTCGCTTCAAGCGAAACTCTCTGAATTCGAACCTTTCGCGAGCCTGTTCCGCTTTTTGTTTTTCTTCGGCGCGGTGACGGATTTCATTTTTCGCATATCGGTAATACTGCACTAGCGGGATTTTGCTAGGGCAAACGTAGGAACAGGCACCACACTCAATACAATCGAACAAGTTGTAAGCTTCGGCTTTCTCGAAATCGTCACTGCGAGCAAACCAGTAAAGCTGTTGCGGTAACAAAGATGCCGGACACACATCGGCGCATTGACCGCACCGAATGCAAGGCAGCGATTGTTCCGGAATCGCGAGCTCTCCTGGTTTTGCTGCAATTAGGCAATTGGTAGCCTTAACAACAGGGGCGCTCTGGTCTTGAATGGCATAACCCATCATTGGGCCACCCATGATAATTGAGTTCACTTCTTTAGCGTCAACTTGCTGCAGTAACCAGTTGATGGGTGTCCCCAATTTAACACGGTAATTACCGGGGAGTTCGCAAGCCTCTCCCGTTATTGTGACAATGCGCTCCGTTAATGGAATACCCTGAACAATGGCCTGATAAATGGCAAAGGCTGTAGCCACGTTATGCACCAAAAGTCCCATTGAACTTGGCAACTCGTTTTTCGGCAGTTGCTTTCCGGTAACCAATTCAATCAGCTGCTTTTCTCCGCCGCTTGGGTATTTGGTCGGTAAAACACAAATGCGAATGTTTGTATGCCCATATGCTTTTATGGCTTCGTGTAAACGTTCAATCGCTTCCGGCTTATTGTCTTCAATGCCTATTACGCAGCTCTTCGCATGAGTGAGGTGCATAACAATGTTAAAAGCCTCGATAAGTTGCGGGGCTTGCTCTTGCATCATGCGATCATCGCAAGTGATGTAAGGCTCACATTCAGCAGCATTAATGATGAGTGTTTCAATAGAGCCCATTAATTTGATATGGCTTGGAAATGATGCACCGCCTAATCCAACGATACCGGCCTGTTGCACTCGCTCCAGTAACATTTGTCGATCACAGCTTAAGGGCGATGTAATGGGATCAAATGCTACAGACTTTTGTGGCTCATCGGTTTCGATGACTACACACAAGTCTTCCATTCCCGATGGATGGGGAACCGGTCGGTTTTCTATTGCAATTACTTTACCGCTACAGCCTGTATGGACATTGGCTGAAACATTGACTGGCGCTTCGGCTATTACTTGCCCGGCTTTTACGTAATCCCCTATTGCCACGATCGGTTGCGCGGTTATTCCAACATGTTGCCCAAGCGGTAGAATCAAATAGGGCGGAAGGGGTAACTCAGCAATGTCCGATGCGTTAGACAGTGACTTCATTTCTTCGGGATGGACACCGCCGTGAAACTTGTATTCGCTGTGGAACAGAATATCGCCAGCTTCCGACATATCAGGATACCTGCTTCACTGGAATTAACTGTGCAGAATGTTTGTTATGGAGCTTTGGGTCCGGCCACTGCCATTGTTGTAAGTTGTGAGTTATCGGCAACATATCGATACAGTCTACCGGACATGGGTCGACGCAGAGATCACAGCCAGTACACTCATCGACTATAACGGTATGCATTAATTTGGCTGCTCCGACAATGGCGTCTACCGGACATGCCTGTATGCACTTAGTACAGCCAATGCATTCGTCTTCTCGAATATAGGCAACACGCGGAATGCTTTTTTCTAAGGATTCATCCAGTGGCACCACCTCGCGCCCTAATAAATCGGCTAACGCTTTAACGCCAGCTTCTCCACCGGGAGGGCATTTGTTAATTGCGTCGCCATTGGCGATGGCTTCGGCATAAGGGCGACAGCCTGGGTAGCCGCATTGGCCACATTGCGTTTGTGGCAATATATTGTCGATTTGATCAACAACCGGATCCGATTCCACTTTAAAACGAATCGCCGCATAGCCCAGCAAGGCACCGAAAATTGCTGTTAAACCTACTAAAATCAGAACCGCAGTGATGACATCCATTAAAACTTCACCAGCCCTGTAAAGCCCATAAATGCCAAAGACATTAGCCCTGCGGTGATGAGTGCAATGGCTGGCCCTCGAAACGGTTCTGGCACATCGGCAGCGGCGATGCGCTCTCGCATGGAAGAAAAAAGTACCAACACTAAAGAAAATCCAACCGCAGCACCAAAACCATAAACGATGGACTCGATAAAATTATGTTGTTCATTGATGTTGAGTAGTGCAACACCCAATACCGCACAGTTTGTTGTAATGAGGGGTAAAAATATGCCCAACAAGCGGTACAACAATGGGCTGGTTTTATGGATCACCATTTCCGTAAATTGCACAACTACGGCAATTACGAGAATAAAACAGAGCGTACGTAAATACTCCAAATTTAGCGGCGTTAACAAAAACGTATCGACAATATAGCTACAGGCAGAAGCGAGTGTGAGCACAAAGGTTGTTGCGAAAGACATACCGACCGCTGTTTCAACTTTGCTCGAAACACCCATAAAGGGGCACAGGCCAAGAAACTTGACCAGTACAAAGTTATTCACAAGAACGGTGCTGACCAGCAGCAATAAGTATTCAGTCACGTAGCAGGATATTCTTTAATAGGTGCAGGCTGTTTGCTTATCAGCTCATCATTATCCTATCTTAGTCGAACAGACTCAACCAAATGATTTTCAAGATCTTTTTGGTCCATCAATGTTTTGTGGAATTTGGCTCATTCGACGGCTCATTATGCTTGATGTGTTTACCCCTAAAATAAATCCAGGCGTAACGCGCCGAAGCACTTAGTAAAATAAGAATAAACCACACCAAAGCAATATGCAGCAGCATATTGATTTCTCCTGCACTGCCTTCGTTTTCCAACTCTAGGATAAACGCAATGGTTGCAGGAGCATAGGTTTCGGCCTCCGGTACTTGAGTAAAGCTGAAAGCACCGGCGGCAAACATCGACAACAAAATAGACTGAGCGGCAAAATGCCAATGACGCACTTTCCACCACACTAATGCTAGAAATAGCAGTCCGCATCCAATATAGGCCCACCAGCTTTCAGCGTAGAGGGCAAAAGGTTGAGCGCTTAACAACATGAACGGCAATACCTCTTGATTACTTCACACGCATGCCGGGTTCGGCGCCTTCATCAGGATTTAGGATCCAGAGGTCTTTACCGCCAGGGCCAGCTGCTAAAACCATACCTTCGGAAAGCCCAAAGCGCATTTTGCGTGGTGCCAGATTGGCGACCATGACCGTTAATTTGCCTTCCAGCTCTTCTGGTGAATAGGCTGACTTTATGCCAGCAAATACTTGTTTGGTAACGCCGCCGAGATCCAGTTGCAGTTTCAGAAGCTTTTCTGCGCCTTCGACGTGTTCTGCTTTGGCGATACGGGCAATGCGTAAGTCGATTTTTTCGAAATCACCAAATTCAATGGTGTCTTTTAACGGCTCGGCGAGTTGCGGTTCATTTGCCGCCGCAGTTTCTGTTTTGGATTCTTCTATCATGGCTTCTATTTGTTTGGCTTCAACGCGTTTGATCATAGCTTTAAAGCGGTTAATCTCGTGATCTTCTAATACGGTTTGAACATCACGCCACTGCAAGGGTTCAATATTGAAAAAGGTTTCGACTTGTTCGGCGATTGCGGGAATCGCTGGCTTTAAATAAATCGTCAGAATACGGAACAAATTTAATGCGACCGAGCTGATGGTGTGTACTTCAGCAGCCGTCGCTTCGTCACGAATCTTTACCCAGGGCTCTTCGGTATCGACGTATTTATTGGCTTTATCGGCCAGGGCCATAATATCGCGTACCGCTTTACCAAATTCTTTTTGTTCGTAATAGTTGGCAATGGTTTCCGCGGCTTGCTGAAACTCTTTAATAAGTGGGTGTTCAGCGGTGCCTTCAGCCAACTTTCCGTCGAATCGCTTACTGATAAAGTTGGCGCAACGGCTGGCGATATTCACGTATTTGTTAACCAGATCGGCATTGACACGCGCCACGAAATCTTCGAGGTTCAGATCAAAATCGTCGACGCGACTGGTGAGTTTGGCGAGAAAATAATAACGCAAGTATTCCGGACTTAAGTGATTCAGATAGGTTCGCGCCTTTACGAAGGTTCCTTTTGACTTTGACATTTTGGTGCCGTTGACCATCAAAAAGCCGTGTGCGTGTACACGTGTTGGTTTGCGGAATCCGGCACCTTCCAACATGGCCGGCCAGAACAACGTGTGGAAGTAAACAATGTCTTTGCCGATAAAGTGGTGCACTTCCGCGTCGCTGTCGGTTTTCCAGAAATCGTCGAAGTTTATGTTCGGGTTTTTGCTGCAATAGTTTTTAAAACTGGCCATGTAGCCAATGGGCGCATCCACCCACACATAAAAATATTTGTTGGGTGCGCCAGGAATTTCAAAACCAAAATAAGGGGCATCACGCGAAATATCCCACTCCGCCAGACCGGCATCAAACCATTCATCCAGCTTGTTCGCAATTTGTTCCTGTACGTGCTCCTGGCGCGTCCATACTTTGAGCATTTGTTCAAAATCGGTGAGCTTAAAGAAAAAGTGTTCGGAATCGCGTAAAACCGGTGTCGCTCCAGAAACGGCTGATTTCGGGTTTTTCAATTCAGTCGGGCTGTAAGTTGCACCGCAATTATCGCAATTGTCACCGTACTGATCGTCGGAGCCACATTTCGGGCATTCTCCTTTAACGAAGCGATCGGGTAAAAACATCTGTTTTTCCGGATCAAACAATTGTGAGATTGTGCGGCGAGCGATATGACCGGACTCGTTCAGACGGTTATAAATTAATTCGCACAATGCTTTGTTTTCTTCGGAGTGGGTTGAATGGTAATTGTCGTAATGCACCAGAAAATCTTCAAAATCTTTGAGATGTTCTTCGCGGGTGGCGGCAATAAAAGCTTCCGGTGAAAGACCTTCTTTTTGAGCACGAAGCATTACCGGTGTGCCATGGGTATCATCAGCGCAAACACTGATGCATTGGTGACCACGCATTTTTTGGAAACGCGTCCAGATATCGGTTTGAATATGCTCCAGCATATGTCCAATATGGATGGATCCGTTGGCATACGGTAATGCGCTGGTGACGAGAATTTTTCGGCTCATTATTTAACCTGTTAAACCCTAAAGGTTGGAAAATAAACAAAAATTTGGAATTGAGTTCAGAACGGCGAACTATAACAAAACTGTTGCCCAAAATATACGAATGTGACCGCAAGGACGTATAAAAGCGGACATCTTTTCGTTATAATCGCGCCTCTAAACCGTTTCGCTCTCATAAAGTGGATTTCAATGTCTGTTTCCGAACAAAATATCAAAGAGTGTCTGGCGTCATATGAATTGGCCGAACTGGGTAAAGACGTCGTCTCGGCAAACTGGGTCAAGTCAATCCAGATCGACGGAGATAATGCCCAAATTAAACTGGTCGCTGGCTTTCCGTGCAGTAAGGAAAAAGCCACTTATATCGAAAGTTTAAAACAACTGTTAAAGCAGAAATTGAACATTTGTGCTGAAATTGAATTGAACTGGCAGGTGGCGAGCCATGTTCATAAGGCCGGAGTTGCTTCTTTGGCAGGCGTAAAAAATATCATTGCGGTGGCTTCGGGCAAAGGAGGGGTTGGAAAATCCACGACTGCCGTGAATTTGGCTTTGGCGCTCACGGCGGAAGGTGCAAAAGTGGGTTTGCTTGACGCCGATATTTACGGGCCGAGTCAACCTATCATGTTAGGTAAAGCGGATGCTCGTCCGGAAACGCTCGATCAAAAACGCATTTTGCCGGTGGAGCAATACGGTGTTCAATCCATGTCGATCGGTTACTTGGTTGAGCCCGAGCAGGCGATGGTTTGGCGCGGCCCCATGGCAAGTGGCGCATTACAACAGTTATTAAATGATACTCAGTGGCGTGAACTGGACTATCTGATTGTTGATTTGCCACCCGGTACGGGCGATATCCAACTTACGCTGTCACAAAAAGTGCCCGTTACCGCTTCCGTCATTGTTACTACCCCGCAAGATATTGCGCTTGCCGATGCCGTAAAAGCCATGAACATGTTTGAGAAAGTATCGGTACCGGTACTCGGCATTGTAGAAAATATGGGCGTTCATGTGTGTTCTAACTGTGGCCATGCCGAACACATATTTGGAGAAGGTGGTGGTGAAGCTTTGGCACATGAAAGTCATGTTGAATTTTTAGGCAGTTTGCCTTTAGCGAAAAGCATTCGCGATGATGCCGACTCCGGTAAGCCCAGTGTGGTTGCGGATCCGGAAAGTGCGGTTGCCCAGATATATCGGCACATTGCTCGAACCATGGCCGCGCGGTTATCGCTGTTGGCAAAAGATTATGGCTCGACTTTTCCTAAAATTTCAATAACGAACGATTAAAGTTATTAATCAAATAGTTAGAAAAGGTATCCAGTTGGATATTCTTAAACAGTTATTCAGAAAGTCGCCGTGTATCCATCCCTGGAGGCTTGGAAGTGGCATCCTTGCCACAAACACTTTCTGATTAACTGTTTAAGAATATCCAAATGCACCTATGTATGTTGAACGATTAAAAGAGTTTTAAATATTAAAGTTAAATTGAGGTAACGCATGTCAATTAAATCAGATAAATGGATCCGCCGAATGGCTGAAAACGAAGGCATGATCGATCCCTACGAGCCCGGCCAGGTACGTTACGCTAACGATCAGCGAATCGTATCTTACGGTACGTCCAGTTACGGGTACGATGTGCGTTGTTCTGACGAGTTTAAAATTTTCACAAATATTAATTCTGCAATCGTTGATCCTAAAGCGTTTGATGATAAAAGTTTTGTTGATGTGAAGTCTGATGTTTGTATTATTCCGCCTAACTCATTTGCTTTGGCGCGAACGGTCGAGTACTTCCGTATTCCTCGCAGCGTATTAACCGTTTGCCTTGGTAAATCAACCTACGCGCGCTGTGGCATTATTGTAAACGTAACGCCGTTGGAGCCAGAGTGGGAAGGGCACGTCACATTAGAGTTTTCAAACACAACGCCGCTTCCTGCTAAAATTTACGCAAATGAAGGTGTTGCTCAAATGCTGTTTTATGAATCAGACGAAATTTGTGAAACGTCTTATAAAGATCGTGGTGGTAAATATCAGGGGCAAACCGGTGTTACTTTGCCTAAAACTTAAAAGCATTTTAAGTAGAAGTAAATTCAATTTACGTTGAATACCATAAAGGCATTGCAAAATTGCGGTGCCTTTTTTATTTGAAAATACGTCGGACAATACATAGCTGAATATATTATGTCTAAATACGATTACGATGCCATCGTTATTGGCTCCGGACCTGGCGGTGAAGGCGCTGCCATGAATTTGGCAAAAAGTAAAAAGAAAGTCGCTATCATCGAGCGTTTTCAAAAAGTGGGAGGCGGTTGTACGCATTGGGGAACGATTCCATCAAAAGCGTTGCGTCATAGTGTCGCACGCTTAGTCGAGTTTAATTCCAGTCCGTTATTTCAGGAGTTTGATCATCCTGCAACCCTGACGTTTGCCGATATTCTAAAACACGCACAATCTGTAATTAAACAACAGGTTTCGTTACGTTCCAGTTTTTACGATAGGAATCGTGTCGATATATATTACGGTGACGCTCGCTTTGTTGATGCAAATACCATTGCCATTAATGAAGCCGACGGTAGCATTAATCAAATCAGTGCGGAAAATATTATTATTGCGACAGGCTCGAGACCGTATCGACCAGCCGATATCGATTTTGATCATCCACGAATATACGATTCCGATACCATATTATCGCTTGAGCGTAATCCACGTAGCATCATTATTTACGGTGCCGGTGTCATTGGTTGCGAGTATGCGTCTATTTTTCGTGGTTTAGGTGTCAAAGTGGATCTGGTAAATATGCGTGATCAACTGTTAAGTTTTCTGGATAAAGAAATTATCGACTCGCTCAGTTATCACCTTTGGAACTCCGGTGTCATTATTCGCAATAATGAAGAATATGCGAAAGTGGAAGGGGGCAGTAATGGTGTTGTGGTTCACTTAAAATCCGGAAAGCAAATCAAGGCGGATTGTTTGTTATTTGCCAATGGTCGAACGGGAAATACCGATTCTCTGGACTTGGATAACATTGGTTTGCAGGCAAACAGTCGAGGTCAACTAGAGGTTAACGGTTGTTATCAGACATCGGCTGAGAACATTTATGCGGTCGGTGATGTGATAGGCTATCCTAGCCTAGCCAGTGCTGCATTGGATCAAGGTCGTATTGCGGCAGCCAATATTTTACAGGATGTCTGTAACTTGAGACTGGTCGAAGACATTCCTACAGGCATTTATACCATTCCCGAAATCAGTTCGGTAGGTAAAACGGAACAGGAACTGACAGAAGATCAAGTACCTTATGAAGTAGGCCGTGCGCGTTTTAAAGATTTGGCTCGTGGACAAATTGCTGATACCACGGTCGGCAGTTTAAAAATTTTGTTCCATCGCGAAACCAAAGAAATATTAGGCATTCACTGTTTTGGTGAGCGTTCTTCAGAAATCATTCACATTGGGCAGGCCATTATGCAGCAACAAAATGGGGGCAATAACATCGAGTATTTTGTGAATACAACGTTCAATTACCCAACCATGGCCGAAGCGTATCGTGTCGCTGCACTAAATGGTTTAAACCGATTGTTTTAAAACTTTAGCCGGATTGCCGACAACCGTCGTGTTGTCGGTCACGTTTTTAGTGACAACCGAACCGGCACCAACGATTGCGTTGTCACCAATGGAAACGCCCGGAAGGATAATGGCTCCGGCACCAATCCACACGTTTTTGCCGATCGTAACGTCTCGTGCATAATTGGCTTTTGATAAACGCTTTTCAGAATCTTTATCGTGCGAAACCGTTAGTATTTGTACGTTAGGACCAATCAAGCAGTCGTCTCCGATTACGATCTGTCCACCATCAAGTAAAGTACAGCGAGTGTTGATATAGACGCGATCACCGAGTGTGATTTTATCGCCGTAGTCGCAATGGAAGCCGTATTCGATAAACACTTGTTCTCCGCATTGGGCGAAGAGTTGTTTAAGCTTCTTTAAATTGCCTTTACTGGGATCGCGTGCAAATTCTCGGCAAATACTGTTTGCTAATCTTCTTCGTTGAGTAAGCTCGGGCTTAAGGCTGTCGAATTTGTTGTATTGATTCATCGTTTTTTGAACTGTAAAAAGTAAACCTGAATGATAGCGAATCGACAGTATTTAAGACATAATGAAACGTATATAAATTATTTAAGCAACATGTATGAAAGTGTTTAACGTTATAGTCAATATTATTTTGGGTGCTGCGTTAGTGTCTGTCTCTTGGTTGTTTTGGATTGAACCTACGTTTTTTAAAGAAGAGCCACCACATCCTCGAATGGCGCTCTACAATGCCACACAGCAAAACAAAGCTTTAAAGGAGTGGAACCTGCAGGTGGCCCGTGATGTGGCCAAAAAGCGTGGTGTCGATCAATTATCAGAGTTTAATCTTAAAAACTACAGCGACGAAGAGGTGCATCAGGCATTGTTGGAGGCGACCGAACAAATGTGCAACCAGCCTGGTTTTTCTGAGCGCTTTGGGATAACCGCGGAAGAGTGTGTTGAACGTACTCTGGATTACTATGACAAGTGTGCCGACTCGTTACTCGACAATGCGATAACTATAATGACTAACCCAGATCAAGTCGTGGACCAAGGAACGGCGGCATTAAAGTGTCAACCTTGATAACTTCTTAGATGTTACTAGAGATCTTCTCTAAAATAGAGATGTGTGGTTTAGACAATCCTGCAACACGCTATAGGCAATAAAAGGCATCTTTGAGATGGTTTTTAAACTTCTCAACCTTTGAAACATTTCTTTGCTTTACCTGAAATCGCATCCCCGGTAGTCTGCGTACCCGAAAATCAATGATATCTGCGATACCGGGAGAAATGAATGAAGTTTAAAACAACCTGTATAGCAGCAGCACTGTCTGTGTCGTTTATAAACGTCACCGCCTGGTCCGATGAGGCGGTAAAAGACAGCGCCAAGCCTGCTGAACAAAAACAAGAAGAGAAAAAAGCCGATAAGTGGGATGTTAACAACCCTCCTGGCGAAGAACAGAGCATTACGATTGATACTCAGGAAACCACTTGGTCCAATGTCGACGTGAGCCCTGATGGCAAAACCATCGCTTTCGATATGTTGGGTGATATTTATACCATGCCGATCGAAGGTGGAACCGCCAAAGCCATTACGAAAGGTATGAGTTGGAGCATGCAGCCACGGTTTAGTCCGGATGGTAAGCAAATCGCCTATATTTCTGACGAAGACGGAGCCGATAACCTTTGGCTTATGAATGCTGATGGCAGTGAGCCAAAGCAGATCAGTAAAGAAAAGCGTAATCTGGTACACAATCCGAATTGGTCACCCGATGGTCAGTACATTGCGGTTAAAAAAGGCTTTGTATCGGCCCGAAGCATTGCAGCCGGTGAAATCTGGCTTTATCACAAAGCCGGTGGTAACGGACTGCAGCTGAAAGAACGGTTGGGTGGTGAACAGGCACAAAAAACCATTGCCGAACCAGCGTTCACACCAGACGGTCGTTTTGTTTATTACTCTATCGATTCAACGCCCGGAACCGTTTGGGAATACAATAAAAACCCCACCACTCAAATTTTTTCAATTAGACGTTATGACACCGAAACTGGCGAAGATATTCAAATTGCCGGTGGTCCAGGTGGTGCCATTGCACCCACACCTAGCAGCGACGGAAAGTTTCTTGCCTTTGTTCGGCGAGTTGATTCAAAAACGGTTTTGTTTATCAAAGATTTAAAAACCGGTTTAGAAACGCCTTTGTATGATGGAATGGATCGTGACCTGCAAGAAACCAATGGCAGTCAGGGTAACTTTACTCATTTTGACTGGACGCCAGACAATCGCTCGTTGGTTTTTTGGGCCGGTGGAAAAATTCAAAAGGTTGATGCCCGCTCTGGCAAGCTGAAAACATTGCCATTGCAAGTTAAAGCGGAAAAGAAAGTTACCAAAGCGCTACGATTCGATGTGGACGTTGCCCCCGATACTTTTGACGTCAAAATGATCCGTTGGGCACAAATGTCACCTAATGGTAAAAAGATTGCGTATCAAGCGTTAGGGAAAATTTATATTCGAGACGTGAAGTCTGGTAAGCGAGAACGTTTAACAAAACAGAATGATCATTTTGAGTTTTACCCAACGTTTTCAAGAGACGGTAAATCCATTGCTTATGTCACTTGGGACGATAAAAAGTTGGGTAGTGTGCGTGTTGTATCATCGCGTGGTGGTCGTGGTAAAGTGATAACAACAGAACCTGGGCATTATGTCGAGCCAGACTTTTCTCCAAACGGTGAGAAAGTTGTGTTTCGTCGATTTGCGGGTGGCTGGTTAACCTCTCCTGAGTATTCAATGGAGCCTGGAATTTATATTGCCGATGTTGATGGCGATGGCATGAAACGAGTGCAGGAAGAGGGGGATAAACCTCACTTTGGCGCGAAAAATGATCGCATCTTTTACTCAACTTTTGGTTGGGGACAAGGAGGAAAACTTTTCAGTGTTGGTGTTGATGGGAAAGATGTGCGAGAACATTATTCCAGTAAGGACATCGTTGAGTATCGTGTTTCTCCCGACGGAAGCTGGATCGCTTTTATGGAGCAGTTTAATGCGTACGTTGCGCCATTTACCATTACAGGAAAATCGGAAGTGCTGGGCTCCAGTGAACAGTCGGTTGCTGTGAAAAAAGTATCGAAACGCAGTGGTGAATTTTTGCATTGGTCGCAAGACAGCAAACGCTTGAATTGGGCGCACGGTGCGACCCTGTTCAGTCGAGATTTAAAAGATGCTTATGATTATTTACCCGGTGCACCGGAAGAACTACCAGAACCAGTAGCAAAAGGCATTGATTTAAGTTTCAGTGTTAATGCGGATAAACCAAAAGGTCGCATAGCATTGGTTGGCGCGAACGTGATCACGATGCGTGATGCGGACAACAATCAAGAAGTGATCAAAAATGCGGTGATCTTGGTTAATAACAATCGCATTGAAGCCATTGGTGAAAACGGCACGGTGACAATTCCTAAAGATACTTCGGTTGTGGATGTTAGCGGTAAAACCATATTCCCTGGCCTGATCGATGTGCATGCGCACGGCGGACAAGGTCGAGATGAAATCACACCGCAACAAAACTGGGCCAATTATTCCAGCATTGCGTTTGGTGTTACGACAATTCACGATCCATCAAACGACAGTTCGGAGATTTTTGCCGCATCAGAAATGCAACGCACCGGCGAAATAATTGGCCCAAGAATATTTTCAACAGGCACTATTTTATACGGCGCAAAAGCACCAGGATACAGTGCGAATATTGACAGCTACGACGATGCGAAATTTCACGTTCAACGTTTGAAAGATCTCGGTGCTATTTCGGTAAAGAGTTACAACCAACCACGTCGTGATCAACGTCAGCAAGTGATTGCTGCAGGAAATGAGTTAGGCATTATGGTCGTGCCAGAAGGTGGTGCCAAGTTTTATGCGAACATGACGCAAGTGATTGATGGTCATACTGGTATTGAACACGCCATTCCAATTGCTAAAGGTTATGATGACGTAAAGCAACTTTGGTCACAAACCGAAAGCGGTTATTCGCCGACGTTTGTTGTGGCTTATGGAGGATTAAGTGGTGAAACCTACTGGTATGATCGCACCAACGTATGGGAAAACGAGCGTCTGCTGCGTTGGACGCCTAAATATTTTGTAGAACCGGTTTCCATTCGTCGTACTACAGCACCAGACGATCATTACAATCACTTTAAAGTCGCCCGTTTTGCAAAAGAACTGCGGGATAAAGGCGTACGTGTTGTGATTGGCGCGCATGGTCAGCGTGAAGGTTTGGCTGCGCATTGGGAAACCTGGATGATGCATCAAGGTGGATTCTCTCAGTGGGAAGCATTGCGTGGTGCCACTTACGATGGTGCGAAATACTTGGGTATGGATAAACATATCGGCTCTATCGAAGTAGGCAAACTCGCCGACCTGGTCGTGGTTGATGGTGACGTGTTAAAAGACATTCAACAATCTGAAAAAGTCGCTTACACCATGATCAATGGCCGCTTGTTTGACGCAAAAACCATGAACGAAGTCGGGCGTAAAGGTCACAAACGTGAACCGTTTTTCTTTGAGCGCTTAAATTTAAGCGGAATGCCAGAAGCGGCAGCTAAAGCATTAGAAGAAAAGCAGGCTAAGCATCATTGGCGACATTGATTCTAGTATTACTTATCCTTTAAATAAGATCCGTTAATAAAATGCCAATCCGATTTTCGGGTTGGCATTATTTCAAGAAGGTGCACTTGGTGAAATCCATAATCTGGTGTACTCGTCTCAAGTTGTATTAATCATTGCCCCTTTCGTTTATTTTTTCAGTGGATTTGCCCCGAGTTTCTGTCGACTTGTGACTTTTTTCGGTTGAGCATTTTTGAGCAAATGAGGCAAAAGCGCTGATTTGGTACGATTTGATTGAAAAATGAACAAGTTGCGATTGTGATTACCCATTCCAGCCCATTCACTTTGAAAAACTAAAAAAGCTTTGTGTTCAATGAGTTAGTGTTGGCCTAATACTTAACTTAAGCTTTTTTTAATCTTTTCCGAACTTTTTTCTCTGTATTTTTTTGTAAGGTTTGAGTAACCGACAATGCCTGACCTCAGGTTTTCAAAAATAAATATAAAGTTAGGGGATAGAAGTGAATTATAAACCGCTATTTTGGATTATGATTTTTACGGCAGTGAGTTTATTACCGAAAGTTTTTGCTAGCCCAATAAAATTAGAGCAAGTGACTGCCGATAAAATAATCGTCGAGGATGGCGGAAGCAGCTACCCTCCCACAACGCCGCTTGCCATTATTGTTCCGGCAACCAGTAATACGGGGAGTTATTCAATTGGTTGGTCAATGTCGAAGTTTGGAGCAACGTATCAGCTATTTGAACAAAAAAATTCAAGTTCATGGATAAAAGTATACGATGGTCCCAACGTGAATACCTCGTTGTCTGGACGAAACAGTGGCAGCTACCGGTATAGAGTTCGTAGTTGTAATACAGCAGGGTGCAGTGCATACAAAACCAGCGGCGTTGTTACAGTAACGGTTGTCGAGCCGCCTCCTGGTACACCAAGCACTATTTCGGTTCCTGCTTCGAACAAAACAGGGTCCTATACCATCAGTTGGGGAGTTGCCAGTGGCACGGTGACACGATACGAGCTTTACGAGCAGAAAAACGATGGTAGTTGGAACAAGGTGTACAGCGGTTCAAGTCGGTCAAAAAGCTTATCACCACGAGGAAATGGTCGTTATCGATACCGAGTTCGGGCGTGTAATGCGAATGGTTGTGGAAGTTATAAAACCAGTTCCTATTTTTCTGTGTTATTGGTACCCGGAGTTCCGGGCTCTCTTTCGATCCCAACGGGGACGC
Organism: Pleionea sp. WD8-19; assembly: GCF_055326765.1. NCBI lineage: Bacteria > Pseudomonadati > Pseudomonadota > Gammaproteobacteria > Oceanospirillales > Pleioneaceae > Pleionea > Pleionea sp. WD8-19. The sequence goes on along the minus strand of NZ_JBUZOU010000002.1, from coordinate 40,023 downwards.
AAAGTGATGGCAGTTATACCATCAGTTGGGGAGTTTCAAATGGTGCGGTTTCGCGCTATGAACTGTTTGAAAAGAAAGGAAGTAGTGGGTGGACGAAAATATACAGTGGAACGGCACGAGCTAAAAGCGTAAGCGGCCGTGGTGATGGTACCTACAATTACAGAGTTCGAGGGTGTAACAATTCAGGATGCAGCAGTTATAGAGCCGGTACTGCTTTCGATGTTTTAAATGTACCGGGTATACCAGCGCACATTAACGTGCCTGGCTCTAACGATACCGGCAACTATACCGTTAGCTGGGGAGACGCCAGTGGACGAGTGTCGTTTTATGAATTGCAAGAGTACGAACAAGTACCGTGTGACGTATCTAAAAACAATACCTCATCTGAACATTATGGGAAAGTGATTGGCTGCGGCCAATGGCGACAAAAATACAGCGGTAGTGGTAAAAGTAAGTCTTTTACAAACAAAGCCAATGGCTCTTATTACTATCGGGTAAGGGCCTGCAACAGCTCTGGTTGCGGCGCTTATAAACTGTCTTCAATTCTAACGGTTTATACTCCGGTTCCTGGTGAGCCGGCTTCCATCAATGTTCCTTCGTCAAACGCAACGGGTAGCTATACCATTTCATGGAGCGAAGCAACGGGCGTAGTGAATAGATATGAGCTGCTTGAGCGAAAAAATAGCGGTTCATGGAACTCGCTATTTTCAGGAAATGGTTTATCAAAATCGGTGACATTAAAAAGCGACGGATCGTACACCTATAAAGTAAGGGGATGTAACTCAACCGGTTGTGGTGCCTATAAAGAAAGTTCAAGCGTTCGTGTTCTCAATCTTCCAGGAATTCCAAAATCCATTTCAGGTCCATCAATGAACGCTTCAGGGGATTACACCATCGGATGGGGAAATTCAGAAGGCACCGTCTCACGCTACGAGCTTTTCGAAAAAGTCGGTAATCAATGGGGCAGTTCACCGATTTATAGTGGACTTGCTCAACTAAAATATTTGCACAGTAAAACCAACAATCAATATTTTTACCGTGTTCGGGCCTGTAATGATTCCGGGTGCAGCGGTTATCGAAGTTTATCGCATGCGGTTGATGTAATGTTGATACCCGATTCTCCAACGGTTTCTTCGCCGAGTTCAAGCATTACGGGTGATTTTAATGTTCAATGGACTGAACAAGATAATGCCGTTTCTTATCGGCTGTTTCAACGTTTTGAGTGTCTTGGTGAAAACTGCTTAGAAGAAATGGGAACGGCAACTCGACCGCGTTTACTTTACGAAGGGCCCGCTCTGAGCTTTAACGTGTCGTTGTCAACAAATGGAAGTTATTCGTTTAGTGTATCTGCGTGTAATGAACGGAGTGAATGCAGTAGCCTATCAACACCTGCTGTTACTCAAGTGGCATTGAGAGCACCTGGAGCACCACAATCTATCAATGTACCTAACAATGCGGGTCAGTCTTACTTGATTTCTTGGACTTCGCCACTAGACGGTGAACATAATGAAGTGACGGAATATCGATTAGAAGAATCTGGCGAACTGAATGATTGGCAATTAGTTTACCAAGGAACCGATCTCAGTAAGCCATTGAACAAAGCCGCTCGGGGTGAATTCAGTTATCGCGTTCAGGCGTGCAACAATCAAGGTTGTGGAAACTTTAAGGTAGGTGGGCCGGTGGATGTTTCGTTCGAATACGACAGCCCCGAACCAGCGCCTGCGCCGCATATCGAACCCATTCCTCCAGTCGATATTTTCTCTGAGCAAGTGGGTGCTACTCAGGGTGTATTTCGTGTCGATGAATCGGGGGCGGCAACGTATCAAATACCATTAACCATACCTACAGGTACTGCTGGTGTTGCGCCTACATTATCGCTTAATTACAACAGTCATCTAGGAAACGGTGTCATCGGTGTGGGGTGGTCGCTCAGTGGTCTCTCTGCGATCTCTCGATGCCCGAAAACTTTTGAACAAGATGAAGTGAATCGTAGCATTCAATTAGATGACAACGATCGGTTTTGTTTGGATGGACAGCGACTCATGCTGCATGCCGGGGTATATGGAAAAGACGGAGCAGAGTATCGAACGGAAATCGATAGTTTTGCTCGAATAAAATCGTTTGGCAATGTAAAGGGTGGGCCTGCTTACTTTAAAGTCTGGCGAAAAGATGGTTCGGTAAGTGAATACGGATTAACGGAAGATTCGTTTATTGAAGCAAACCGAAACGGTCACATTGATTCTTCAAAGCCAGCATTAGCCTGGGCGATCAACCGATTTTCTGACAATGTTGGCAATTATATCGATTTTCAATACATCGAAAACACACCCACTGGTGAGTTTTATATTTCGCGAATCGATTATACCGGTAAAATTGGGGAGGGAAGTCAATCGCCTTACAATTATGTTGAGTTTATTTATGATGAGCTACGTACTGATCGGCCAATACGTTTTTTAGCTGGCTCTAAACATACGTTGAACAAACGATTGGTATCGATCAATAGTTACGATAAAAATCGAGCTTATCGTTCTTACCACCTTTCTTACGATTACCCTATCGACAGAAAAAGAGCACGGCTTACGTCCATTCAAGAGTGCAACGACGTTGCGCAGACTGCTTGCTTTAGCCCCGTTGTTTTTGAGTGGCAAACCAAATATTCGGGGTTTGAATCTGCTAGACATCAGGCATTGCTAAAAAACAACCCGATTCATGCGATGCCTGTTGATATTGATGGAAATGGCATACAGGATCTGGTTTATTTTTACGACAACGGTGATCGCGCTGCCTATCAACGGACGATGATTTCCGATGGTGAACGTTTCATTGAGGATGCAAATTATGATAACAGTTGGCGCTGGGGATGGAATCGTGATGACTTTTTGTTGCACTTACAAGAGGGAATTGTATCTACGAGGAGTTTAGATGCGAATGGCGATGGTTTAGGTGATGTGATTTATTCGCGTCGATTTTTGGCCGATTATACGGATGTTCAATACGAATGGTGGCTGAATCAGTCCGATGGTACAGAACTTACCGATTATTTGGAACAAAAGAAAATACATCGCGTATCTAAGGGTGCTTCGGATTCATTTTACCAAAAAGCCGCTCAATTCACTCACTTTGTGGATTTTAATGGCGATGGCTTGGCCGATATTTTACATCCTGAAAACGGTCGGTTGAAGTTAAAAGAACAAACCGAACACGGAAATTTTTCAAACAGTCAAAGCTTAACTTTTCGACTAAACGAACACTCGGCCGACCACGCGACCGTTTCGCAACAATTTGTACCACAACCTGGCGACTTTAACGGAGATGGGCATGTTGATGTTTTAGCAAAGGTCATTAAAACCTGGGATGATAATTCTGGTGGAAGTTGTGATGTCAAAAAGACTCTTCAACCTAATGCAGTCATCGAGCCTTGCGAAGGTAGTGGTGGCTCATCGACGACACAATACTATTGGTCCGTATTTACATCGAATGGCAGTTTAACACTCAGCGAAATGACATCAGTTGCAAGCAGTAGCGCAAATGATATGGACATTGAACATATCAAAGTAGTGGACTTTAACGCGGATGGTTTTTCAGACGTTATATACAAAAATGGTGATCGTTGGTACTTCTGGCTTTCTTCTGGAACAGGTTCGGGATTGTCCGGCTCTATAGGTATATTACCGAACGATAATAATCGTTTGGAACTGATCGATTACAATCACGATGGCCTGCTTGATATTGTGTATCCCGGAGAAAATAGCTGGATGGTTCGCATTTGGCAGGGGGATCAACACAATGATTTCGATACGTACGAAACCAATACCTACATTAGCATCGGAGACCTCACCCAAGACATTCAGTTTTTTATCGACTTTACAGGTGATGGTGTTGCTGATCATGTTCGTTTAGATAAAAGTGAAAATAAATTAATCACCCGTAAAGCTCGTTCGAGTGAACTTGCACATGATCGAATTATTAGAGTGGATAATGGATTATCGAGTAAAACGGAAGTGAGATACAAACCTTTGACGGATCCAAACGTATATACCAAAGAAAAAATTGATCCTCAAAACGACCGATGCCTATGGCGCTGCTCATTAGTAACCGATATTGCTGTACCCTTATACGTTGTAGCTTCTGTCAGTTCTACGGCGCCCAAGGTAGAAGCATTTAAATTGGGTGCCATCAACCCTGATGCGGTAAGTAGTGTAACTTATCGATACCGTGGTGCAAAAGTACAAAGTGGTGGCCGAGGATTTCTTGGATTTCATGAAGTCAGCTCGCTGGATGTTCAAACCAAAATATTAACGACCACGACGTATCGTCAGGACTTTCCATTCATAGGTATGCCTGAAAAAACAGAGGTCGTTTGGTTGGGGAACAACTACACCCACACGTTGGACGGACTATTACAGCCGCCAGTATCTTATTGCGATGAAGATTGTTCTCCGAGTATTTGTATCGGTGAAAGTTTGGCTTGTTCACAACCCCAAATTCCAGAAAATGCGGTGTTGTTGAGTACCGCTAACAATTATTTTAAAGGTCATGAAACGTATACGGGTGTTCCTATGCCGCCGAACGTTAATGTTGTGAGGCCTCATATTATTAAAACGAAAGAAGTGAGCTTTTCTCTAGATGGAACAAAGTTAAAGCAAGTCACCACGACTTTTGAAAATGACGTATACGGAAATACCGTTTACTCGCGTGTTGTAACACAAGACAGTAATGGTTATGTGCAAGCACAAAAAATTACCGAAAATACTTACACAGACGACATTGACAACTGGTACTTAGGTCGACTCACCGAGTCGAAAGTCACGCATATGCGGAGAAATTTAAGCCATCGTGAGATCACAACTTCTTTTGCTTATGACCCCAATAATGGACTGTTAATTGAAGAGGTATTCGAACCAAAGGGTAGTGAATCCGAAAAACTTACGACAGTGCATCAGTACGATGCTTATGGTAATAAACAACGTGTCAGCCAGTGCAGTTTGCATGTTGTTAATTGCGGTGAGAGTAATGAGCAGGATCCAAGTAATCCCTATTTTATTAATCGCTTCAGCACCAATGTTTACGATGATAATGGGCGTTACACATTGGAAACGTATAATGCACTTAATCAACGTACACTTAATGTTACCCGTATTGGACTGTTTGGTCCTACGCAAACAATCGATATTCATGGTGTAACGACCGACATCGCTTACGACAAATTAGGAGGGCAATACTTTAGTCGAACCAGTACAGGAGAGTACTCGAAAATCACTAAACGATTGTGCACAAACATAGAGTGTCCGGCATCGGCTGTTTATCGAGTAGAACGTGAAAGCGCTGGCAATCCAACCGTATTCAGCTATGTTGATGCACTTGGTCGAGAGATTCGGCAAGTGACAACCGGTTTTGATGGCCGCATGGTTCATGTGGATGTTGAATACGACGGATTGGGGCGAGTGAAGCGGAAAAGCGAACCTTATTACGAGGATGAAACTGCTTATTGGAGTCTATTTAATTACGATATTTTGGGACGAATGACGCGTGTTCGATTGCCAGATAACAATATTTCTACAACCGAGTATGACGGGTTTAGAGTCATTTATCGAAACAGCTTAAATCAGGAGAAAATAGAATTAAGAAACGCTTTGGGTGAAATTGTTCAAGTCTCAGACACATTGGGTAACCAAATCCAAACGGAGTTTAATGTATTTGGTAAACCGAAAAGAGTGATTGATGATCATGGTAACATCACTCATATTTTTTACGATCGACTCGGAAGAAAATATGCAATGGACGATCAAAATAAAGGTCAATGGATGTACGACTACAATGCTTTGAATGAACTGGTTCAACAAAGGGATGCAAAAAACCAAGTCAGTCGCAATTATTATGATGCGCTAGGACGGTTAATACGACGAGTGGATCTCAGCGCCAGTGGCCAGTTAGCTGCGGATGCGCGCTGGCACTACGATGCGGAGAAAATAGGTACGCTTTCCTCAGAGGAAGATATCGTTTCGAATTATTTAAAAACGTATCATTACGATAATTTTGCCCGGCCGATTGGCTCGACCAGTCAAATCGCTACTAAAACCTATACCGAAGAAGTCACCTACGATCAATTCAATCGGAAGTTTCAATATTTTGATGTGGTCGATAGTCGTATCGGTATTCAATATCACTACAATCGGTTTGGCTATTTATACGAGCAAGAAGAAGCCTTAAGCGGTAAGCGCTACTTTCGTATTCTATCCATGACCGCGAGGGGACAAATCGAACGGAAGTTACTGGGGAATGGCGTTGCAATAAATCGTACACATGAAAACCATACGGGCAGAATCAGTTCTATTGTAAGTGACGATGGCATTATCCAAAATATGGCCTATCAATTTGATGCTTTGGGTAATTTAACTTATCGAGAGGATTTTAGTGGTAATAAGCAATTGTCTGAGTCGTTTGTTTATGATGATCTGAACCGCTTAACTCAAGCGACCACTTCTCAAGGGAATACTCAAACCATTGCCTACGATGATCTTGGAAACATCACCTACAAATCGGATGTGGGGCATTACACTTATGGTCAAAACGGTGCCGGTCCTCATGCGGTTACGGCAATTAGTGGATCGAACGGTACAAAGCAATTTCAATACGACAATAACGGGAATATGACTTCAGGTGATGGACGTATCTTGACCTATACGCCATTTAATAAACCTGCCTCTATAACAAAAAACACACATACAACTGAGTTTAAATACTCACCGACGCGAACACGTTACGAACGGGTAGATCGATCGAGCGAAGGAACATCAACTCGACATTTTGTCGGTCGCTCCGAAGTGGTGTATTTGTCCAACGGAGAGGTTGAATACAAGCGTTATATTGGCGGTGATGTCTTGAATATTTATCGCTATAACAATCAGGGTATTTTAATTGATCATCAAACTCACTATTTGCACAAAGACCATTTGGGTTCAATCAGTATCGTTACCGACGATGATCAAAATATTGTCGATGAGTTCAGCTTTGATGCCTTTGGTGCTCGACGCAATTTTAACAGCTGGAATCCTCTGACTACGGCTCAGCAGTCTTCCTACCGAGTTACGGAACTCATCACTTCGCGTGGCTTTACCGGACATGAACATCTGGATGAAGTGGGCCTTATTCATATGAACGGTCGGATTTACGATTCGACTTTGGGACGATTTTTACAAGCGGATCCAAACATTCAAAGCGCTGACAATTTACAAGCCTTTAATCGTTACAGTTATGTTTTGAATAACCCCCTCAGTATGACTGACCCGAGCGGATACTTTTTCAAAGCCATCGGTAACTTTTTTAAGAAGTATTGGCGTCCTATATTGTCTCTTGTGGTTACGGTAGTTGGTGTTGTTTTAGCGCCTTTTACTGGAGGGGCATCGGTATTTCTGGCCGGAGCGCTTGCAGGATACATTAATACGGGTACGTTAAAGGGGGCTCTTTTTGGTGCCATGAGTGCAGTTGTAACGTTTGGTATCGGTGAAATTTTTAAAAGTGCTGCAGGGCTCGGACTTTATATTGCGAAAGCCGCCGCTCATGGAGTGAGTGGCGGAGTAATGAGCGTTTTGCAAGGAGGAAAATTTGGGCACGGTTTTGCAAGTGCAGGGTTAACGCAGCTGGCCAGTGGAGGTATCGGACTGATAAAAGGAGTGGGTGTGGCAGCACGAGCCGCAAGAATTTCTGCTGCCGCCGTTGTTGGAGGGACCGCATCGGCGTTAACGGGTGGTAAGTTTGCTAACGGTGCGGTAACGGCAGCGTTTGTACAAGCGTTTAATCACGAAATGCACATAAAGAAAGACAAAGTTATTTTTAGGGAACTCAATGGCGAAAAAAATGTAACCTATAAAAGGCTACGAGAACTCGCCGAGACTTCACAAGGCGTAAAATTAATTAATAGGTCTGCATACCATGATGGCTCGCCACTCAAGGGAATTACTGCTGAAACTTACAGTGTCTATTTTTATGATGGTGCGGGAGGCGGATTGGCGTACTTGGAAGTTACAGTAACTCTCAGCTTTGATACTCAATTAATCGATGGTCAATGGGTCACTCGGTATTCCGTTATAAGCTCAGAAACAAATAATTACGTGTATTTCGGACGCGGCCAACAAGCGATTGATAGAGCTTATCGCCATGCGCATCCGGGTTGGCTTTACAACCCAAGCGCGCCACCGGGTGTATCAGATCATGGGCTTTGGCAATTTTTAAACAGTGCTTGGTCAAGTCGGCCGATAAGAACTGGAGTAACGAATCGATCGCAATCGGTTATTCAACAGTTGAATCGATTAGGTGGCAACTAGTGACTGGTTCAAAGGACACGTATTGAGGATTTTTTTGTTTTCAGTGCGATGCGAAACATAAGCGTTATAAGTAATCGATTCCGTAATTATTGCGATGGACTTCGATTACTTAGAACGCAATTACGGTTGCTCTTTTCAAATGTCACGATGTTTTTCGTTGATCGGCGTCGTGACATTTACCCATTATCCACACTATCCTCTTAACGAGTTGGTAATGACAATAAATCGTTATTAGCCTAATTTTTCAGTTCAAAATTAATTCAATATTATCAAGTTGCCCAATCTCCAAATACCTTGAACCAATAATACTTTTTATAGGTTTCTTTGAGTCAATCGTTGTCAGTCAAAAGGCAATGGATAACGTATTGAAATGAAAATCAGTTCAATCACAATAAGAGATTTGTTCTTTTCGAAAAGTTTCTGTAATGTGCGGCTCGTATTATCCGCTATGGATTTTATCGTTTGGGTTTGGCTCTCGTTGTTAGTGTCGAATATCCGTTATTCATTTTATTCAAGGTACTGTTATGAAAAAAAATGTTTTTTTCGTCTTCGTTTTTTCAGTTTTTTGTTCATTATCATTTTCAAATGACCTGTCTTGTGCAACAGAAGAAAATGTGAGTGGAAGTTTTAGTGGATTGGTAAACGTCAGTAATATTGAAGCGTGCAATTTTGATACTTCGGACGAACGTGAATTTGAAATGTTATTGCACAGCAATTTGGATTCACCCAATTCGAGCTATTGTTATTATGGTTTTTATAATGTTGGGATTAACGATAACTTGCCGCTCAACGCTCTTATCGATGAGTTGCGGAACACGCACTACACTGGCGTAGAGTGGAATGATACTCAAATACTGGATTTAGTGTCATGGGGTTTAGAAAACCATGCAAACGTTTATTTGGGTTATGGTGACTGTGCATTCAGCAGTGAAACACCCGTTAAAATTTTTAATGACGATTATTCCGTCATGATGGACTTTATCATCGTTCATTGGAGTGAGTAGACTTTCTTTTATTGTGACATTGCGCTGGGACGCGGAAGTGTCTCAGCAAGCGTTAAATAACCGAAATGAAGGAATGGCGGTTAAATAGAAATTAAGCGACTCAATCTTCATGGTCCGACCAGTTGATCTGTCACCTCTCTTAGCGCATAATCGACCTCATCTAGCAATATCCGAAAGCATCAATGAAAGTAAACGTCATAAATCTCGATAACTCGTCGATGAAGCTATACGAGTTACCCGGTTACATCCAGTCCATTTATCTTGCTGAAAGCGATAATCAATTCATGTTACTCGATGGCTGCTGCCGAGCGGATATCGATGTGATTCAACATTTCATAACTCAAGAGCTGGGCCGTTCATTTTCTGACCTTGCTTTAGTGATTGTGACTCATATGCACCCGGATCACGCTGGCGCCGCTCATAAGTTAAGACGTTTAACCGGTTGTAAAATCGCTGCCAGTAATGTGAAAGGGCAATGGTATTCGGGGTTTGATGGAACATTAATGCACTTAACGGATATTGCTTTGGCGCGATGGGTTGCCAAGCGAAAAGGCAAGCCTTTCAAAAACCTTTGGTATTCGGCAAAATTAAAGCCAGACGTTCGGTTGAATGATTTAGACGTCATTCCCGGTTTTGAAGAGTGGCAAGCGCATTTTACGCAAGGCCACACCGATCGAGATTTATCACTGCATCATTTACCCAGTCAGAAAACCTATGTTGCGGATTTAATTGTTAAAGTAAGAGGGCAGTTTATTCCGCCATTTCCTATATTTCACCCAAATCGCTATCGTATGTCTTTAAATAAAATTCAGTCGATGAAAAGTCATTCGGTTATTTTGGCACACGGTGGGGAGGTTCAACTTTCGGATGAAGATTACGCTGAATTGCTCAATAAAGCGCCTAACGTCCCGTTAACGCATTGGCGATCGATCAAAATAAAGTTCAAGCAAGCGCTGAGCTAGAGACTCTAGTGTTCCGAATCGTATTGAGCTGGTTATGGATGTTCCCTTAAAGCGCTCATTGACAAAAAATTTGCTTAAACCCTTAAAAAATGGCACCTTAGTGCCCATTTTTCACCGTTAGTATAAAAATAATTTAGGAGAGTCGATGTCTGAGTTGACCAAACAGTCACTGATTATGCGAATACTCAATGGCGTAGAACGGGCGGGAAACAAGCTACCCGATCCCGCCATGATTTTTCTTATTTCAATGGTAATTATTTGGGTATTGTCTGCAATACTTTCTCAAGTGTCCTTTGAAGCATTAGATCCTCGAACCGGTAACCCCATTGTTGTAAATAACTTATTAACAGGCGATGCATTAGCTGCGTTTTTAGCGGGTATGGTTAAAACCTTTACCGGATTTGCACCGTTGGGGGTTGTGTTAGTGGCTATGTTAGGTGTTGGTGTCGCAGAACACTCGGGCTTTATTAATGCTGGTTTAAAATTGATGCTCAAAGTGACACCGCAAGCTTTGCTTACCCCTTCGGTTATTTTAATTGCGATTGTGAGCCATACTGCAACCGATGCTGGATACGTTCTTGTCATTCCTCTTGCTGGAATTATTTATTACGCAATGGGGCGTCATCCTGTTGCGGGTATTGCGGCTGCATTTGCGGGTGTAAGCGGCGGATTTAGTGCCAATTTTATTCCTTCAGGAATCGATCCGCTATTACAGAGCTTTACGCAAAGTGGTGCACAAATTATTCAAGCCGATATGCAAATTAACCCGCTCAACAACTGGTTTTTTACTTCGGCCTCGAGCATTTTAATTGTTTTAATCGGGTGGTACATCACCGATAAAATCATTGAGCCTAAACTGGCTTCGACCAAAGTTGAAATGGATGACGATGATCATCCCACGTTTGACGAAATTACCAGCAAAGAAAAGCGAAGTTTTTTAGCGGCATCTTTAGTCATGATTTTAGGATTAGTGCTGCTATTTTTTGCCGCTTATCCGTCGGATTCACCGCTAAGAGCTGAGAATGGTGAATTATCGAACTTTGGCGCGCCGCTCATGCAGTCCATCGTACCGCTTATTTTCTTATTGTTCATTATTCCCGGTGTTGTATACGGCTATTTGGTCGGAAGTTTTAAAAGCAGCAAAGATATGATCAATGCGATGAGTAAGTCGATGAACTCGATGGCTTACTACATCGTTATGGCATTTTTCTGTGCGTTGTTTATCGATGCGTTTGGTAAATCAAACATTGGTGCATTAATGGCAATAGAAGGCGCTGAATTATTAAAAGCCTTACAACTGCCAAGTGCCGTAACGATTGTCGGTATTATCGTTTTAACGGGTGTGGTTAATTTATTTGTTGGTTCCAGCTCGGCAAAGTGGGGATTATTAGCGCCCATTTTTGTGCCTATGTTGATGCAGTTAGGTATTTCTCCCGACTTAACACAGGCGGCTTATCGTGTGGGCGACTCAACCTCAAATATTATTACGCCGTTAATGCCTTACTTTCCTTTGGTTGTGGTTTATTGCCAACGCTATGTTAAAGATACCGGTATCGGTACCGTCATTTCATTGATGTTGCCTTACAGTGTGGCACTGTTTGTTGGTTGGAGTATCTTTTTATTGATTTACTGGTGGATTGGTATTCCGTTAGGGCTGCAATCAAGCTACGTTTATCCCAGTTAAAAACAAGGGCCACTCACCTGCCTGGGTGAGTGGCCAAACGCCTTTACGTACCTGGGAAATTACCCGGTATAGTCGGTAAAGTATAGCCTCTGTTTTCAATGGCCTCGGGTATGGTTGGTGTGCCGTCGCTATCTAAATCAAACGCATTGAGTAAGTCTTCGGTAATCGCCGGCGATGCGCTTTCATCGCTTAAGTCGTTATCTAAATCCGTATCGTAAATAAAGCTTCCCATACCGTCGTATTCGCAGCTATTGGTTGGGGCGTAAGTAATATCGTTACCACCGGTAGGTGTATTAAAAACTCCACTCACTTCATCTAACGAGAAAAATTGTCGTTGCGCGAATGGCTGCAAAGTATGGCTGTTGTTCGGGCCTGCCCAATTGCAGATCATGCCTTGAATGTTGCCATCGGTTGACTGAATGGGATCACCAAATCCAGCGTAGGCTTCGCCGTCCAACGGACCGGTACCACCTGTTTCATGATAATTCACCCCCATTAAAAAAGTACGAGTGTGACTGTCTCCCACGCCGGCTTGCCAAACATAGGCATAACTTCCTTCTAATGTTGTTGGATCCATTTCTGCGCCAAATAAATTAAAGTTTTCACTCCAACCATCGGGGTTGCTGGTTGCGTCGTAACGATTACTCGGATCGACTTGTCCAAAATCGGCAGCCATTGAATCGGTCACAAAACCTTCCACATCTGGACCACACAAGATTGCGGTTCGACTTTGAAAGGCGAGCACCGTTTCGCTGCTGCGTGAATAAGCAAGGCTACCGTTCAGAGTTCTATCACTGTCTGGGCAATTTCCGCCGCCAAAGACTGAGCTGTCTCCGGTGACCGAAAATTGCAGTAATCCTTCAAAGTTAAATTCACTGGACGCGGTGATATGGTTCATGGAAACCGTAATCGCATAAGTGTTTGAGCCTTCGGTATAATCGTAACTTTGTTCATATTGCCATTCCGAATCACTCACGCGCATTAAGCTTGCGGAGCTGAATGTGACTCCTGAAATGCCCGCATCATTCATTTCATCGGTTAAGTCTAATGTATCGCCTGAACTTGGGCGTGGATAACTGTTTGCATCCGCAAGGTAAAGCATGCTTGCCAAACCCATTAATGCGGCAAACGATTGGTTTCGAACACCTTGGAGCCGAGCATTGAGCTGAGCCGCCGAACAAGTATGTCCGCTTGCCGTATCGGTTTCTAACCAAATCATTAAATCGCCACCAGGTAACTCACCGGAATTTGGAATGGCACCATCCGGGTGGTCTTGGTAGAGCAGGTTGGGACCATAGCAATTCGCATTAACGCCCGATTGAAAAAATAAATTAGGTGTAAACGCATCGTTTACCGCTAGTGTTCCATTGAGTAACTCATTGATCCTGTTCACAGCGTCGGCATAGGCGGTCGTCCAATTCACCGATAGCGGTTGAGTGAGTTTCGAAAGTAAAGGTGGAATGTCAGTGACCGTTTCGGTTGGTGAGGTTACCGCTAACCCTTTTGGAAACGTTGTTTGTTTATTAAAACCTAAAACCGCGTACTCGACCGTCGCTGAAGCGGTTTGTCCCGCCGTAACGGTAACGGATTGACTCGCATTCGAAGAGCCATAAGTTTCCGTATCGGCTAAAACATTCTCTGTTGTAACGGTGTATGAGCCTGGTGTCAATTGTTCCAGTGTTATTGATTCGGTCACCAATTGGCTATAGTTCCCAGGGCCCGTTACCGTAACGTTTGCGTCACTACCATCGGGTAATCCGGATACGGTGATCTGTAATGAACCGGTTGTAGGTGAATAATTCGATGAACCGTAACTGGAGGAGTTACCGCAGGCGTTGAGTAAAAGTGTGCTTAATAACAGCAGTAATAGAGTGATCGATCGCATGGCATACTTCCACTATGTTTATTTCAGTATCATTAAACATAGTGGAAAGAGCCGCAAAAATAAAAATGGATGCTCGCAATCAGAGTCGATCTATAAATATTTTAACCATCTATTATTGTTTTGAGATTTTAGCAGGTAAAACCAACGGCAAGGTAGATACAGCAATCCTATAAGAATTAACCATGCAATGTACGTTTTCACTAAACTGGGTGAAAAATCCGGCGGGACAATGTGTAAGTTGTGGTGATACTGGCTCTGGTTGATAAGAAAGTACCAAACGTGCAAAGAGGCATGGATTATTGCGATATGAATCAGATAGAAAAACAAAGGTACTCGACCGAAAATGAGTAAAATATTTTTTATAAAAATTGGCCAGTTTTGTATTTTGGCCATGATCAAACTGCTTACGCCTAATGTCGCCATTAAATAAAGTAAAGAAGGCGGATATTTATTAAGGTTGATAAACGATAAAGCACTGTAAATAATGCCTTGGTCCTGCGTATCCCAATGAATGGGTTCTCCGTAAATATTAAAATATCGCAAAAACACAAAAACAGAGATCAGTAACAAACCGGCATGCAGTAGCTGTTTACTTTCTGCATTTGCAACCCAAGGCGCCGTGACATAACCGAAAGCCATTAAGCCGACCCATGGTAGTAAAGGGTAGGCGACATAAACGGAGAGTTGTTCGGTGATTTTATGTAAACTGCTTTGGTGGAGAAAAGACCAAAACCAATGCAAATCACTGGTATTTGCAATCTGAAGATTATCTAAGGCGTTGTGCCCGAGTAAAATGGCTATAGCCATCAATGTTACCCAGAACTTTGGTAACCAGATGAGTGCTGCCATGATTATCATGGAAACGCCAAGCACCCAAATAACTTGAAGTACAAAAAAGTTGCCCAAGTCGAAATTCCACGAAAAGTTAACAATCGTTAATTCAAGTAGAACCAACCAGAAACCACGACTCAACAGATATTGAGTCAGTGCCTTTTTCGATTGAATTTTATTGCCGTATAAGCAGATACTAACGCCACTTAAAAATACGAAAACAGGTGCGCATAGGTGGGTGACCCATCGCGTTAAAAAAAGCTCTGGGGTGGTTTGCGATAAATCTGTAGGATCAAACTGAGTGATGCCCCAGTAGTTTCTGGTATGGTCGAGCGCCATAAGAATAATCACTAAGCCGCGCATTAAATCGATGTGCTGTAATCGCTTTACTTTTTCGCTCACAGGTGTCTCTTTTTATTTCTTTAAAAATTTTCTGATACTTTAAATGAAATAAAATTACTTGGTAAAAATTAATGAAGGTTTATCTCAAAAAGTAAGACAAACAAAGCAAAAAGAAGGGGCCTTTGAGAAAGTCGTGAATACTTAAGGACTTATTGCTTGTGCGTAAAGCGTTTTGCATGCAACGAGAATAATAGAAATAAAAAACATTGTTTTAACATGGAGTACTGCAATTTCGTAAATTGATTCGAAATTATACAGTTTTGCACCGCAAAATTGAATCGTCTCAATGAAAGGTAAATCAGCGCTCGTTGCACTGTTTGTTCAGTTAATTCAGGAGCTTTAATCCTTTAAAGCTCCGGGCTCATACTAAAGCGATTGCAAAAATTGGAGGAGATCGTCTTTTTCGTTTTCGGGAAGAGAGCGATAAGAGTCTCTGGCGTTTTGCGCTTCGCCACCATGCCATAGAATGGCTTCATCAATGGTTCTGGCACGACCATCGTGCAAGTAATTGTGGTGTGGAGTACAGTACTCATGGCCATCTAGGCCGAATGCATCCCACCCGCGTTGTCCAGCGACTCCACCCGTAACGCAAGCCGAAAGACCGAGCCCCCACAATGGAGCAGTGCGCCATTCACTACCTGATGCTTCTCCTTCTCCGAGTGTGTCGGCCAGTCCTTCTCCCATGTCGTGAAGCAGTAAGTCGGTATAGGGGTGTATTGTTTGGTTACGCAATTCTGCGAAAGGATGGTAGGCAATGGTTTGGAACGTTTCGACATGACAACCATTACAGCCAATTTGACGGAAAACCGTTTTGCCTCGTACCACGGCATCATCGTTGTAGTTACGCTGTGGTCTTACGCCCAACAACGCAATGTATTTGACTAAGTTTTCAAGGTGGTGATCGTCCAGCTCACTGCCGATGTTCCCGCAATTTTGCTGCTCACTTCCACAATCTGGTGTCGGTAGCAACGACGTCATGACACCCATATCCGTATTAAAAGCTGCCGCAATTTGATGTTTTAAGGAACTGGTTGCTGCTTTGTAGCCAAATCGTCCAAGTCGCGTTTCACCGGTTAATGGATCGAAGACCATTTGTGGCTTACCAGAAATGCCGTCACCATTCCGATCGGTTTCATCAGCAAGATTTAAAATGGCTTGTTCCGGAATGGCTTCGAGTAAACCAAGTCCATTTAATTGCGGTGCAAGACGGGCAGAAAACGTTTCTGGCGTTGTGTCACTGAACTGGTAATGGGGTTTGCGTAATCCATTGTGAACGGAGTAATGAGAAATGAAAACGTTTCCTTCACTCTGCGTTTCTGGAACCGCCGCAGTTTGTAAAACACGACCTAATTTCGGGTGTGGGTTGCCTAATGCGTCTCCCACTTTAAAAACCCAATGTTTTAATGGCGTTCCCACGTCCAAAACTTTTGCGCGCCCATTTCTTACATGGCAACTAGAGCACCGCGACTCGATGTAAAGTGGGCCGGCTTTATTCACAGCGACATCGAAAACGCCATTTTCTGAATGTTCATCGTGCGAACCATCGACAAACGATGAGTGATGCACTCTACGACCTAATACAAACGGCTGTCCATTGTCATAACCTATGTTGTTGGCCATTTGTTGAAAGTGACCATCGGGTTCCGCAGTCATTTGTACGTGCAATGTTGTATCACCTCCAAGTCGAGCCTCTTCGGGTACGGGAATGGAATCTCGTTGATAAAGCTTCCCCGCTTGAAAAACCTCTTTGTCCGTAACATCCCAAGGCACTAAGCCTTGTCCAACAATATATAAATAGGTGGTTCCGTAATAGTTTGCGCGGCCTCTGGGTAACGTTGTTTCATCTAGAAACTGACTGATTTCAAATTCGATTTTGTCACCGATTTGAATGGGGCGACCTTCGCGACAGTTGTAGGTGCCTTCTCGCCAGTAGTGCGTTGTATCGATCTCGTTCATGGATAAATTGTCACAGTAGTGGGCCAGTGTTCCGGTGCCTAGATAAAACCAACGGTTTTCTGCTTCACGGCTTCGTAGTTTGCTTTGCGTAGTGACATTCATACGAATCCGATCACCACCCTTGGCAATGTAATCAACGATTTCAATACTTGCAGTCCGGTTTTCCCAGTAAAACGCGAGGTAATGATCGTAAGCTTGAAAGTGGTTTTCTTTTGCGTGTCGATCGCGCGCGCGATCGGAAAAACGGGTTACTAATGCATCACCCCGATCGTAAGTGATGGCGGGTTCTAATGGTGTAGACGCGTCATAAAGTGGCACTATTTCACCCAGAGAATTGATGGGACAGCCATTTTGATCGACGGCAACACCGCTAGCCGTATTTGCGCATAAATCGATGTCGTCTGTAACGCCATCCCCATCACTGTCGAGATCCGTGTCGTGAGGACACCCTTGTTCATCAACAGGTGTGCCTGAAGGTGTGTTAGGGCATGCATCTTGTGCATCTGCTATACCATCACCATCGCTATCAGGTTCACTTTGAGGACAGCCAACACTGTTAACCGGTGTATTAGGTGCTGTGTTCGGGCACTCGTCATCGTCATCAAATACACCATCATTGTCGCTGTCTGACGGTGTGGAATCGAAATGATGTGTGTATTGAGACAGAGGTGTATCTTTGGCTCCATTAATGGCTACATCCCAATAAGTAAAGTTGTAATTAATAAGATCCCCGTCATTTAAGTGTTCGAGAAGCAACGTATTGCGACCATTATTATTGGACATGGTAATATTTTGCTGTGGTTGCTGATTAATTTGGTAATGCACAATCGCCCATTGCTCGCTCTCAACATAAAATTGGATGCTATTGGCTTGCGGATTTTCAATACCATAGGTGTCGGCATTGTTTGGGCAACCATGGTTATCCACTGGTGTATTCGGTGGTGTGTCGCTGCATTGATCTTGCTCGTTTAAAACACCATCGCCGTCATCATCGTCATGTTTTAATAATTGGATCCAGTTTAAATTGAATTCTCCGCCGTCTATTGCGATTTGTAATGTATGACTGCCTTCGGTTAGCTGGATTTGCGCTAACGTGTGCGTTTCAAAGTTTTGCCAACCTCCTGTGGAAGCGACAGTGTCTGAGGCGATTAATTGGTTGTCCACTAAAATGCGATAGTGAGCATTTCCGGGTAAAGAGGCGACTCGCGATATCAGCTGGTAGGTTCCAGCCACGCTTTCAAAATCGAACGCCAGCCATTCTCCGCTGTCGGTCCAACCGACATTAAAGCCACCTCCTTGATCCAATGTGGGCTCAATATCAACGTTATCGGTGCGAAATGCTCCGCCTGCATTTCCTGGCGTCGTATCAAAATAACGTTGATAGTTTTCAGCTTCGAGTAACAGGTCGGCGTGAAGCGGTGTAAAACTCCAAATAGAAATGCATAAACCCAATAATGTGATGCTCAAGAATGAAGGCTTACATTTAGTCGATACGGCCCTGCGATGCATTGGTTTTCTCCTTTATCTTTCTGAACTGTTCTTAACCAACGACTACCGGCTCAGGGTGAACACGGACACCTTAGTTTTGGAATGCGATGTGAACCTCTAAACTGGAACGATTTTGTGTATTGGGCTCTTTAACGCGTTAAACATGAGGTGTGTTATGAAAGCGCTTACAAAGTTAAGTCTGAATCGTTTTTTTGTCAACTTTTAAAGAGCAGTGGAGTGTTAATTTGGGTCCATTCTTCCTGCCGTTCTGCGAGTACCGCTTTGATTTATCCCAATTTCCTCGCTGCTGGGTTTTCCGGTTTCATATTGCACTTGCACATTTTGTTTTTTGTGAAAAAAATTAAAAGTGAACGACCAAGATAAAAATAATGTAATAAAAACAATAAGGTAGCTGGGTGTTTGAAACAAAATAATCTCAGAAAAAAAAGAATTTATAAAAATCTCATCTGGTAAGATGATCAGACCTCCGATATGTGGTTGGATAAAATACGAACAACAAAAACAATCCACTACAGGACCAATGCCATGAAAACATTTATCACACGTGTTGTGCGACTCAGTTGTGTTGTCTGGTTGCTGCTTTTTTCTTTTTCCGCACAAGCTCAAATCTGTTTTGAAATTCAGTTACCCGAGTCCGAGCGGTATGAATTTGATGACAGTATCGAAGTCACTTCCTACGACGGTGTAACCATTGCAGGCAACTTGTTTACGCCAAAAATTTCTCCTGGGAATGCTGGGTATCCAGCCATAATTTTTGTAAACAGCTGGGTGCTTGATGAGCATGAGTACATCGTGCAGGCAAAATCTTTTGCGGAAAAAGGTTATCTGGTTTTTAGTTACAGCGCTCGAGGTTGGGGATGCTCCTCTGGAGAGGTTAATGTGGCCGGCGAAAAAGACATGGCCGACTTGAGTGCTATCATCGATTGGTTAGAAAGCAATACTCAGGTAGATGTTAATAATATCGGAATCAGTGGTATTTCTTATGGCTCTGGGATTGCAACGGTAGGATTAGCGTTGGAGCCACGCTTAAAAACAGCGGTAGCTATGAGTACTTGGGCATCGTTAGAACAGGCGTTGTATCAATTTGAAACGCCGCGTATGTTCTGGGGGTTTTTATTAGTAACCAGCGGACTGATTACGGCCAATCTGGAAGCGTCGATTCCGCAAAACTATTGGAATTTAATCACTCATCAAGATATTCCGGAAGTGATCGAATGGGCTGAAGAGCGCTCAGTAGGTCCTCTTGTACAAGCGATAAACGATCGGCAAGCACCGGTTTATCTTGCAAACAGCTTTGGTGATAATCTTTTCCAACCCAACAACCTGATTCAGTTTTATCAGCAATTGACCGGTCCAAAACGTTTGGACTTGAATCAAGGAACCCACGCTTCAGCAGAAGGGTTTGGTTTAATTGGGTTACAGAATTATACCTGGACGAATACACATCGTTGGTTTGATTATTGGTTAAAGGGTGAAGACACTGGCATTATGGACGAACCTTCAACCACTATGAAGCTGGCGAATGAAGATTCACGAGACTTATTCGACAGTTGGCCAAGTCCTTCGGTAAGCAATCAAACGTATTATCTGGCGGATCGTGGTTTGTTTTCTAATGGCGAATTGAGGAGCTCACCTTATAAGCCTTGGTGGAGAAAAACTGACGTGATCATCAGTGGGTTGGATACCTTGGCGACGACGGGCATTCCTATTTTATCGCAACTGCTTGATGCGCATCTCGATGTTCCAGTCACGGTGCCTCTTGCCAGTATTAGCCGGGTAAATGGCATTGTATTTGAAGGTGAGCCCTTAAATCGCGAACTCAAAATTCGGGGCATTCCGAAATTGCAAGTGCAAGTGAAGCCTTCATACTCGAAGTTTCAAATGAATGCCTACCTGTATGATGTTTCTCCTAATGGAATGGCGCGGTTGATCACGCATGGGCCGGTTACTCGCCACGATGCAAAAGTGTTTGAAACGCAACAAGTGAATTGGGACTTGGTTGCTACCGCATACAATGTTCCAGCGGGTCATCGAATTGCCGTAGCGATTGATACTTTCGATCTTTTGTACGCCGTACCTACGTTGTTGCCGTATACCTTGGAGTTTAAATTTTCAAAATCTCTTGTATCTAAACTCGAGATTCCTGTGAGGTAAAATTAACACGGCCAAGGATGGCAATAGTGCTTATAACGTTTGTAAATAGGTAAAAATTACGCTTTTGTATCAATGATATAGATTAGAGCTGTTGTCTTAATCCCGCCACGTTCTCCGACTTTTTTGACTATACTGCTTTTAGCTTCATTCAATAAACCTTAAACATTAAATATTGGTGATTATGATTATGCGCCACTGCTTCTTGTGGTTTTTATTTGTGTTTTCACATTATGTCATTGCTTCGGAGCGTACGCTTGAAGAGGTCAAGAAAGATAAGTCTCAAGATTTATTTAATATGACTTTGGAAGAGTTGTTGGCCGTGAGAGTGACCGGTGCCGCTGTTCGTCAACTCAAACTCGATGAAGTTCCTGAAACCGGCAATCCATTTTCAGTGAGTGCATTGGAGCTGCCTTTGTCCATCGATATTATCACCAGCAAAACAACACGAGCTCGAGGTTTAAAAAGTGTGACCGAAGCCGCCGAGAATTTAGTCGGCGTTATTTCAGGCGAGTCACCCGCGGAACCTTCAAGCTTTTCAATGAGAGGGTTTATACGGGATTCTGTGATCATCCTCAGAGATGGTATTCGAACAGGGCCTGCTTCAATGACAATGCGTCCTCAAAATACGTTTAATTTGAAAAGCATCGAAATATTAAAAGGTCCATCCACACTCAAATACGGAGCAGGTACCGCTTCAGGTGTGATCAATATGATTACTAAAAAACCCGAGCTCACCGGAGGGACGACAACCGAATTGTTTGGGTCCAATGCGACCTACAATACCAACGAGTGGGCGTTGGGTGTTAATCACTCGCTGAAAGAAAGCTCTGCGTTACGTGTGGACTTGAATCGAGCCACATCAAATGGCTGGGTAGACAATACGCGTTCCAGTTCGTTGAATATGACTTTTTCATTATTAAATCGACACACGGAAAATTTCGAAACTTTATTAAGTTTTGATTATTTAAAAGATGATTTACCGGCTTATTGGGGCACACCTCTGGTACCCGCGTCATTTGCTCGTAACCCAATTCGTGGCGTAATTGAAACGAACGATGGGCGTGTCTTAGACGAGCAAATGCGGTTCAATAATTACAATGTGTTTGACCAACGTTCCGACTCGAAGCACCTTTGGAGTCGTCTGCTGAATCGTTGGACATTAGATAATGACAACGAAGTGAAGCTTCAGTTGTATCACTTCCATGCCCGAAGAGCTTGGCAAAATGCGGAAAGTTATGTTTTTAACTCGGATACACAGCAAATCGATCGGGATCGATTTTTTGTTTTTCATGATCATGATCTTTACGGGTTTCAATTCGATTCAACGTGGAAGCTTGATATTGGTAAAATGGACAACGAGTTGTATTTGGGTGTTGATGTAAGTCAAACGGATTTTTTAAGAGAGAGAGGATTTCCGGACGGGGACAGTGTCGATCCTTTTATGCCCAGTCGGGGTGCTTTTGGTCCGTTAGATAAAAGAGCCAGTCCGACCGAAATCAAGGTATTCGCTCTAATACTTGAAGATATGATGTGGGTTTCAAAAGATTGGACTTGGTTATGGGGTATTCGAGCTGAAAAAATTCAATTAACGAGAGACAACTTTGATGTGAATGGAGACTATATTGCGGAAGACAGTTTTTCTCGAACATTAAAGCCTACATCACACCGTTTGGCGACCAATTTCCGGTTGACCAATAACCTCTCGATCTATGCTCAGTGGAGTACAGGCCATGATCCCGTTGGATCGAATACGCTTTTAGTTAATGCCAATGAAAACTTCGATTACAGTGATATTCGACAATACGAAGGCGGAATGAAATACATTTCCAGTGGCCGAACGACTGAATTTACCGGTGCCCTTTTTGATATTAAGCGCAGTAATATTTTATTGTTAGTAACGCACGATACGGTTGGTAACTCGGGAGAGCAGTCTTCACAAGGTATCGAGTTTGCATTGTCACATAAATTTTCTTCAGACGCTCGAGTGGGCGGCAACATTGCGTATACGGATGCAAAGTACGGTAAATTTGTCGATCCAGACTTTGGTGTTAATGCGTCACAAAATACACCACCTAATGTGCCAGAATGGGTGGCGAATGTTTGGTTTAGCAATAATTATATTTGGGATTATCCGATCGAAATTGGTGGTGGTATTCGTTATGTCAGTGATCGATTTGTCAACTTTGAAAACTCTGTCGTATTAAAGGAATACGCATTGGCCAATGTGTTTGTGGCTTACGAAACCGGATTTAACTCGAGAGTCGCTTTAAACATTCGAAATGTGTTCGATCAAGATTATGCGCCTTGGGGCGATATCTTCTATCCCAATCAAATTGCTATAGGTCCACCTCGAACGATAGAGTTGAGTTTTCATACTAAGTTTTAAAAAGGATTTATTTTATAACAAATATTTTTTAAGGAGTTCCAGCGCCTCTTTACTTAACCCACCGAAAGCAACGCCGTATCCGTATCCTCGGTTGGAGGCTAAAAACACAATACGCGCGATTTTAGATGGAACTTTAATTAATTGCTTTGGATTATTGTTAACGGCTAAAAGACAGAGAACCGGCGTGTTTTGTTCAATAAAGTCACTGGTTTCGATGTAAATACCACCAAAAGAAATATTGACCGTTAGCGTGCTTATCAAATCTTCCGTATTACTTCTTAATTTTACTGCCCAACGCAATCGTTTGCGGGTGTAAACACGTCTTTCAGCTTTTTTTTGTTCGGCACTGCTCATGAATTGATATTAGCAGAGTGAGATTTTCCTGCCAGATTATTTTACGGATTGTTGTAAAGCACAAAAGCGACTTTCCGTTTTGTATTAAATCGACATATTTCGCTCAAAAAAACACATTCTCAAATATGTATATTGTATACAAAAAGTTTGCTGTGATAGCGTGATTTTATAACTTGATAACCATCACAAGTTAACTCGGGGTTTTGCAACTCATGACATTAGGTAGGAGGAATATCAAATGAAATTAAAAATCATAGCGACCGCCGTTGTTGTCGCGCTATCTGGCGGTTCACTATTTGCTGCGGATACCGGCGGAGAAATTCGAGGGCATGTGGAATCAAGCAGTGGTCGTGATATTGGCAATGCAACAGTAGTTGTTCGCCATACATCTAAGGGTATTGTTAGAAGTGTGACCACCAATAATGTGGGTGATTACGCGTTACGTAATTTACCCGTAGGCGAATATGAGGTTGAAATAGTCGGTGAAGGGTATAACAAAGAAACGCAACGGGTTCGCATTATTATTGGTGAACCAACCATTGTCGATACGGTGTTGGGGAATGGAGGAGGAAACTTCGTTCAGGTCGTTGGGAGTCGCGTTCAATCGCTCAATATGGCTGAAACCACCGCCGGACGATCATTCGATTACGAAGACATGCAAATCATGCCGGTTGAAAATGGTTTTGAGTCGATGGTGTTGATGACGCCCGGAACGGTAGAGAATGGCGCACCAAATTCTTTTCGCGGCGCAAGCTCCATTGGGGGGGCTTCTTCGGCCGAAAATGGGTATTACCTAAACGGCATTAATATTACTCAAATTGAGTCAGGTCTTGGCGCATTCACCATGCCATGGGAAGCGATCGCCCAAACCAACGTACAAACAAGCGGTATAACCTCTGAGTTTGGTGGAGCGTTAGGTGGTATTGTTAATGCGGTATCAAAGTCAGGAGATAATGAATATCGCTTTGGCGGTCAATACCGTCTCGATCCTTCGTCGCTTTATGACCCACATAAGTCTGTCCGATTAAACGATGATCCCGACTCTTTTATGATCAATAACGAGCGTGATTCACTAAAGTTTCGTGAATACAGTGTTTGGGCAAGCGGACCCATTGTGCACGATAGAGCGTTTTTTTACGCACTGTTCAACCCACAAACAACGAACAGCGAAGGTGCAGGCAACTCAACGTTTTCATCAACGGAAACGACGTCCGATCGCTGGTTCATCAATTTAGATTGGCACCTTTCAGAAGACCACTCACTGGGCATTACTGCTTTTAATACGGCTCGAGAGTGGGAAACGGTTACCTACCCCTACGATTCTGCCAATAATATTGTTTTACCCATAGATGAAGGCGATGGGAAATCTTACGGAAAAGATGGGGGACAATTTCGAGGCGTAACTTATCGCGGTCAGTTTTCAGACCGGTTTTCTCTTGATGTTGTTTGGGGAGAAACGTTAGAGGAAGAAGAGCCGGTTCCTGCGAATGATCGACCATTAGTTCAAAACTGTATTACGGGAACCTGCGTAACCTACAGTACGCATAGTAACGCGTCTATTCTTCCAAGAGAGTTTACACGAGAGCAATTTCGAGCAGACTTTCATTTGGATCTTGACAACCACAGGGTTTCTTTTGGGTTTGATAGTTACGATATCGATGTGTATCACAACAGCCGACAAAATGGTGTTGCCGTCGGAGACATCAACGACCTGGATGACAGTGCCGCAACCGGTTGGTGGTTGTATGGAATTTCCGGACAGGATTCAACGCAAGTTGGGAATGTTGGTTATCAAGCATTTTTAGACGGTGTACCGGACGGTACAGAGTTCATTCGTCGTCGCGTACGTAATCGCTTTTCTGATTCAACGGTGTCATCGGATGCGTTTTATGTGCAAGACAGTTGGCAAATGTCGGAAGAGTGGACGTTTAATTACGGACTGCGTTACGTTGAGTTTGCTAATACCGTTTCCAGTGGTGAAAAGTATGTGGATATGGACGGTAATTTTGCACCTCGATTGGCTGCTATTTGGGATATCGGCGGCAAAGGAGAGCACAAAGTGTTTGCGTCTTTTGGTCGCTATTATCAGCCAGTGGCCGCGCGCATGAATATTACACAAGGCAGTTCGTCGGTTGAGTATTTTGACTATTACGAAAACCCTACGCCAGGTGAACAACCGGCATTAAACTCAGACGGTTCTCCAGTACGTGGCACTAATTTGGTTGATCGTTATTATCGTCAGGTCGGAATTACTGATCCTAATTTGATTGCGTCTAAAAATTTAAAGGCGATGTACTCCGATCAAATTTCATTTGGATACGCGACTCAGTTTTCTGATTATACCGCCAGTGTGCGAGCGACATTTAATGAGCTAAAGCGCAGTGTTGAAGATACCGATTATATGCCCGTATTATCCGGTAAACTTGAAGAGCTGGGCATTGAAAACAACACGGGACAAAGCAGCTTTTACATTTTGGCCAATCCGGGAGAAGAAGTGCAAATTGCCTATGACTTCGATGGTGACGGGAATGTTGATCACATTACATTGACTCCGTCAGAACTCCAATTGGCGAAGCCTCAACGAAAGTACATTGCTTGGGATTTTATTTTAGAAGGTCCGGTTACGGATAACTTGGAAATTTATGCGTCTTACACTTGGTCGCACAGTTTCGGTAACACAGAAGGTTTGGTAAAAACGACCAATGGGCAAGCGGACCCTGGATGGACTTCCGACTACGACTACGGTGATGCATTGGATCACGCTTACGGTGATTTACCGAATGATCGTCGTCACTCGGTAAAATTGTCTGCGATATATGACTTAACCGACTCTCAAACGCTAGGGTTGGTGTATCGGGGGGCTTCCGGTCGACCATTGAATACGTTAAATCCGCATCCAGAAGGTGTCGACTCTTGTGCGCCCGATAGCCCTTGGAGTGATTGTGTCAGCCGTTGGTACATCGGTGGATTTTATGATGAAAATGGCAATCCGGCACCCCGTGGTTCAGCGGGCAATTTACCGTGGACGCATAAGTTTGATTTATCTTACAGCTATCGAAATGAAGATGTGTTCGACGGCTTATTGCTTAAAGCAACCGTGTTTAACTTATTTGGCCATGATGCTGCCATTGATGTAGAGGAGTGGAGTGGTCCAAATTATGGATTAACACAAACGTATCAAAGTCCGCGATATGTGTCGTTAATTGCACGCCTAGAGTTTTAATTGGTTAATTTAAGGGAGCCTTGAATAAAGGCTCCCTTTCAGCATTAATGTGAATGAGTGGATTGTGTGTGATGGTGCGATTGCTTTTGACTCAGTCCTTTGTAAAGTTGGCGCGTCATTCGTTCAGTGGTGATGAATGGCCAGTTCCATTGTTTATCAAATTGATTTAATGGATTCAGCTGAACCACCTCATCTTCGGATTTACCTTGCTTAATGAGTTTCGTGATTATGCTGCTGGATTCTTCTAACATAGCAACGGCACTTTCAAGATCGGCTTTATGAGCTAGAGGGCCATGGCCAGGAATGATTTTGGTTGTCTCATTACAAAGAGACAGTATTTTTCTTTGTGCGGAAATATACCCTGCAACACTGCCACCACTGTCAAGATCGATGAAAGGAAACATACCATTAAAGAAAACGTCTCCCGTGTGTATCACATTGGCATTTTTAAAATGTATGATGGCATCGCCATCGGTGTGCGCTTGAGCAACATGAATTAACTCGGAGTTTTCACCGTTTAAATGAAAGTTCATGGACTCTGAAAACGTGATCACAGGAAGCATGGATTGGGTGGCTTTAATATTCGTTTTTCCGTCAAAAATGCCTTTAGTGAGCATGTGCTCTCGCAGATTTTCATGCGCGACGATATAAGTGCCTTCTGCAGCCATTGTTGCGTTGTTGCCTGTATGGTCACCATGAACGTGGGTATTGATCAAAAAGTCGACCGGTTGGTCCGTTACACTTTTAATTGCTGTTTTCATTATGTCGAGCATTGGTGGCATAGAGTCATCAATCATAACCACACCATCAGAACCAATCGATAATCCAATATTACCACCGGTAAAGCCACCGACACCCATCAGCATGAAGATCCCGGGAGCCACTTCGGTCGAGGTAAAGCTAAGCTTTTGCTCTTTGGCAAAACTGAATGAGCTAGCGACTAGTAAGCCAGATACGGCAAGTTGAACAATTGATCTCATGTACCTTCCTTATTCTTTTAATCGAAAACGTCATAAATTACATACTTTTGTACAGAAATCCAGTGACAGGTTATTGTGAATCTCAAGATGGGTTTTAAACGCGTGCGTTTAAACTCAGTTGTTGGGATTGGAATAAGCTTCGTTGAGTGTAAACGCGTGATCGGTTAAAGAAATCAAAAAGGCCATTAAATCGTTTTTATCTTGTTCGGTTAAATCAAAGCCTTTCATAAAGGGACTCTTTAATGGATTCTTCCGTCCATCACCTTTGTTTGGCCCATTGAGAATAGTGCGACCACCAGCTGCATAGAATTCAATAACCTCTTCTAAGGTTGCTAGGCTTCCATCGTGCATATAGGGAGCGGTGAGTTCGATATTCCTTAATGTTGGTGCTCGAAAGCGGCCGTGATCTTTCGGGTTTAAAGTAATTTCAAAAAGCCCATCGTCGATAGCGGGGTAGGCACCATCATCGTTGACGTTGTAAAGACCTGTATTGTGAAAAGGTCGTCGATCAACAATCAGTTGCTCATGAAACGTCGACTGAGTGAAATTAAAGCCTCCATGACAATGGTGGCATTCTAATTTTTCGGAAAAGAACAAATTCATGCCTCGAAGTGCCGACGGCGAAAGTGCAGAGTCGTCTCCATCATAAGCGTAACGATCAAAAGGGGAGTTCAATGAAATCAAACTGCGTACAAAGCTCGCGATGGCTTTACTGATCGTATTAAATGAAATGTTTTCGTTAGGATAAGCTTTTGCAAACAATGCTTGATACTTGGGGCTAAAAAATCGCTGTAAAACGTCATCTTCGTGTCCGGTAATGCCAAGTTCTATGGGTTCTTCACCGAACATGGGGAGCAGCAGCTGTGTTTCGATATCGGTTAAACCATCGTGTGCCCAGGTTAATACTTTGTTGTAGGCGATGTTTACCAGCGCGGGGGCATTGCGCCGATGAACTTCTCCAGTGGAACCAATGGATGTTTTTAAAGGTTCAGCAAACGCAAATTGCTGCTGATGACAAGACGCGCAACTTTGCGTTCGGTTGAACGAAAGATTGTTGTCGTAAAACAAATGCCGGCCGAGTTCTACTCTCGCTTGGGTCATGACATTATTTTCCGGCACTTGTGGTTTTGGGAACCCTTCTCTTAGTGGCCAGGAAAAATCAGATGGATGCTGTTGTTTATCGCAGGCGGTGAGTAGAAAGAGTGCAAATAAATAAACAACAATTTTCATATAACATTAAACAGTTGCTGCTCACCTTCCGAACCCACTCGTGGAAATAAAATAATACAGGTTTCGTTTTCTGGATTGGACTTACACGTGGGATATGAGATCAAGTGAAAGTCATACAAAAGTTGTGACAAATTCACCGCAATGGTTTTGCCTGCTTGAAAGTTATCCAGTTCAATGGTGAATCGATTGGGGTTTTTACAGGCTTTTTGTGGGGCTTTCACCGCCGCTGGCGACTCGCATCCGGTTGAGCCAAGGTGGAAGAGGAAAGTATTGTTTTCGGCAGCTAACTCAAGTCGCAGAAATTTATATCCGGTTTGCCAAGTCCAGAACATATCCGGTTGATTGAGTGGTGCGGGTTGCGTCGTTGGGTTTAGGTGGTTTAATTCAAAAGGAACACCAAGCGTGAAGCGAATGGCAGTGACTTTTTCTGGCGTTACTTCGCTATTAAGTTGCAGGTTCCAGTTGAAGGCGCTTCCGCAAACGCCTCCTAACAGTACAATATCGCGATGAGGATGAGGCGGTGTTGCCACTGAAGCCGAGTGCCATTGGTTATCGGAATCTTTAAATTGTATATTGTGAAGATAAAATTGCAGCTGCGTTAACGACCAGTTATGTCCACTTTTTCTAAAGTTTTCATTGCATTCAAATTTTTTGGCGTTATAGATTGGTGAAAACGCTACAGTATGGGTGTGCGTTGGCTTTTGGCAAGCCAGTAGTCCCATTGTGAAGACAAACAACGTTATCATTTTAAAGTAAGTATTCATTTTAAGACTCTTCCAAGCTGGAGTGTAATCATCTTGATTGTTGGGCAATCATCGTGCCTATATTAACAACATAATAGGCAATTTGTGCCATTATTGATGTATATATTCAACTTTTTGAAACTAATTAACGTGTTCTAATGCCTTATATTGTATAACTGGTATCTGCTTGACTTGGGTTAGGAAATAACGATGATCCGATTATCAGAACAAAGCGCCTTAGTTTTATTCTTGCTTTTGGTTTATGTTGGCCTGGTTTACCCACACTCGGAGCCTAACAAAGATCGTTATGTTGCAGAACAAGGTAAAAACGTCGGTTTCTGTGATAACCCATTGCGACCGTGTAAAACGATTGGCTATGCCGCTCAAAGAGTCAATAAAGGCGACCGAGTGCTCGTCGCGAGCGGCCATTATTTTGTTCAGTCCGTTGAAGATCTATTTTATCTAAACAGTGACATCGTACCTGTGTTGGCTGGGTATAATCGATTTGATCATTTCCAGGTGCAAAGCCCAGATATTAACGTCACCAATCTTTATGGCGTGCCCGCTGAGATGGCGGAAGCGCTACGCGCGAAAGGCTTTCGGGTGATTTCGGATGGAAAAAGCCTGAATCACTCTTCTGAGCTCATGCAAAAGTTGAAAGCCATTGAAGCGTTAGATCAAAAGCAAAGTCGTCAAGCGTGTGATAATGGGATGGCGGGTAGTTTCCCTTGTGACAACGTTGACTTGGTCGCCCATGTACCTTTAAACGCTTTCAGCTCTAATCCCAGTTCGGGCAGCGATATTTGGGGGCATGTGGACCTGAATACAGGCAGAGAGTACGCGATCATGGGGGTTCGCAATGGCATTGCGGTTTTTGACTTAATCGACCCAGAAAACCCTGTTGAAGTTGGAACAATCGGCGGAAGTTCTGCGACTTGGCGAGATATCAAAGTCTATCAATATTTTGATCAGCAAAAAGGTGCATGGCAAGCGTACGCATATTGTACGGTTGATGGTGCCTCCGATGGTGTAACGATAATCGACTTAAACAGTTTACCTGACTCGATATTGTTGGAAGAGCAAAACAACAGTGTTGGAAATGCTCACAATATTTATATCAGTAACGTGGATCATTCGTTAAACATTGCCCAAGAAAATACAGAAGCTCAATTGCAGCTGGTTGGTGCGAGCCGTTATTCGGGATCGTTTCACAGTTATTCACTAGCGAACCCTAAAACGATTACGCTAGAGTCTAATCAGTCGAGTTTTAATGGATATACTCATGATGGTGCTTCGGTTTTAATTCACGACGCTCGAAAAGACAATGACTGCTTTAATGCGACATCCACCGGTTGCAGTGTTTTTGTCGACTTTAATGAAAAAGAAATGTTGTTGTGGGATATTACGACGCCATCGGACACTCGGCAATTATCGAGCATTGGGTATGATGATGTGCCTTTATCCGCTCAGTACATTCACTCTGGCTGGGTAACGGAAGACAAGCGGTATATTTTATTGCACGATGAGTTTGATGAAATCCGTGGGGGTTTAAACTCGACCGTTCGAATTTTTCAGATCGATGATTTGCGAGCTCCTGTGCAAGTTGGGCAATGGACAGGGCCGACAGGGGCCATTGATCACAATGGCTTTGTGCGTGGTAATCGATATTATATGTCAAACTATGAAAGAGGTTTGACCATTCTCGATATTACGGATCCATCAGCACCTCAACACGTCGGATATTTTGACACGTTTCCATCGAGTAATAATGCAACTTACAATGGCGCGTGGGGCGTTTATCCTTTTTTACCTTCCGGACTCATTTTAGTGAGTGATATTAATAGTGGCTTATACGTATTGAGAGACAAAACGCTGGCGAACGATCAAGGCAGTATTCAGTTTGCGCACTCTCAAATTAATGTGAACAGAGGTGACAGCTTAATCATCAATGTCCAAAGAGTGAATGCCTCAGTTGATGCTGAAAGTGTCGAAGTTGAATACGAGATTTTACCGGGTAGTGCAACACGAGATGAAGACTACAGTGTTTCCACGCAGGCATTAACGTGGGACGTTGGTGATTCAACGGATAAATCCATCCATATTAATGTCGCTGATGATATTGAAGGCACCCAGCTACAAGAAGATTTTTTTATACGTCTTTTCAATCCATCCTCTGGCGCGACCTTGCAGAACCCAAGTTACGTAAAAGTGATTTTAAATGGCGCGAATAGAGCGCCCGTAGTGAATGTTCAAAATAATATTCAGGTTAATATTAACCAAGTTGTCAGCCTGTCAGCAACGGCATCCGACCCTGAAAATCAATCATTAACCTATCAGTGGCATCAGCTGTCGGGCATAGACGTTACGCTTAACAATGCAGATACACTGAATGCTTCCTTTACAGCGCCGTCGCAAGCATCGGATTTAGTGTTTGAAATAACGGTAACGGACGAGCTCGGAGCCTCAGCAAGTGGGCAGGTTTCTGTTTCAGTCATCGCTCAAAGTGTTGGATCATCCAGTAGCGGAAGCTTGAGCTTTGGGATAGGTTTGCTGCTATTGGCGGCGACTCGCAGGCGTAAGAAGCCATCGCTCAAAGCTTTGAGATTCCGAAAAAGGTAACCGGGAGCTTGATTCCTATCAATGTCTCTTTGTTGCGCCTTCGCAGCGTTTTCTAAGCCTGGTCGCAAATTTAGCACAAAAAATACCCAGGCCCTTTCGGTAACCTGGGTTAGGGGAATTTGATGGACACTTTGATTAAAAGTTAGATCAAATACTATGAATTGCAAGAAAATCGCAAAAAATATTTAAAGGACAGCGAGAGATTTTATCCGAGTGTAAACTGATCATCGTCATTGGCCATCAAGCCGTCTTGGTTCCATGGCAGTTCGCGATAATGTGCCTTGTCAATTTGCCCCCAAAAAGGAAACTTGAGCACTTGGAAGAAAGGCGAGTAGTCGAAATCGGCGGGTGTAAACAGCTTGGTGTTGCGTTTTATTAATTCAATGCGGTCTTTTCCGATTTTTTTAAATTTGGGTAGGATAGGGTAATCTACCGCGCTGAATGCTTCAGCCAACATGGATGAGCACACCGTACGTGTCGGTTCGCCGGCGCTGCTGCGAAACAGCGAAGAACGCCATCGTCGGGGTATTATCATCCATGGGAACAGCAAACGCGCCAGATCCAACATCTGGCGTACATTGTAGGGTGTGCCTAAGTGATTGGCAGCATAGCGAATCACCGCTTTGGCATCCGCGTGCGACAAAGCTTCCGGCCGACACACTCGCAGGTTGTCGTGTTCATAGTCTAACAAGCGGGTACAAATTGTTCCCTGGCCGAGCAGTCCTTCAATGATGAGTTGATCCGATGCTTCGAAGTTGGCGAATTTTTGCACTTGCTCCCGAACTTCGGCTTCTTCAATGTCGTGAAGGCGGCCAATGTAGAGTGCAGCGTGCGACCATCGGCTTTGAGTGATGAGTTTTATTACCTCCGAAACACGCGTTCGACCCTCGACCAAAATCACATCTCCCGGTCGTAAACCATAACGCAACTTCTCAAAATCGGTTTGCGGAAAGGCGCCGGCAGGCGTTTCTTGGTTTAGCCACCGTTCGGCCCAGGATTTCATTTTCTTTAACATTAATAATCCAGAAAAAACAAGGCGTTAAATATACTATAGTTAATTTGGGGCCAATTGAGTAAATCTCAATCACAATCCTTGAAATGATTTCTTGCAATGTTGTGCTTGAAGAGGCATAAAGTATCAAGGAACCTCTAAAGGATATGAAACAAACGCTGAAAATCGAGGTCTGTACTGGATAACTGGTTTTTTGGTACTTGTTTGAGAAACGCTGGTATAGGGTTCCAGGTCTGCAAAAATCATTGAATTTATCTAAAGTTGGGAAAAGTTGAGTAGTTATGAAGTTACATTGGTTGAATACAGCGTCCTCCATTAAACATATCACTGCTGCAACTCTGATGGCGTTGTCATTAGGGGTTGTCGCTCAAGATCCACCACAAGCGACGACAAATGTCGATAAGTCTTTAATAGAGACTCCCGTTACCAATATCGACGAATTAATGCCCAAGCCGAGCCATGGTCGCTCCAGTCGCTATATTGCACGTATTTTTTCTGAACTGCATTATCTCAAACCCAATATTGAGCGTAATAACAAGCTATCAGAGAAAATTCTTAACAAGTATATTGATATTCTCGACGGCAACAAAAGTTACTTTTTGTCGGGCGATATCGACGATTTTCAACGTTATCGATACATGATCGATGACAACATTATCAGCGGTCAATTAAAGCCTGCTTACGATATCTATCAGGTGTTTCAAACGCGTTGGTTAGAACGGTACGATTATGCGATCAGCTTGCTCGATAAACCTTTTGATTTTACAGTCGATGAAACCTACTTTTTTGATCGTGAAAAATCGCCTTGGATCAAATCGAAGGAAGAGCTAGACGAACTTTGGCGCCAACGGGTAAAAGCGGATGCTCTTGCGCTGGTTCTTGCGGAAAAAAACTGGGATGAAACCAAGGATATTTTAACCAAGCGCTATACCATGGCTAAACGTCGCATGAGCCAGAACAAAAGTGAAGACATCTTTGAGTATTTTATGAATGCCTTTGCACTCACGATTGAGCCCCATGCTACTTATTTCTCGCCGCGCGAAGCAGAAAACTTTGACATTGAAATGAAGCTTTCGTTAGAAGGCATAGGTGCCATTTTACAAGTCGATGATGTGTACACCAAAATCAATAAATTGGTAACCGGTGCACCGGCAGAAAAATCGAAGCAATTAAAAGCCGGTGATCGAATTGTTGGAGTTGGCCAAAAAGATGAATCGGTACAAGATGTCATTGGCTGGCGTTTAGACGATGTCGTCGATTTGATCCGTGGCGAAGCGGGTACCGAAGTTACGCTTGAAGTATTGCCTAAAGATGAAGTCGTCGCGGGTGAAACCAAATTGGTAAAATTGATTCGAGAAACCGTCAAACTCGAAGAGTTGTCGGCAAAGTCGAAAGTCATCGATGTGGAAGTCAATAATCAAAAAATGAAATTTGGCGTTATCGATATTCCCAAGTTTTACGTAGATTGGGATGCGAAATACAACAAGCGAATTGCCGATTACAAGAGTACCTCTCGCGATGTTGCCAAGTTTATCACTGAATTTCGCAAGCAAGGAGTTGATGGATTGATCATCGATTTGCGTAATAACGGTGGTGGTGCTCTTGATGAGGCTGTTGAGTTAACTGGGCTGTTTATTGACAAAGGGCCGGTGGTACAGCAAAAAGACTCTCGTAATCGTGTTCATGTTTTCCCAGATTTGGATGAAGGCGTGTTTTACGACGGCCCACTTGCTGTTTTGGTTAATGGTGGTAGTGCATCCGCTTCCGAAATTTTCGCCGGTGCGATTCAGGATTACGGCCGAGGTTTAATTGTTGGTGAACAAACGTTTGGAAAAGGTACGGTACAATCACTGCGAGATTTAAATCACTTCAGAGGGTTGCTCGACAGTCAATTAGGGCAGGTAAAGCTGACGACATCCAAATTTTATCGTATTTCAGGTGAAACCACACAACATCGAGGGGTTGTACCGGACATATTATTTCCAACCGCATTCGATCGGAACGACTATGGCGAAAGCAGTTACGAAAATGCACTCGAGTGGGATACCATTAAAAAGGCCAGTTATGAACCCGTGAATGAGGTTCAGGAGTTTATTAACTCGTTACAAGAAAAGCACCAATTACGGCGTTCAAGCAGTAAAGAGTTTGGCTATTTGAGTGAAGACATTGCGGAATACAATGAGCGTAAAATGGATAAGTCGGTTTCGTTAAATCTGGAAAAACGCAAAAATGAAATCGAAACGAAAAAGGCGCAACGCCTTGCACGAGTTAATCAGCGTTTAAAAGATAAAGGTATGGAACCTTTAAAATCGTTGAAAGACTTTGATGAAACTCTATTTGAAAACGACGACTTCAAACTACAAGAAACCGGTAATATTTTAGCCGACTATATTTTACTGAAAAACAGCAAACGACTGGCGGAAATTAAGTCGCATTAGCTTTAAATATATCAATGACCAGCTCAGTGAGCACTCCCTTTTAAATAGGTGCATTATTGTGGGCTGGTCGAATTTTTTTTCTAAACTTCCCTGTCTCTTTGATGCCTCAGTTACACCATTAAGCGGTTATAATGAAGCTCAATATATTCTCTTATCGCCAACATAGAGGTGACGATGGGGTTCATTCTTTGGGGGTAATGGATATTAGAGTGGTTTCACCACTGCGGCACAAAGGTATCTACTCGAATAAAGTGTGTCGCCTGATACTAATAGCCAAACCAATCTATATGGCTTGAAATTATTGCTTTCTGTTTCGCAATGACAGTAAGAATTGATTACAATAGTTGTATCAAATCCAACATGAAAGATGCCGGCATTGTCATGAATACCTCTACGTTTAATGTCCTTTTTTTCTTACTTTTTCAATTTTTTATGACTTCGGTTTTTGCCAGTGAACAAGTGAAAATACAAACGAATTATGGTGATATTGTGATTGAGTTGTTTTCGGAAAAGTCGCCCGTCAACAGCAAAAACTTTATGCGCTATGTTAAAAATAAAAAATACGATAACACTATTTTTCATCGTGTAGAAAAAGATTTTGTCATTCAGGGTGGTGGCTTTAACAAAACCTATCAACCGATAGAGGTTTATGAGCCAGTCAAAAATGAGGCAACGAATGGATTAAAGAATGTTCGGGGAACCTTAGCTATGGCTCGCTTTACCGATAAACACAGTGCAGACAGTCAGTTCTTTTTTAATTTATCGGATAACGCCCACCTTGATCATCGAAATAATACCAATTTGGGCTATGGTTATACGGTGTTTGCAAAGGTTATCGAAGGGATGGATGTGCTCGACAAAATCGGCCAAATACCGGTAGGTGAAGTGGATGAAATCGGCGAGTTTGTACCGGCTTACCCGGTGATTGTGCAAAAAGTCTGGGTTTTACCTTCCGAATAAATAAGTGGTTATTTTTTTAGCCAGAAAAAGTCACGTTTGCGAAAAGTTTTAAATACCAGATAAACACCACTAAAACTGATCATTACAGCAAGAAGTGCGGCAATGATAAGCAGAGGGTGATTAAAGTCGGATCGATCGTCATAGTCCATAATGTGCAACATCCAAACAAAGTCAAAAATACGCCACTGTGTATTTCTTACCGACATTAATTCACCGGTTGCTGCAGCAATGTAGAAGGTCG
This sequence comes from Pleionea sp. WD8-19, assembly GCF_055326765.1. Lineage (NCBI taxonomy): Bacteria > Pseudomonadati > Pseudomonadota > Gammaproteobacteria > Oceanospirillales > Pleioneaceae > Pleionea > Pleionea sp. WD8-19. Next base: position 3,126 of record NZ_JBUZOU010000002.1, on the reverse strand, counting down.
ACGATTCATCATCATCAAATGAAACTCGCCATGCCGGAAGTTTCTTTCGGTATTCCGTAGAATTTTCGGTTACATAGTCTACAGCGGAAACGCTGGCTTTACCGGTATACAAGTTGGCGGCTATCGATGATGCCTGCTTTTGATCGATAGGTGTTATTGTTTGATGATTTAGTGCGTCAAAATACAATTCTTGACCGTTCACCGTTTTTATTTGGTACAGCGGTTTCCCCGCAATCCATTTTAGAGTGTACTCCTTGATGTTGAGTTGATGCTGGGCTGCGAGTTTGCCAATGGGTTCTATTTTATTTACTGGTAAAGGTTTTGCTGCAGCGCTTTTCCATAAGTGATCGCCATGTACTTCATCGATGGGCAAACTGCTCATGATTAAGCCTCCAACCACCCAAAAAACCAGTTGTAACCCGACAATAAGCCCGAGCCATTTGTGGAGTTTGCGAAAAAATATCGATGTGACCATAAATTTAAAAAAATAATGAAAGCTTAAGGTGTTTTATCAGCTTTTCTGGCTATTCACAATAGGTGTTTAATTTCCTTAGTTAAAATTCTATACTCTCGCTTATCCCTACAATAACGAGAATTATTCTATGATTTTTCCCATAACGGCACTTTATGGTTCGCTTTGCGGGATTTTAGTGATCATTTTAGCGGCTCAGGTGGTGTACATGCGCCGTAAATATCGCATTGGCATTGGAAGCGGTAACGATAAATCACTGGAAAGAGCCATACGCGTACATTCTAATGCCATCGAATACATACCGATTGCGTTACTATTACTCGGGCTTTATGAAGCCAATCAAGGCAATGCTTATTTGTCGCATTCTATGGGTATGCTACTGGTTATTGGGCGCGTGTTACATGCGCAAGGGTTAGGGAGCGATCCGGGTACCTCATTTGGACGCTTTTGGGGCACGTTATTTACTTGGCTTGCGATTATTGTGTTGTCCGTTGGCAACTTGATCATGTTTTTCTTTTAAAGAATATCAATAAAACAAAAACTTTGAAGCGATTACGATGAAGACACTATTATTAAGTTTAATGATATGTTCCAGTTGGGTATGGGGAGAGGGCACAATGTCTCATCCAAATGTAGCGATTGCCATTCATGGTGGAGCCGGAACCCTTTTAAAAGAAAACATGACACCAGCATTGGAAAAAGCTTATCAGCAAAAATTAGCGGAAGCTTTGCAAGCTGGGTATCAGTTATTAAAGCAGGGTGGTTCTAGCATTGATGCGGTGCAAGCCTCCATTGCTGTTATGGAGGATTCGGAACTGTTTAATGCAGGTAAAGGCTCGGTATTTACGCATCATAAAACCAATGAAATGGACGCGTCCATCATGGAAGGTAAAAACTTAAACGCCGGAGCTGTGACCGGTGTTTCACATGTGAAAAATCCAATTAAGCTAGCGTTTCAGGTGATGAGGTATTCGAATCATGTCATGTTGAGCGGTGATCGTGCGGAGGAGTTCGCAAAACAACAAAAGGTAGAGTTAGTCGATAAAAGCTATTTTTTTACTGAACGCCGTTGGAATCAATTGATAGAGCTGCTAAAAGAAGATTCGGATTCAACACAACTTTCTGAAGATGAAGGAACCAAATTGTCATCGACCAATAAAAGCACATGGCCTAACGACGAAAAATTTGGCACGGTAGGCGCGGTTGCAATCGATCAAGCAGGAAATTTAGCTGCAGGCACTTCAACAGGCGGAATGACCAATAAAAAGTACGGTAGAATAGGTGACTCTCCAATTATTGGGGCGGGAACCTATGCGGATAATAACGGTTGTGCGATATCGGCCACTGGGCATGGCGAATTCTTTATTCGAGCCGCGGTTGCTCACGATATTTGTGCCAGAGTTATGTACAAAACAATATCGTTACAACAAGCAGCAGACGAAGTGATTCTAGATAAGCTGGTTAAAATGCAAGGCGAAGGTGGCATTGTTGGCATGGATACCAAAGGGCAGCCCGTATTTTCATTTAATACATCCGGGATGTACCGAGGATATATTGATACCGAAGGTAAAATTTATGTTGGTATTTATAAAGAGTGATTCAAAGCTAAAAATTTGCCGGGATTTCTATAGGATGTGGTGAAGCCAAGCGTAACCCATCAGTAAATATTCAATTAAGCTTCATTTATAAACAGGAATAGCTTTTGATTGTTCAATCCGAAGACGATATCAAACACTTAAAGCACATTGGGCAAATTGTTGCTGCTTGCGTGCAGGAAATGGGAAAGCATTTAAAGCCGGGCATTACGACCAAACAGCTCGATGATATTGGCGACGATTTTTTGAAACTAAACAATGCACATTCTGCGCCTCGCGTGATGTATAACTTTCCTGGAACGACTTGCATCAGTGTTAACGAAGAAGCCGCACACGGTGTTCCAGGAAGTCGTACGATACAGGCTGGTGATATAGTTAATATTGATGTCTCTGCAGAAAAAAATGGCTATTTTGGCGATACGGGTTTTACTTTTCTGGTTGAACCGATTCATCCAAAAAAACAGCATTTAATCGAGTGCACTCAAAAAGCATTGCAGGAAGCGATTAAGGTAGCTAAGGCGGGAAACAAATTAAACCTGATAGGTAGGGCCATTGAGCAAGTGGCGAAAAAGTCAGGCTACAAAACATTAAGAGATCTGGCGAGTCATGGAATTGGCAAAAGCTTGCACGAATACCCTGAATGTATTCCTAACTATTTTGATAAGAATGATAAACGGATTTTGGAAGAGGGTATGGTCATTACCATAGAACCCTTTTTATCCACTAAGTCGCAATTCACCGAAGCGAAAAGTGATGGCTGGACATTGGTTTCCGGTGAAGGTAATTTTTCTGCGCAATTTGAACACACAATGATCATTACAAAAGGCAAACCCTTGTTGACGACGGTTGCTTGAGGCTTATTCGATCAAGAAGTAGAAATAATAATGTGGATAAATCTGAACACATTTTTACGTTTTTGATTGAGGGGGCTTAATAGAGGGCGTTCAGAATTCTGTGTCAGCCTAAAAATTAAAGTTCTAGTTCACCATCTAATCGACCTTCAAAGTGGATGGCCAGTTGTGACAATGTCAGGTTCCAGTTTTGAACTGGCATTGTCCA